>DFYU01000134.1 GCA_002383415.1 Geobacter sp. UBA4074
TCCACCCCGGCCAGCCAGACCGGCGCCCCCACCTTGAGCCCGATCACATTGGACATGGTGATGCTGAGGGTGTTGGTAGGGGTGAACAGCTTGGTCTTCTGGCCCATCAGCAGGATCGCCCCGGCCAGCACCAGCAGGGTCACCAGGATAAAGATACCGGCCCGTACCTGGGCCCAACCGATCTGATTACTCCGTTCCATAGGTCACCGTCTCAGACAAAAAGTGATGCATCCGTTGGCTGCAGAAACTCGCGCACATTGGGTAACGGGCAGGCCTTCAACGCTTCTTCGTCGCCGTCAAAGGCCAGCCGGCTTTCGTGCAGCAAGGAAAAACGCTGCGAAGTGGCAAAGGCGGTGGCCAGGTCGTGGGTCACCATCAGGGTGGTCTTGCCGGCCTCCTGCAAGCGCCGCATCAGGCTGACGATGTTGTAGACCCCGATCGGGTCCAGGCCGGTGGTCGGTTCATCAAAAAAGATGTACTCCGGGTCGGCCGCCAGGGCACGGGCAATGGCCACCCGCTTCTTCATGCCGCCCGACAGCTCGGCCGGGTAGAGGTTCAGCGCCAGTTCCACCCCCACAAAACGCAGCTTCTCCCGCACGATCTCCTCAATCTCCCTCTCGGAGAGCCGGCCTTCCTCAAACAGGCGGTAGCCGACGTTCTCCCCGACGGTCATCGAGTCGAACAGGGCGCCCCCCTGGAAAACGATGGCGATCTTCTTGCGCTGCTCGCGGTACTCGGCCTCGGGCCGGCCGGTAATCTCCATGCCGTTGATCAGGATCCGGCCCGATTGGGGGTGGATCAGCCCCAGCAGCAGCTTGAGGATGGTGGTCTTGCCGGAACCGCTCACCCCAAGGATGGTGCGGTTGACTCCCCGTTCCAGCAGCAGATCGAAGTCGGTCAGGATGGTGCGGCCGCCCACCGTGTAGCAGACCTGTTCCATCCGTATGCACTGGTCGTCAGTTGCCATCTTATCTGAACACCACAATCAGTTTGGCCAGGAAGAAGTCCACCATCAGCACCGTCACCGAGGCGACCACCACCGCCCGTTTGGCTGCTGCCCCCACCCCTTCGGCGCCGCCGCCGGTATTCAGGCCGGTGTGGCAGGCGATCATGGTGATCAGNNAAGTAGTCGATCGGGAACAGAAACTGGGTGAAGGAGGAGAGGTACATGGTGGGGCTGATGCCGTAGCCGGCGGCGATCAGGTAGCCCCCCAGGAGCGACACGCCGTCGGTCATGATCGCCAACAGCGGCATGGCCAGCAGCATCGCCTTCAGCCGCGGGGTCACCAGTCGCTGGACGATGTCGGTCCCCTCCACCCGCATGGCGTCCACCTGCTCGGTCACCACCATGGTGCCCAGTTCGGCGGTGATGGCCGACCCGACCCGACCGGCCACCATCAGGGCCGACAGCACCGGCCCCAGCTCCTTGATCATGGTCACCGCCACCATGCCGCCGATGTAGCTGGTGGCGGCAAACGGTTTCAGCTGGATCATGAACTGTAGTGCCATCACCATGCCGGTGAACAGGCCGGTCAGGAAGCAGATGATGATCGAACCGAAGCCCAGCTTGTCGAACTGGATTGCAAAGTCGCGGTAGTACCAGGGGCGTTGGAAAATACGCCGCAGGGCCTGGCCGCTCAGGGCAAAGAAGTCCTGCAGTTCCGCCAGAAAGCGGATCGCGGCGCGGTCGATGGTGGCCAGTTTCATATCAGATTGCAAGGTCAAAAGGGAGGTCGCTTATATCGCGCAGCCGCCTGCCTTCCACCAAAATGTGCAACATCTCCAAAGCGTCGTGGTGCTCTTTGTTTTTCGCCGCATCCATGAGTTCGTATAGCGCTCCGTGATAGGTGCAGTCGATATCGCCCGTTCCCAAAGCAATAGAAGCTATTCTTGCTGGCAGCGGTTCGAAGGTGACCGCCATAATGTTCGGCGTTCTGCCCTTCCGGTTGCGAATCAGATTGAGAGCTTCAGTCCTCGTATTCTGTGCCCTGTCGCTTCTCATTGTCCATTTGCATGAGATGCTGGCATGCAGCAAGGTGAACTCTTTGTCGAAATTCGATTGACGTAACGGAGTATGTTTTGCCCCTTGGGCTTTTGCCGATTTCGAAACGAGTTGTTTTTTAGAGTTGATTTCGTTGTCTGCAAGCGGCTTGCGATACACCATAATATCCGGCGTGATGAAGTAGTCTCCTCCGAGAGCAGCTTTCAACTCGGTGTTTTCGTCAAGAACTCGCTTCAGGTCTGCAAGATGCTCATACTGAAAAAACGATGCTATGCCGGTTCGGGCCTGGCTTGAAGAAAATGCCCAATTTCCCGGCCGCAGGTGACGCAGTAAAGCAAAGGCTTTGTCCAGAAAATCCATGGTATGACGTGTAAATAAGGAGCCTGCCGGTTGACCTGCAGGTGGAGAGGGGCACAATGGAAAGGCGATGGCATCAGCAATGCCTTGAGCAAGGTCGACGCTTGTCTTGCTGCTGTCATCGGCATTTGAAAGTGAGGTGCCTTTCGGGCGTTTTCCCAAAATGTCACGGCAGATATTTCTATGGAACTCTCTTCTCAGTTCTGCAAGTTCTGTAGTTGCCATCCGGGCTGCTCCATTTGATTCACATGGTATATCAAGCATAAACTCGTTAATTGTCCGTATCAGTTTGTCTCTGTCTTTAAGCTCGCATTGCCAAAGTACCAAGACGGACCAACCGGCATTCTTCAAGTCCACTTGGTTTTTGTGATCGCGTTCGATGTTACGGTCGATTTTTTTATCCCAAAATGGGTTTGATGCGGGTCTCCCTGCTCGTTTACATCCAATATGCCCGTGCCAAAAACAACCGTGAACGAAGATGACTTTTCTTTTTCCGTGGAAAACGATATCCGGCTTACCGGGCAGTGCAGCATCATGCAGACGGTATCGGTATCCAAGCGAATACAGCAGTTTTCTGACTATAAGCTCAGGCCCGGTATTACGTCCCGATATACGCGACATAATTCTGCTGCGTTGTTCTCGGCTGAAAATGTCCGGCATTCGTATGCCTCTTTCGATACGAGTAGTGTGTACACGCAATCTGCAATTCGTGCGGCAAGCAGAGGCGGTACTGCGTTTCCTATCTGGCGGGCGACCTCGGTTTTTGTTCCTAAGAATTTAAACTCGTCCGGGAAGGTTTGGATTCTTGCCGCCTCCCGGTGGGTTATCGGCCGGTGGCTTACCGGATGTAAATAGCGTCCCTTCTCCGGTTTGAAAAATTCAGTTCTAATGGTAACGGATGGCCGGTCCCACCACAAGCGTCCAAACAGGTCGGTTCCGCCGCTCTTCTTTCGCACCCAACATTCAGGCGTCAAGTGGGGTGCATTTCTTAATAAATCTAATCGATTCATTCCTTCTTCAGGGATCGCCCGGTACCGCTCCAGACTCTTACCGGTCGGCATCCGTCCAAAGTGTAAATCGAGAGGGCCGGGTATATCTCTGATCTCAGTACCTGTCGGATCGGGCAAGTCGGCGATAGCGTTTCTGACGGTTTTCCATTCTAGCGGGTTTTCTATATATGCATCGAACTCTTCTGAAAATGCCTTTCTATACCCGTTGTTTGGCTTGAAATGAGTTTTCTTGGGTGGAAAAACTTTCGCTGGGTCGGCAAACTTACAACCGATAATAAATGCTCTCCAGCGCACTTGCGGGACACCGTAGTCGGCAGCACAGAGCTTTGCTGAGCGAGTTGTAAATCCGAGTAGACGGGCATACTCAACAATCTCTCCATGCTCAAAGGACTCCAGCAACTGCGGCACATTTTCCATAACAAAAATTGAAGCGCCCGAGCGTTCTACAATTTCCATGTATGGCCGCCAAAGTTGCTTGCGTGGATCGCCATCGCGAAACTTGTTCAGAAGACTAAAACCTTGACATGGAGGCCCACCGATGACTACGTCCGCCTTGGGAATATGGGTCTTAGGATTTTGCAACAGATCCACAATATCGCCGTGATGGCAATGATTCCCGAAGTTGTGGTTATACGTTGCTGCGGCATCGGCATTGAAATCGTTTGCCCAGACCGGGGTAAAACCATGACCGCAAAGCTTGGTGAAGCCGAGCGTCATTCCGCCTGCTCCGCAGAATAAATCAATAACCTTGGGCCGGCAGTGGCTATGCGGAAGTCTGCCCTGTGTACGGGCTCCGTACACGAGCTCTTCTTCGGCGACAATCGGAATTTCTTCGGTTTGCTTTTTCTTTTTCAATGCTTTCATTACAGTACCGCCGCCACAGCCTCGGCCGCCTCGTCGATGAAGCGGAACTCCAGCTCTTGCCGCACGTTGTCCGGCAGATCCTCCAGGTCATCACGGTTGCGTGAGGGGGCCAGTACGGTCTTGACCCCGGCCCGGTGGGCCGCCAGCACTTTTTCCTTCAGGCCGCCGATGGCCAGTACCCGGCCGGTGAGGGTGATCTCGCCGGTCATGGCCACGTTGCGGCGGGCCGG
>DFYU01000033.1 GCA_002383415.1 Geobacter sp. UBA4074
GTCTATGCCTTAAACGGCATCCTCGGCTCCATCGAGACCGAAGGCGGCGTGTTCCAGTCATCCAGCGCTCCTGGCACTTCATTTCCGGCGCCGGATCCGTTCATCGACGACGTGGCCAAAAAGTTTGGCAAGGAGAAAAAACTGGACGGTCGCGGTGCCAAGGATATGCCCGCTATCATGGGTGGCTATGACTCCAAGAAGGACAAGGACGGTAAGGTGACCGAGAGCGCCAAGGCTGGTGTGGTTACCAATAACGTGGCGAACGGGCTGCTCAAGAATCCTGGCGCAATTAAGGTGTTTATCGGCACCTGGAACAACTTCAATTTCTCGGCCACCGGTGCCGATCGCTGGGACAAGGCCCTTGCCACCATACCGTTTTTTGCGCATATGGTGACCAACGCCTCGGAGATGTCGCAGTTTGCCGATATTGTGCTACCAGCCACCTTTGCCCCCACCGAAAAATTGACCATCGTCACCAACATGGCCAACCTGCATGGTCACATGTCGATTCAGCAGCCGGTGGCCAAGCCGCTCTGGGATGTCAAAGCTGAAGAAACCGAAGTCATGTGGCTGCTTGCTGAAAAGCTGAAAGCCCGCGGCTTCAGCAATCTGTACGACTACTACGCCTCCTTTGAGGATCCGGAGACCAAGCAAAAGCCGGGCAATGCTGCCGAATTCGTCGAAATTGCCGCCCGCATCTCCAGCCAGAAGGTCTGGAACGGTAAGGAGGCGCTGAAAGGGGACAAGGTAGCCGGTTGGGCCGAGTTCAGAAAGAAAGGTATCTACAACTCGGAGCGCTATGCCTACAAGAAAAACTGGGGCAAGTTCAAGACGGTTACCAAAAAGTTCGAGTTTTACAGCGAGACCCTGAAGAAGACGCTGACCCTGTTTGCTACCAAGCACAAGACCAGCATCGACGACGTGCTGAAGAGCAGCGGCTACGAAGCCCAGGGTGAGCTGGTCTTTGTCCCCCACTATGAAACGCCCAAACGGTGGGGCAGCGAGAAGGAGTATCCCTTTACCTTCATCGACCACAAATCCCGTCTCAACCGGGAAGGACGCTCTGCCAACACCTCTTGGTACCAGGAATTCAAGAAGCTGGACGCCGGCGACGTCAGCTGGGACGACGTGGCCAAGATCAACCCCAGAGATGCAAAAAAGCTGGGCATAAAAGATGGCGATACCATCAAACTGATTTCACCCACCGCCTCCATCACCTGCAAGGCCAAGCTGTGGGAGGGAGTTCGTCCGGGCACCGTGGCCAAGTGTTACGGCCAGGGTCACTGGGCCTACGGTCGGGTGGCGGCCAAGGAGTACGGCAAGACACCCCGCGGCGGCAACAACAACGAGTTGATGCCGGACGATTACGATCGTCTCAGCGGCTCCACGGCACGTAACGGCGGCTTTACCGGCGTCAAGATTGAGAAGGCCTAGGAAAGGGGGGATTAAGCGATGGCTAAACAATATGGAATGGTGATTGATCTACAAAAATGCGTCGGCTGCGGCGCCTGCGCCCTGGCCTGCAAGACCGAGAACAACACTCAGGGTCGGGCCGATGGCCAGACCTTCAACTGGGCCGACTTCATCTGCACGCAAGAAGGGAAATTCCCGCGCACGACATACACAACTATACCGGTGCTCTGCAACCACTGCTCGGACGCCCCCTGCGTCAAGGCCTGCCCGGTGAAACCCAAGGCCATGTTCAAGACACCGGACGGCATCACCATGCACAATGACGAGCGCTGCATCGGTTGCCTGCGCTGTCAGAAGGCCTGCCCTTACAGCGTCATGGATGTGGAAAAACAGAAAGCTCAGTACAGCGTGATCAGCGCTAATCTGGGAGAAATTCACCCCAAATATCAGGACAAAAGTGAGCTGATCAAAGGCTGCACCGCCTCAGGCGCCGGAACGGCCAAGGCGGCTGGGGCACTGCCGCCGCACAAACATGACTACCAGCACCCGGACTACGCCAGCGTGCGCAAGGTGGGAGTGACGGAGAAATGCATCTTCTGCGAGCACCGCGTAAAGAAGGGTGATCAGCCTGCCTGCGTGGCGGCCTGTCCTTCGCAAGCTCGCATCTTCGGCGATCTGAACGATGCCGCCAGCGCACCGGCCCAAGCCCTGAAGAAATTTAAGGCCTTCAGACTGAAGGAAGAGAAGAAGACCCGACCCAATGTGGCCTACATCCGCTCCTTCAAACCATCGGCCAGGATCTGAGGCAATAGCAACCAATCCGTAGCGCAACAGGCGGGGTGGGGCCACATGCCCCATCCCGCTTTCCATCCAAGGATGCAACGTGACTAAATATGTCCCTACAACCAGCAGCCGCGAAGATGCCTACCGGCTGCTGTCTGCCTGTTACTATGCCCCGACCAGCGCCCTTCGCGAGGAAGGCTGCTGTGCAGCGCTGGCCGAACTGCTGGCCGATTTGTCACCGCAGGCAGCCCAACAGGCCAGCAAAGCCACACAGATTCTCGACAAAGCACCCGTTGAGGAGCTCCTGGTCGAATACAGTCGCCTGTTTCTGGGCCCCTTCAAGCTGGTGGCCCCGCCCTACGGCTCGGTCTGGCTGGACAAAACAAAAACTGTGATGGGCGATTCAACCGCACAGGTGGCTGCCGTCTATCAGACCCACGGCCTGCAGCTGGCCGATGATTTCCCAGAACTGCCGGACCATATAGCAGTGGAGCTGGAATTTCTTTCCTACCTGGCCTTTCAGCAGCGGCAGGCGCAGGCAACCGGTAACCAAGACGAGGCGACCCGGCTCGCAACGACCCAGCTGGGGTTTATCAACGAGTTACTGACGCCCTGGCTGACACCGTTTTGCCAGGCGATTATAGAGGATGGCGAGGCGCCGTTCTACATGGCGCTGGCCGAATGCACAGCAGCGTTTGTTGCAGCAGACAGCACTGCACTTCTGGCCGCTATCGATGCCTGACCAGCCGTCGCAACCATGTGGCAGTCGTGATGATCTGCGGATCGAACAGTCCCGCTGTCTGCCCAATCGTTACAGCGAAAGCAGCTGCCGTCGCTGCGTGGCGATCTGCCCCCGACAAGCCATCAGTGTTGATGAACACTTGCGTGTGGACCCAAATCGCTGCACCGGCTGCCTGCTCTGCACCACGGTCTGCCCCTCAGGGGCATTGGAGACCAACCAGCCGTTCGACACCTGCCTGGCTGCCCTGCGCAAGATAGAAAAACCTACACTCGGCTGTTGCCGTACCAATGCCTCTGCAAATGCCACCCTGGCCTGTCTGGGTGGGCTCTCAGACGAGCATCTGCTGAGCCTGGTCCACAGCCTGACCGGAACCCTGCAGTTGAATCTGAGCAGCTGCCAGGAGTGCCCCAACAGCACAATGCTGGATCGTCTGACGGAACGGCTGCGCCGACTTGCCGACCAGGGAACTGGCCAAGGGAAATGCCGGATCAGCACGGTGGAGGACGAAGTAGCACTACGCGTGGAGCAAGAACAGCTGAATCGGCGGAGTTTTTTCAGCTCGTTTCGAAGCGTCCTGTTTCAGAGCGCCGCCGTCGTGGTCAACGCCACGCAGCAATCAGCGGATCACCGCAGTGAGTATGCCGAAAAACGGGTACCGGAACGTCGTCAGTTACTGAACCGTACCCTACGCGCCCTGCCCACTGAACCAGGACAATGGATCACCACACACTACTCCCACCAGCTCACCTTCAGTAAAAACTGCAGCGCCTGCCAAGGCTGCGTTGCCAGCTGCCCCACCGGCGCCTTACGTACCAAAGACCGCAAGCAGCGGCCCGAGTTCCTTCAGCTGAACTGTACCGGTTGCGGCCTGTGTGTTGAATTCTGCCTGGATCAGGCCATCACCCTCTCACCCGCCCGCAACTGAGAAGGCCGGGATCGCTCCCGGCCTTCATTCGTTCTCAACTCCGTGCCCGACAGGCTGCGATCAGTTCGCGGGGCTCGGGGTAGCGCATCTGTTCCAGACGGGAGAAGATCTGCTCCCCGTCTACCAACACCGCCAGTTCACTCTGTTTGGGACCACGTTCGATCGTAACCTGAGCCCCCTCAACATTTTTTTCCAGCTCTGCGGCCAGACCGGCCGCCAGTTGCTGCTGACCTCAGGATGCACAGTACTGGATCACAATCTGCATCGCTACAACTCCTTCCGCCTTTGATTTTATTTGGAAACAATATGGTTGAGTACCATTGCGACCGCAAAATCAACGTAGCTGTCGGCCTGGTCAGCCGGGTCAAGCCGCAGATCACGCAGCAGCCGCTGGCTGATAAACTGGTAGTTGACCAACGCGATCAGCGATTGCACCACGAAGCGGGCGTTGATACCAGGCCTGAAAATACCCTGATCGATACCGGCCTGGATCATGGCGGTGGCCTGTCGCGAGGCGTTGTCGATACAGGGTTTGACCACGGTCTCATAACAGGCCGAAGGGTTGGTCAATTCCCGCAGGTAGAGCGTCAGCCAGAAGGGACGTCGCTTATGGAAGTCAGCTATGGCCTTGCAGGCCTCGGTAATATTGCGGCGGATGTCTCCCTCTGCCTTGAATAACGGCACCACCTCGCGTTCGTAAGCGGCGAACTGCTCGGCCACCACCGCGCCGTACAGCTGCTCCTTGCCACCGAAGTAGTAGGACACCAGGGCGCTGTTGGCGCCTGACTCCCGTGCGATATCTCGAATAGAGACCGCATGGCGGCAGCTCTGGCTCAGCAGGGCTGCGGTGGCTTCGATGATCTTGGCCCGGGTGTTCTGGTCAGGTACGTCTGCACCGCCATCCGTCTGGATGGTCTTACGTTGATCCACCATATACAAATGCTCCTTGTGCTGTAGCAGTTTGGTACACAAAACTAATAAACTATACCACTGTCCCTGCCTGCCTTGCAATGCCAAGCAATGGCATGGTATTAACACCGCTATGAGTTCATCCCTGCAGACCCCCATGATGCGACAGTACCTGGAGATCAAGGCCCAGCACCCGGAGAGTATCCTGTTCTTCCGGATGGGTGATTTCTACGAAATGTTTCTGGAGGACGCCCTGCTGGCCTCCCGCATCCTGGATATCGCCCTCACTTCCCGCAACAAGGGCAGCGGCGACGAGATTCCGTTCTGCGGGGTGCCGTTTCACTCAGCCCAGCCCTACATCGCCCGCTTGATCGAAGCAGGCTACCGGGTAGCGGTCTGCGAGCAGGTGGAAGACCCCAAACAGGCCAAGGGGATCGTCAAGCGCGATGTGGTGCGGGTGGTCACCCCGGCCCTGGTCACCGAGGCCGAATCACTGGTGCCGGAGGAAAACTCCTTCCTGCTGGCGCTGACCGAAAACGGACGCCGATGGGGAGCTGCCTGGCTCGATCTCTCCACCGGAGAATTCCGCGCCGCTGAACTGGATAATCTGAGCGCCGCCGCCTCACTGGCTGCCTCGGTGCTGCCCCGCGAGCTGCTGCTGCCGGAAGCACTGCGCCATGAGCCACCGGCCGAACTAATTGCGGTGTTGGGTGAGCGTCCCCGCGCTGCCGTGGCGGATTGGGTGCTGGACAAAGACTACGCCGCCAAGTTGCTCTGCAGCCAGTTCAACGTGGCCAGCCCGGAGGCGCTGGGCCTGGCCGACCTGCCAACTGCGCTGCTGGCGGTGGGGATGGTGCTGCACTACCTGCAGGATAACCGCCACGCCTCACTGTCGCACCTGCGGGATCTGACCATCGTCCGCCAGAACGACCACCTGGCCCTGGACCCGGCCACCCGCCGTAACCTGGAACTGACCGCCACCATGAACGACGGCAAGAAGGCCGGTTCGCTTCTGGGCTGCCTGGACCGTACCGTCACCGCCATGGGGGCCCGCCTGCTCAAGCAGTGGCTCTCCTACCCGTTGGTGCAGGTAGAACCGATCCGCCAACGCTTATCTGCCGTAGAAGAACTGATCGAACGGCCCGACCTGCGGGAGCCGCTGGCCGACCTGCTGAAACAGGTCCACGACCTGGAGCGGCTCAATGGCCGGGTCAGCCTGGCCGGCGCCGGTGGCCGCGACCTGCGGGCCCTGTACGACTCTTTGGAGCAGGTGCCGCAGATCCGGGTACTGTTAGCCGAAATCGCCGCGCCCCTGCTGCAAGAGCTGGTGGGGCAGCTGGACCCGCTTAGCGATATCCGCACCCTGATCGAACAGGCAATCAGCCCCACCCCCCCCTTCTCGCTGCGTGAGGGGGGCATCATCGCCGACGGCTACCACCCTGAGCTGGACGAACTACGCAGCATCAGCCGCGAGGGCAAAGGGTTCATCGCCCGGCTGGAGGCCCAGGAACGGGAGCGCACCGGGATCAGCTCGCTCAAGATCCGTTACAACAGGGTCTTTGGCTACTACATCGAGGTGACGAAAGCAAATTTAGCCAGCGTGCCGGCCGACTATATCCGCCGCCAGACCATCGCCACCGGCGAGCGCTACATCACCGAAGAGCTGAAAAGCTATGAGGAAAAGGTGCTGGGGGCCGAGGACCGGATCTGCGAGCTGGAGTACAGCCTGTTCCAGCAGGTGCGCGAGCAGACCGCCGCCCAGGGCGGCCGTATCAGCCGCACCGCCGCCGCCTTGGCGGCCCTGGATGTGCTGCGGGCCCTGGCGCAGGTGGCGGTGGAGCGCAGCTACTGCAAACCGCAGGTGAATGACGGCGACCTGCTTGAGATCACGGAGGGGCGCCACCCGGTGGTGGAGGCGATGAACCTGGGCGAACGGTTTGTGCCCAACGACACCCTCCTCGATCAGCAGCAGCACCAGCTGCTGATGATCACCGGCCCCAACATGGCCGGTAAATCCACCTATATGCGCCAGGTGGCCCTGATCACCCTGATGGCCCAGATCGGCTGCTTCGTGCCGGCCACGGCTGCCACCATCGGCATCGCCGACCAGATCTTTACCCGGGTGGGGGCCGGCGACAACCTGGCCCGGGGCCAGTCTACCTTCATGGTGGAGATGATGGAGACCGCCCATATCCTGCGCAGCGCCACCCCCAAGAGCCTGGTGGTGCTGGACGAAATCGGTCGCGGCACCTCCACCTTCGACGGCCTGTCCATCGCCTGGGCCGTGGCCGAATACCTGCACGATACCAACCGCTGCAAGGCCCGTACGCTGTTTGCCACCCACTACCACGAGCTGGCCGACCTGGCCGCTACCCGCGAAGGGATCACCAACCTGACTGTGGCGGTCAAGGAGTGGAACGACCAGGTGATCTTCCTGCGCACCATCGTACCCGGCGCCGCCTCACACTCCTACGGCATCCAGGTGGCCCGGCTGGCCGGCATGCCGGTGGATCTAATCGAGCGGGCCCGCGAGGTGTTGAAAACCCTGGAGGAAGGCGAGTTTGAACAGGGTGCGCCAAGGCTGGCCAAGAGCC
Organism: Geobacter sp. UBA4074; assembly: GCA_002383415.1. GTDB lineage: Bacteria > Desulfobacterota > Desulfuromonadia > Geobacterales > Pseudopelobacteraceae > Trichlorobacter. The sequence continues at coordinate 7,367 of DFYU01000033.1, forward strand.
GGATCGACCCGCCCAAGAAGGAGTCCCGCCAGTACACCCTGTTCGAACCCCAGGGCGATCTGCTGCGGGAACGGTTGAAAAAACTGAATATTTCTGCTATGACTCCCCTTGAAGCCTTGAACCTGCTGGACGAATTAAAAAGGATGGCATGAGACACCTGCGCACCTGCATATACCTGTTGTTCACCCTGACCCTGACCCTCGCCCTGGTCACCGCCGCAGACGCCGCCAGCAAGAAGAAAAACTCAAAAAAGACCAAACGACCGGCGGTTGTGAAACAGGAACCGGCCCCAACGCTGCCCCCGGCCCAGGTGTTGGATATCAAGCACTGGTCTACCCCCGATTACACCCGGGTTGCCGTCAGCCTCGATCGCGACGCGACCTGGAAGAGCTATGAGCTGGATAAGGGCAGCGCCGGCAAACCGGGCCGAATCGTGATCGACATCCAGAACTCCCAGCTGGGCGCCGCTATCCGCGATATCACCATCGGTGACGGCCTGCTGAAAGGGGTGCGGGTGGCCCTGTTCAGGGCCGGCGTGGTGCGGGTGGTGCTGGACACCGATCAGATCCGCGACTACAAGATATTCCCGCTTTCCGACCCGTCCAAGCTGATCATCGACGTGCGCGGCGAGCGGCCAACCGAATTGAGCAGCCTGGAAAACAGCCTGACCAACCTGGTTAACGAGGCCACAGCGGCCGAGCTGCCGAAACCAGCCGATCGTGAGGAGTTTGCCAAGCCGCGGTCGACACACAAACAGCATCCGGCCATCGCCAAGGTGCGCCGGATTGTGGTTGATCCCGGCCACGGCGGTCATGACCCGGGGGCCGTCGGCCAATCGGGCCTGCAGGAAAAAGAGGTGGTGCTGTCCATTGGCCTCAAGCTGCGGGAAAAACTGCAGGATGAACTGGGACTGGATGTGGTCATGACCCGCTCGACAGACGTCTTTATCCCGCTGGAGGAGCGGACCGCCATCGCCAACAAGGTGGGGGCCGACCTGTTTGTCTCAATCCACGCCAACGCCGCCCCCAACCGCAATGCCAACGGCATCGAGACCTACTACCTGAACCTGGCCAAGACCGAGAAGGTAGCCCAACTGGCGGCCAAGGAAAACGGTACCTCGCTGGAGAAGGTCAGCACCCTGCAGGCGATCCTGTTTGATCTGATGGCCAACTACAAGCTGAACGACTCGGCCCACCTGGCGGAGGAAGTACAGAAGGCGCTCTACAAGACCATCAAGGGCAAACACAGCGACACCAAAAGCTTAGGGGTCAAACAGGGCCCGTTCTATGTGCTGGTGGGGGCCACCATGCCCAGCATCCTGGTGGAGACCGCCTTTATCAGCAACAGCGCCGAAGAGGCCCACCTGCAGGACCCCGCCTTCCATGATCTGGCCGCCGACGGCATCCTGGATGGTATCAGGGGCTACATCTCCTCGCTCAAGTAATGCCAGGCACCCTGTACATCGTGGCCACGCCGATCGGCAACCTGGAGGACATGACCTTCCGGGCGGTGCGTATCCTCAAGGAATCGGCCCTGATCGCCGCCGAGGATACTCGCCACTCCCGCAAGCTGTTGGCCCACTTCGGCATCACCACGCCGCTCACCTCCTACTACGACCACAATCAGGCCCTGAAGGGTGAACGGATCCTGGCAACACTGCTGGAGGGCAGACAGGTGGCCTTGATCTCGGACGCCGGTACCCCCTGCATCTCGGACCCCGGCTACCAACTGGTGCGGGATGCCCTGTCCGCAGGAATCACCGTGGTACCGATCCCCGGCGCCTGTGCCGCCATAGCCGCACTTTCAGCAGCAGGTCTGCCGACAAATGCCTTTACCTTTGCCGGTTTTCCGCCGAATAAAGAAGGTAAGCGTCGCTCGTTTCTGGTATCACTCGCCTCGGCACAGGGCACGGTGGTGCTGTATGAGGCGCCGCACCGCCTAAAGGCCACGCTGACCGATATCGCCGCAGTGCTGGGCGAACGCCGGGTGGTGGTGGCGCGTGAGCTGACCAAGCTGCACGAGGAATTTCTGCAGGGTACAGCCAGCACGCTGCAGGAGCAGCTGCCGGAAGACCGTGAACGGGGCGAGTTGGTGATCCTGATCGCAGCGGCCGATGAAGACAGCCAGCGGCTGGAGGGGCCTTCCCCTGAGGAACAGCTGCGGACAGCCCTGGCCAAAGGTCACAGCGTCAAGGAAACAGCTGCCCTGGTAGCTGCTGCCACCGGCCTGCCACGACGTGAACTGTACGCCCAGGCGCTGATCATGAAGCACAAGAACTGACGAATCTGCTTTGGTAACGCAAAGGTTCAAAGAAAGGTGCAAAGGCGCAAAGAATTAAAGCTGGCAAACCTTTTTTCTTCTTTTCTTTGCGTCTCTGCGTCTTTGCGTTACCTGTTTTGATTATGTAAAGGAGTTTTTCAAATGAAGATTTCCGTGTTTGGCGCCGGTTATGTCGGTCTTGTTGCTGCTGCCTGTTTTGCTGAGAGCGGCAACACCGTCATCGCCGTTGATGTTGATCAGAAGAAGATCGAAGGCCTCAAAAACGGCATCATCCCGATCTACGAGCCGGGTCTGAAAGAGTTGATCCTGCGCAACCAGGCTGAAGGCCGGCTGTCCTTCACCACCGACGTGGTTGAGGCCGTTGAGCAATCCCTGATCCAGTTCATCGCCGTCGGCACCCCGCCCGGCGAAGACGGCTCCGCCGATCTGCAGTACGTGCTGGCCGTGGGCCGCACCATCGGCAAGCATATGAACGGCTTCAAGATTATCGTCGACAAATCCACCGTACCGGTGGGCACCGCCGACAAGGTGCGGGCTGCGGTACAAGAAGAGCTCAGCGTCCGCGGTTCCGCACTCGAATTCGACGTAGTCTCCAACCCGGAGTTCCTCAAGGAAGGGGCCGCCATCGATGACTTCATGAAACCGGACCGGGTGGTGATCGGCACCGATAACGTCCGCACTGCCGAGATCATGAAGGAACTCTACGACCCGTTCATGCGCAAGCAGAACCGGATGATCGTGATGGACATCCGCTCGGCCGAGATGACCAAATACGCCGCCAACGCCATGCTGGCGACCCGCATCTCTTTTATGAACCAGATCGCCGGCCTGTGCGAACGGATGGGGGCTGATGTGGCTGCCGTGCGTGAAGGGATCGGTTCCGACAGCCGCATCGGCTACGACTTCCTGTTCCCCGGCCCCGGTTACGGCGGTTCCTGCTTCCCCAAGGATGTTAAGGCCCTGATCCGCACCGCCGAGGAGTGCGATTACGACTTCCTGCTCTTAAAGGCGGTGGAGGAGGTCAACGACCGCCAGAAAGAGGTGCTGGCCACCAAGCTGATCAAGGTGCTGGGCTCAGCCGACGAAGAGCAGCCGCTGACCGGCCGCACCATCGCCTGCTGGGGCCTTTCCTTCAAGCCACGCACCGACGACATGCGTGAAGCCCCTTCCATCACCATCATCGAACGGCTGCTGGCAGCCGGAGCCACCGTGCGGGCCCACGACCCGGAGGCGCTAGACGAGGCAAAAAAACTATTCGGCGACCGGATCGAGTACAGCAGTAACCAGTACGATATTCTGGAAAGCGCCGACGCCCTGGCGGTGATCACTGACTGGTCCGAATACCGCAACCCGGACTTCGACCGGATCAAGTGTGCCCTGCGCCAGCCGCTGATCGTGGATGGTCGTAACCTCTACAAACCGAACCGGATGCAAGAGGCAGGCATCCGCTACATCCCGCTGGGCAGGGCCGGTAGCGGCATTACCGGCGGAGACAAGTAAAGATGCGAATTCTGGTCACCGGTGGAGCAGGTTTTCTGGGCAGCCACCTCTGCGAGCGACTGCTCAACGAAGGGCACGACGTAATCTGTCTGGACAACTTCTTCACCGGCTCCAGGGATAACATCATCCACCTGCTGGACAACCGCCGTTTCGAGCTGATCAGGCACGACATCGTGGAGCCGATCCTCTTGGAAGTGGACCGGATCTATAACCTGGCCTGCCCGGCCTCGCCGG
>DFYU01000028.1 GCA_002383415.1 Geobacter sp. UBA4074
GTGATCAGATCAAGCACCACCCGCATGGTGCGTGAGATACCGTATTTGCTCTGGCCGTGCAGCCGCGGATGATGCCGCACCGCCAGCTCGGTCACCTTGGCCCCCACGCGGGATGCCAGGGCCGGCACGAAACGGTGCATCTCGCCGTAGAGACCGATCCCTTCCAGCACCTCGCGTCGATAGGCTTTGAGGGTACAGCCGTAGTCGTGCAGGTGAACACCGGTCATGCGGGAGATCAGGCCGTTGGCGATGCGCGACGGCAGGGTGCGGTTGATGAAGGCGTCCTGGCGGTCCTTGCGCCAGCCGGAGACCACATCATAGCCTTCCCTGATCTTTTCCAGCAGCAGGGGGATATCGGCCGGGTCGTTCTGCAGGTCGCCGTCCATCGGGATGATCACCGCGCCGCGGGATGCCTCGAAACCAGCCGCCATGGCGGCGGTCTGGCCGAAGTTACGGCGGAAGCGGATCACCCGCACCCGCTTGTCCGTCAGGGCCAATTCCTTCAGCACGGCAAAGGAACCGTCGCCGGAACCGTCATCAACGGTGATGATCTCATAGCTCAGGCCGGTGGGTTCAAGGACGGCAGTGACGGCGTCGTAGAGTGGACGGATATTCTCTTCTTCGTAGTAGATCGGGATTACGACACTCAGATCCATGCTGACAACTCCTGATTACTGGTCGGACAACGCCAGGCGACGCACCGTAACTGCTGCATGGTTATAGCATGTTTGAGGCGGCAGCGGCAGCAGAAACCCGGCCAGAAGTCCCACCCCATTGGCAAGGTGCAAAAGCGGAAACAGGGCCGGCAGCAGCATGGCAAACAACGGGTTGCGGGCTTTGACCGCTGCCCGCAGACCACACACCAGGCAGACTGCAGCGTAGCCCCCTAACGGCAGTCGCCAGAACGGTGTTGACACCAGCGGCAGGGTTACCAGGTAGAGCACGAAACCTAGCGGCGCAAGGGGCATTATCCCGGACAAGCCGGCCATGCGGGTCTGGCGGGCCCGGCCGCGGCCATAGCGGAACATCTGCTTGCCAAAGGCAGCCAGATCGGGGCGTTGGCTACGTTCAACCGGCAGCTGGGGGTCATGCAGCAGCCTGCCGCCGCTTGCCTGCAACCGGTCGAGAAACTCGTTTTCCTCATTGGGGTAGAGCCGCTCGTCAAAGCCACCGCAAGCAAGGAACGCCGCGCGACGTACCGCCAGATTGCAGAGGATCAGTTCACGTTCTGTGGTCTCCCGCAGGCTGCCCACGGAACGGTAACGGTTACGCACCCCGCCTGCCCCCAGCGGAGAGGCCAGGACAGCGCCGATGGCACGCTGCAGCAGCGAATCGCTGACTGGAGTCAGCGACGGGCCACCAACGGCAAGCAGCTGGGGATCCCGGAAATGTTCCTCGATCCGCAGCAGGCAATCGGGCGCCACCACTGAATCATCATCCAGAAAATAGATGATCTCACCGCGGGCCTGTTGCACCGCCTCGTTGCGCTGACGACTGGGGTTGGTTCCTTCCGCCACCAGCAGCTCAAGCTGGGCATGGGGCCAGGCCAGCTGCCTGACCCGCTGCACCGCCTTCGGCACCAGCCCTGGTTTAATCGGTATGACAATGGTGATGGTCAAGAATGCCTCGCATAAACAGGAAAAACCGGGCGGACCCGGTTTTTCAGTGCAATACTGTGCTGGGAGCGAGGAGTTTTTTGTCTTGGCCAGGCTTTCCAAGGGGATGCGGCGAAGGCGTACTGGTCAGTACGTCGAGCACGCAGCCCCGCAGGGAAACGAAGCCAAGGCGAAAAAGAACCGCTCCCTTCTTACAGGCCGCCGTAGCTGTGCAGACCAGACAGCAACAGATTGACCCCCAGATAGCAGAAGATGGTGGCGGCAAAGCCGATGATCGACAGCCAGGCCGCCCGGCGGCCCACCCAGCCCTTGGTGAAGCGGGCATGCAGAAAGGCGGCGTAGACGAACCAGACGATCAAGGACCAGGTCTCTTTGGGGTCCCAGCTCCAGTAGGTGCCCCAGGCGTAGTTGGCCCAGGCCGCACCGGTGATGATCCCCAGGGTCAGGAGCGGAAAGCCGACCATGATCGCCTTGTAATTCAGGTCATCCAGCACCTTGGTGGGCGGGAAGAGCGAGAGAATACCGCCGGCGGCATCAGTCGCCTTCTCTTCGCTTTGTACCTTGATCAGGTACATGATCGATACCCCGCAGGCCACGGCAAAGGCGGCGTAGCCCAGGAAACAGGTGATCACGTGGTAGGTCAGCCAGTTACTCTGCAGGGCAGGCATCAGCGGGTTGATGTCGGCCGGCAGGTAGAGTTGGGCCCAGGTCATGCCCAGCAAGGCAAAAGGCATCACAAAGACGCCGATCACCCGGTATTTGTATTTGGCATCGATGATGCCGAAGATCAGCACGATGCTCCAGGCGAAGAAGACCACCGACTCGTACAGGTTGGACAGCGGGGCATGGCCCAGGCCGATGTCGTAGGATTCCTTCCAGCGCAGACCGGTGGCCACCGTATGGATGGCAAAGCCGATCCAGGCCAGCACTGAGCCGGACAGGCCGACCTTCTGGTTGCGGCCGGCCAGGTAGATGAAAAAGGCCAGGGTGGAGGCCATGTAGAAGATGGTGGTGATGTTAAAGAGTTTGGCGCTCAGCATAAACGGTTATTCCTCCGTTAGATGTTCTGATTGTGCAGTTTTTCTGCAAGGGCCTCAAATTCGTCCTGGAAGGCTGGCTGGTTTTTGCTGGCATTACCAAATATCCGCGCATGGCCGGGGGACAACACGATCCAGACCCGTTTGTGGGACATGAAGAAGGCGATGCACAAACCCAGACACATCATGATGCAGCCGGTCCAGACCACCCAGACGCCGGGGTCCTTGTTGACCTGCAGGCCGGTGTACATCTTGGCGTCGGTGCCGGTAAAGGTGAAGATCAGCCGGTCGCCGCGCAGATCGTCCAGCGAAGGCTGTTCTTTATAGACCCTGAAAAATTGCGGCTCACCGCTGCCAGTTACCCGCAGAGTAGCCACCAGTCCCTCACCAGGATTGTCGGTCAGATCCACGATGCTGGCGCTGCGACCGTCCGATAGTTTCGTCTGTGCTCCCGGCCGCAGGGCGATCTGCTCGCTGGCGCCGCTGCTGCGGTTGGTCACCGAGAAGAAGAAGGCAGTCGGATCCGAGGCCGGCCCATAACTGGATTGATAGAAGGTGATTCCTTTGTAGGTCAGCGGCTCGTTAACAACCAGACGGACATGCTTGTAATCGGGAATCTCCTTACCGTTTTCGGTCAGGGTCAGGATGCTCTTGAACTCCTTGGGCATGCCGCTCGGACCGCCGCCGGGGGCATCGTAAAAAGTGACCGTAAACTGATCACAACGGACCTCGAAGCCCAGTGGGATGGTCTTGCCGCTACGGGCCTGAATGGCGTTGATGGTTTCACCCTCAACAATCGCCACAAACCCTTTGTAACCAAACAGGTTGCCGATGATGGCGCCGACAAAGATCACCACAATGCTGAAGTGCACCACATAGACCCCCAGCCGACACCAGGGATTCTTCTGGGCAAACAGGTGATACTGGTGATCCACCTTGGTGATGACCGGCTTGGCAAACTCTGCCCCCAGGGACGCAGCCAGACGATCCTTGCTCTCCTCCAGAGAGGATGCCAGCTTGAAATCACGGGAGGGGAAGATCTTCTGCTGCATCTCTGACAGCGTGGTGGCCGGTTCGCTGACAAACTTGAAGACATGAGGCAGGCGCTTGATGGAGCAGGCGATCAGGTTGATGGTAAACAGGGCCAACAGCGCCAGAAACCACCAGGAGTGGTACATGTCAAAGAAGCCCAGCTTCTCGTACAACGCCCGTTTGGTGGCACTGATGGTGGCCCAGTAGCGCTCATCGATGTTGGGAAACTGGGGAATAATGGTTCCGATGATCGAGGTGATCGCCAGGGTGATCAGCAGGAAGATGGTCAGCTTAAGAGAGCAGAAAAAATCCCAGATTTGTTGTACCAGGCTGCGTTCGTTCGTACTCAAGATTGTCACTCCAGAAGATGTATTAGCTGAGACTCATAATACCAGACCATTTATGTCTTGTATTAAGTCTGTTTATAAACCATCCGCCTTGAAAAAGGTAGTGCTTTTTTGTCCAAACAGGGCTCGACAACGTAAACAAAAAGGGCCGGCAGATGCCGGCCCTTTCGGAAAAACACTGACCATCAGGTCAGGCTACTTCTTGTGGCAATCCTTGCAGCCTTGGGGGCCCTTGGCTTCTGCCTTGTGACACTTGACGCACAGCTGGTTGTGGGCAACGTCCTTGTTGATCTCTACCTTCTTGGGGGCGCCTTCGTGGCACTTGGCACAGCCCAGCTTCATGTGAGCCTTGTGGGGGAAGGCCACCTTGCCGAAGGAACCACCCTTGTACTCATAGTTTTCCTGAGCAGCAGCAAAGGCGGAACCGGCAAAGGCAACTACGGCAACCATCGCAATAAGAGCTTTTTTCATCGTGACAACCTCCTGTTTGGGTTCAAAAGTAGCAGGACTAAAGCATAGCCCTTTCCCTGATGTCAAGCACTAAGCGTACCAATCAGCGCCGGTCGAGCGCCTTACGGCCGATGTCACGACGGAACTGGACACCACGCCAAGTGATGGCGGCTACCCCCTGGTAGGCCCGCTCAATGGCGGCCGCCACCGTAGTGCCCCGTGCGGTCACTCCCAACACGCGACCACCGGCGGTCACCACCTTGCCGCACTTTTCAGCGGTTCCGGCGTGAAACACGGTAACATCAGCAAGTTGATCCGCAGCTGCCAGACCGTTGATCTCATCCCCTTTGGCGATCTCACCCGGGTACCCTTCGGCCGCCATCACCACACAGACCGCCGCCTGGTCATACCACTCTATCGTTTTGCCTGCCAAACTGCCCTCGGCCACCGCCAGCAGCAACGGCACCAGATCGGACTGCATCCGCATCAGCAGCGGCTGGCACTCGGGATCGCCGAAACGGGCATTGAACTCCAGGGTCTTGACCTGGCCATCCTTGACCATCAGACCGGCATACAGGATACCGCAATAGGGACAGCCCTCGGCGGCCATGCCGTCCACCGCACGCTGCACCACCTGCTCCATGGCAGCGGCATGCACGGACGGGGTCACCACCGGCGCCGGCGAGTAGGCCCCCATACCGCCGGTGTTAGGACCTTTGTCACCATCAAAAATCGCCTTATGATCCTGGGCCGAGGCCAGGGGGATTACCTCTTTTCCGTCAGTGATTGCCAGAAATGAGGCTTCCTCACCCTCAAGAAACTCCTCAATCACCACCCGCGAACCAGCGGAACCGAAGGCATTGCCGGAGAGCATTTCCTGTACCGCCGCATTGGCCTCATCAACGGTCTGGGCCACCACCACCCCTTTACCGGCCGCCAGGCCATCGGCCTTGACCACGATCGGCGCCCCGGTCTGCTGGATAAAGGCCAGGGCAGGCTCGATCTCAGTGAAGACACCATAGGCGGCGGTCGGAATACCATACTTCTGCATCAGGTCCTTGGAAAAGGCCTTGCTGGCCTCGATCCGGGCAGCGGCACGGCTGGGGCCGAAGATCTTCATGCCGTACTCCTGAAACAGATCCACGATCCCCAAGGACAACGGCTGTTCCGGGCCTACCACGGTCAGGTCAATCCCCTCTGACTTGGCAAAGCCCAGCAGCTTGTCGATCTCATCGGCCTTGATCGGCACGTTGACCGCCAGGCTGGCCGTACCGGGATTACCCGGCGCACAGAACACCTGGGTCACCAAGGGCGACTGAGCAATCTTCCAGACCAGGGCATGTTCGCGGCCACCGCCGCCCACCACCAAAACTTTCATATCAGAATCCTCACAACAGCTATCAACACTAAACAAGTCACTTTAAGCGCGTTCAGAAATGTCCGGATGCCAGGCGCCGAGGAGCGAGCAGCGCAGCATAGCTGGATACTATGTGAGCAGCGCAGCGACGAGACAACGCAGCAGACGGGCGTTTATCAACGCGCGTCTAATGACGGAAATGACGCATGTTGGTAAAGATCATGGCAATCCCATGCTCATTGGCCGCCTGGATCACCTCTTCATCCCGTACACTGCCGCCGGGCTGGATGATGGCGGTCACCCCGGCCTCTGCAGCGGCATCCACGCCGTCGCGGAACGGGAAGAAGGCGTCAGAGGCCAGCACGGTGCCTTTGATCGGCAAGAGCGCCTTCTGCACGGCGATCTTGGAGGAATCCACCCGAGACATCTGGCCGGCGCCGATCCCCACGGTCTGATCACTGTTGGTGAAGACGATGGCGTTGGACTTGACATGCTTGCAGACCCGCCAGGCGAAATCCAGGGCTGCCAGCTCGGTGGCGTTGGGGGCCCGCTGGGTCACCACGCGGCAATCGGCAGCAGCCACCATGCCCAGGTCGCGGCCCTGCAGCAGCAGACCGCCCACCACCCGCTTCATATCGTAGCCGGTCTGGGCATGGTCGCCCAACAGCGGCACCTGCATCACCCGCACGTTCTTCTTGGCGGTGAAGATGTCCAGTGCTTCCTGGGTATAACCGGGGGCGATCACCGCCTCCAGGAAGGTGGAGGTCAGTTCGCGGGCCGCATCGGCATCCACCTGACGGTTGAAGCCGACAATGCCGCCAAAGGCCGAAACCGGGTCGCACTCACGGGCCTTGAGGTAGGCCGACAGTGGGCTGTCGCCCAGGGCCACGCCGCAGGGGTTGGTATGCTTGATGATCACCGCCGCCGGCTTGCCGTTGAACTCCTTGACGGTCTCGATGGCGGCATCCAGGTCGATGATGTTGTTGAAGGACAGTTCCTTGCCCTGCAGCTGTACCGCATTGGAGACGCAGGGTTCAGTCACGCTGGGGTCCACATAGAAGGCGGCCGACTGGTGGGGGTTCTCGCCGTAGCGCAGATCCTGGGCCTTTTTCACTTGCAGACTATAGGTCTCGGGATATTCCACCGCTGCGTCGCCCAGGCGGGCGCCCAGCCAGTTGGAGATGGCACCATCGTAAGCGGCGGTATGCTGATAGACCTTGACTGCCAGCCGGAAATTGGTCTTTTCCGAAACAGAGCCACCGCTTGAGGCCATCTCATCCAGTACCGCCTGGTAATCCTTGCAGTCCACCAGCACGGTCACGTCGCGGTTGTTCTTGGCTGCCGAGCGCAGCATGGTGGGACCGCCGATGTCGATGTTCTCGATGGCCTCCTCCAGGTGGCAGTCCGGCTTGGCCACCGTAGCCTCGAACGGATAGAGGTTCACCACCACCAGGTCAATCGGCTGAATGCCATGCTCCTGCATCTTGGTCTGGTGCTCCGGGTTGGAACGGATACCCAACAGGCCGCCGTGCACCTTGGGATGCAGGGTCTTGACCCGGCCGTCCAACATCTCGGGGAAGCCGGTAAACTCGGAGACGTCTTTGACCGTCAGACCTGCCTCACGCAGCAGTTTGGCGGTACCGCCGGTGGAGAGGATCTCCACGCCGTAGCCTGCCAAGGCCTTTGAAAACTCGACCACACCGGTCTTGTCGGAGACACTGATCAATGCACGGGTAATTTTTGCCATACGTAAAACCCCTTCGTTTGTTGTTTTCTATCGCTCGCGGATATCGGGAAAGTTATGCAGGAAAATCGATCTGTTCGAGAAATTTCTGTTCAAACAGGGGGGTACCGGAGAGCGGCACCACCCGGCAACGGGCAGCCAGCGACTCAACGGCTGGCACACCCTCTGGGTGCAGTACAAAGCGCTCCACACCTGCCAGGGCGCCCTCACTGACAAAACGGCACTTTTCTACCATTTCCTCACTGAAGATGCCAACGGTTTTCAGGTCCTGCGGCTCCAAAACCGCCCCAAAGGAACCGGTCAAGATCAGGTCCTGCAAGGCGTCACAATGTATACGCGCCCGCTCCAGCAGCACGTCCAGACCGGCCCGCACCGCTCCCTTGGCAAGCTGCAGCTGGCGGATATCGCCTTGCGTCAGCGCAACCTGACCCTGGGCATCACGGTGCAGCACAAAGACCAGCTCACCGGCACGCTCCATGAGACGGGTGGCCAGATTGGACGAGACCTCTGCGGGAGTGAGTAGACGCCCCGAGCGATCGATGATCCCTTTACGGCGCAACGCAGCCACCAGCCGGATCACGGCAGAACCGCAGATACCTAGCGGTCTCCCGCCACCAAGCACGCTGGTCTGCAGGCGATCATCATCCAGTGACAGATCACTGATGGCGCCTCGCAAGGCAGCCATGCCGCAGCTCAGGTTACCCCCCTCAAAGGCTGGGCCGGCAGCGGCCGAGGTGGCCCACAGCGTCTGCCCGTCGTCCAGCGCCATCTCACCGTTGGTGCCCATATCGAGATACAGGGCCGGTGACGACGGCGCCTGCTGCTGGCAACCAAACAGAAAGGCCACCGTATCGCCCCCCACAAAACCGCCCGGCTGAGGAAAGAGATACACTTGTTCGCAAAACGCCCAGTCCAGCTCTGCAGCAGCTATCGTCAGTCCCGTGGTTTGACGCGGCCGAAAGGGCGGCCGGACCAGCGTCTCAACCGGCCAGCCCAGCAGCAGGTGCTGCATGGCCGGGTTACCGGCCACTGCCGCCAGACGCACCGTCTTTTCTCCAACACCGGCCTGCTGCAGCAGCGATTGAGCTAAACGGCCCAGTTCAGCGCGGACCAGGCCGGTCATGGCCGAAGCTGCCGACGGGTCGTGTACGGCTGCATCCAGCCGCGCTACCACGTCAGCACCGAACGAACGCTGCGGATTCAGGCTGCCGTGCATGGCACAAAGGCGGCCGCTGCTCAGCTCGACCAGCGAGGCCGCCAGGGTGGTGGTACCAAGATCAAAGGCGATGGCGTACATAGAGGAGCCTGCTAGTAACGGATGAGAACCGGCAGGGCCTGATGCTGCAGCACCTCGCCCACCGGCCGGGCAAAGATACCGGCCATGCTGGCTGCAGCCAGGAACTGTTCAGCTTCGCCAGGGGCCAGAGCGATCAGCAGACCGCCTGAGGTCTGGGGATCGAACAGCGGCAGCAGCCGGTCAGGGTCAACCTGACCACTGTCCAACTGGGAGGCGTAATAGTCGCGGTTGCGGTAGCAACCGGCCGGCACCATGCCGTCTCCCACCAGGGCGACCAGCCCAGCCATCAGCGGAATCTGGTCAAGCTGCAATGCCAGCGTTACCCCAGCCCCCCGGGCCATTTCGCAGCAGTGGCCGATCAGACCAAAGCCGGTCACATCGGTACAGGCGCTGGGTGCGTACTGGAGCATCAATTCACCGGCAGCCCGATTCAGCTGCATCATCCAGCTGATCGCCTCGGCCTCAATCTCCGGTTCCACCAGTTCTCCCTTGATGGCGGTGGAGACGATGCCGCTGCCCAGCGGCTTGGTCAGGATCAGGCGGTCGCCAATGCGGGCGGTGCTGTTGCGGATGATCCGCTCGGGATGAACCGTGCCGCTGACCGACAGGCCATATTTAAGCTCGTCATCCTCGACGGTGTGTCCGCCCACCAGACAGCATCCGGCCTCGTTCAGTGCCTCCTGGCCACCGGCCAGCAGTTCGGCCAGCACCTCTGGCCCCATACTGCAGGCCGGAAAGAAGGCCAGGTTCATGGCGGTAACCGGCCGCGCCCCCATGGCATAAATGTCGGACAGGGCATTAGCGGCGGCAATCCGGCCAAACTGATAGGGATCGTCCACCGGCGGAGTGACCACGTCACAGGTCTCCACCAGGGCCAACTCCGGGCTCAGGCGATAGACCCCCGCATCGTCGGAGGTCTCCGGTCCCACCAGCAGGTTCGGGTCAACGGGGCGTTTCAACCCCGACAGAGCATTTTCCAGACCCTCCGGGCCCAGCTTGGCCGCTCAGCCGGCCGCCTTGACCGTTTGGGTCAGTTTGATCTTTTTGTTAGTCATTTCAAATACACCCTCGGTACCCGCTTCGAGATACCGCAAAAAATCTCATAGGGGATGGTACCGGCCAACTGGGCTAGTTCTTCGGCCCGGATGCTGTTGCCTAAAGGGTCACAGCCCATCAACGTCACCTCATCCCCCACCGCAACGCCTTCAATATGGGTCACATCCAGCATGAACCAATCCATGCAGACCGTGCCGGAGACCGGTGCCCGCTCACCCCGTACCAGCACCTGCCCTTTGTTGGTCAGAGTCCGGCAGTAGCCGTCGGCATAACCCACCGGAACGCTGGCAATCAGGCTTTTGCTGCTGGCGCTGAAACGGCGGGCATAGCTGATGGCGGTGCCCGGCTCGACCCATTTCAACATGGCGATCCTGCTCTTGAGGCGCATCACCGGTTTAAGGTCGAGCTTGCCCTGAAAATCAGCCGACGGCAGGGCACCGTACAGGGCAATACCGGGACGGACCAGGTTGCAGAAGGGGTAATCCTTCAGCAAGGCACCGGCACTATTGGCAATATGTATGTAACGCGGCGCGTACTTGGCCTTGCGCACCTGCTTGACCGCCCATTCAAAGCGCTCGGCCTGCATGCGGGTATAATACTGGCCCGCCTCATCCAGCTCGTCGGCCGAAGAGAAGTGGGACACCACCCCCTCCAGGCAGATGTTGGGCAACAACTTCATGGCATCCAGCAGGGCCGGCACCTCGTTATACGGTATCCCCAGGCGTCCCATGCCGGTATCAACCTTGAGATGCACCAGGGCCTTGCGATACAGCTTGGCAGCCGCCTGGTCCAGGGCCTTCAGCTGATCAAAGGAAAAGACCACCGTAGAGACGTTGTAACCGACACACTTTCGCTCCTGGCCGGGATAGACACCGCCCAACAGCAGGATCGGCTTATCAATGCCGGCCTTGCGCAACTGGATCGCCTCAGCCAGAAAGGCCACGCCAAAGGCATCAACCCCCTGCTGTTCCAACTCACGACTGACCTCAAGAAAGCCGTGGCCATAGGCGTCGGCCTTGACCACTGCCAGTACAGCGGCGCGGGAAGGAACTGAGGCACGCACGGTACGGTAGTTCTCCCGCAGGGCGGACAGATTGATCTCAGCAAAGGTTGGACGGCTATCGAACATGGTCCTGAATTCTTATCACGGCTCCTGGTGGCGGGCAACGAGAAAACAATGTTTTGGGGCAGTTGACGTGCTGTTCGTTTTAGCGTATGGTTTGTGCCTGCCCTGGGGGAGCCGTCTTTTGAAGCACCTGGCTGAGACAGCGCTTGCGCTGAACCCCTGAACCTGAACCGGGTAATGCCGGCGGAGGAAAGCGGCCAGCTCATGTCATGCACAGGGCCGCTCTGTATCCGCAGAGCGGCCTTTTTTCGTACGAGGCAATCAGCCATGTCCATCACACAACCGTCAAAACTACGCCTGGTGGCCCCCCTGGCCAGGGGGGGCGTTGTTGAACGCCAGCTGCGGGGCGTCTACCTGATCACCGACCAGCACGAAAACCTGCTGGAACGGGTACGCACGGCACTGCGGGGCGGCGTCAACGTCCTGCAGTATCGCGCCAAGGACAAGCCCTACGAGGCCATGCTGGTTGAAGCAGCGGCCCTGCAGCAGCTCTGTCGCGCCAGCAACGCCCTGTTCATTGTGAATGACGACATCAAGCTGGCCCGCGATCTGAATGCCGACGGCGTCCATCTGGGACAGGATGACGGCAGTGTCGCCGCAGCCCGCGACCTGCTGGGACCGGACACCATCATCGGCGTCTCCACCCACAGCCTGGAGGAGGCCCTCAAGGCGCAGGCAGACGGCGCCGATTATCTGGGGTTCGGCGCCATGTACCCCACCGGCAGCAAGATGATCACCCAGATGCCCGGCACGGCCGGTCTGGCTGCTGTTCGCGACCAGGTCAGGCTGCCGATCGTGGCCATCGGCGGCATCAGTCCTGCAAACGCCTGTCGGGTGATCGAGGCCGGCGCCAATGCCGTGGCGGTGATCTCATCGGTGCTGTCAGCCCCCCGGCCCGAACTGGCGGTGGCCGAACTCAGGCTGCTGTTCAACCGCACCGCCCCCTTCCCGCGCGGGGCCGTGTTGACCGTGGCCGGCAGTGACTCCGGCGGCGGGGCCGGCATCCAGGCCGACCTGAAGACGATTACCCTGTTGGGCAGCTACGGCGCCTCGGTTTTGACCGCCCTGACCGCCCAGAATACGCGCGGCGTCCATTCCATCCACGGTCTGCCCCCCAGCTTTGTCAGGGACCAGCTGCAGGCGGTGCTGTCCGACCTGCCGATCGACGTGATCAAGACCGGCATGCTGCACACCCCGGCCATCATCAGCCTGCTGGCAGAACAGCTGTCCGAGCAACCCCGCCTCTTGCCGGCGGTGATCGATCCGGTGATGGTGGCCAAGGGGGGCGCCCATCTGCTGGAGCGGGATGCGGTGACGGTCTTTGTGCAGGAACTGCTGCCCCAGGCCTACCTGCTGACCCCCAACCTGCCGGAGGCTGAACGGCTGTTAAATCGCCGGATTACGACCATCGTCGCCATGGAACAGGCTGCCCGCGACCTGCATGCCCTGGGTGCCGCCAATGTGCTGGTCAAAGGCGGCCACCTGACCGGCGCCGAGGCCCAGGATATCCTGTTCGACGGCAGCACGATCCACCGCTTCACTGCCGACCGTATCTTTACCAGCGCCACCCACGGCACCGGCTGCAGCTA
>DFYU01000112.1 GCA_002383415.1 Geobacter sp. UBA4074
CTGGCCATGCTGCAGCGCAAAACCCTGGAAGAACGCAAGACCCTGCCGGGGCTCTCCCCGGATCGGGCCGACATCATCGTGGCCGGTGTAGCCCTGGTGGACTGCATGATGGACTACTTCGGCGCCAACTCCCTGCTGGTGAATGGCCGCGGTATCCGCGAAGGGGTGATCCTGCAGGCACTGCAACGTCACGGCCTGGCCCGCCAGACATCAAACCACCGCACCTGGCGCGATGCCGTACTGGAGTTCGGCCATAGCTGCCAGATCGAGGAAGGGCACGCCCTGCAGGTCTCTCGGCTGTCGCTGGCGCTGTTCGACGACCTGGCCAAACCCTGCAACCTGAAGAAACGTGAGCGGGTGGTCCTTGAAGCGGCGGCCCTGCTGCACGACTGCGGCGCATGGATCAGCTACGAGAGCCACCACAAACACTCCTACCACCTGATCCGCCACGCCGACCTGTTTGGTCTGACCCCCCGTGAGCGGGAACTGGCGGCGCAGATCGCCCGTTACCACCGCAAGGCGCTGCCCAAGAAAAAACACGAGCCGTTCCAGAAGCTGTCCGCCAAGGAGCAGGGGCTGGTCAGCCGGCTGGGCGGCATCCTGCGGCTGGCCGATGGCCTGGACCGACGCCGCTGCAGCGCGGTAGAGCAAATCAGCTGCCAGCTGCAAGACCGGGTTGCCCGGATCGGCCTGAGCGGCTCCGACGACCTGGTAGTGGAGGTGTTTGGCGGCAGCGCCAAGAAAGAACTATTCGAGAAGGCCTTTGATCTGCAGGTAGTCTTTGCGGTGCAACCGGAGGCCAGGGGGTAAACGATGCAGCCGACCCGTTTTACGGCCTTTGCGCTGGATGGCGAACTGGAGCTGAACCGGCTGGCCGGCCGGCTGAACATCAGCCGCAAATACCGCTGGGAAGAGCCGATGCGACTCAACCCGGTCACCCTCACCCCCAGCACCGACGGCGACAGCCTGCAGGTCTACCTGTATTCCTTTGGCGGCCTGGTCTTTGTGAATGGCGATGACGAGCTGGTGGGACGTTTTCTGGAGGGGATCGGCCACTACGCCGAGACCCTCAAAGGCAGACCCCAACTGCGCTACCGTGAGGAATACCGCCTGGAGATCGAGCCGCAGCGGCCGGCGTCGATCAGCAATGATGCCGCGCTGCTGCCGGCCTTCAGTCAGGTCAGTCAGGATATCATCTGTCTGGTGCTGGCCCAGTCGGTGGCCCTGGAGCGGATCGAGGAGCACACCGACGCGGTGCTGGACGAGGTGGAGGGGCTGATCGCCCAGCTGAAAAAGGGCAAACTGGAGCTGCCCGATCGCGACCTGGCCCGGCTGGCCTCCACCGTGCTGGGCTTCAAGTACGCCTCAGTGGCCCAGATCATGGTGTTGGACAAACCGGACATCACCTGGGACAACGCCGAGGCCGAGCGCTTCTATCTGACCATGGCCGGCCTGTTTGAGCTGCGGCCCCGCTACCAGGAGATCAAGCATAAATCCGAGACCCTGTTGGATGTGAACGAGGTCTTTACCAGCCTGTCCCACGCCCGCCGCTCGGCCCGGCTGGAATGGATCATCATCCTGCTGATCGCCTTCGAGATTGTGATGACCCTCTGGGAGAAATTCTGGGGTTGATCTTCGATACGGCTCGCTACAGCAGCGTGTAATGCTGCTGCATGGCGCGGTGGCTGCGGTAGGCAGCCAGGTAGCGCGCATCCTCGGCATAGGTGCCGGGATAGATCGGCGGTACCGGCTGGTGCCGCTGTTCACGATCCACATTCACAAAGGTGAACAGGCAGGAGTTGGAGAGCGCCTTGCTGGTACGATCACGGCTGATCCGCTCAATACTGGCCTCAACGCAGATAAAACTGTCGCTGGTATAGACCACCCGGCAGGTGTAGTGCAGCTTATCCCCCAACCGCACCGGATGAAAAAAGTTGATCCGGTTGACCGCCGCGATGATCGGCCGGTGCGGCGCGATCAGCTCGGCGCAAATCGCTGACAGTTCGTAGGCCCGGCGGATGATGTAACCGCCGAAGATACGATGGGGCACATACTCCTGCTCCGGGTACATCCGCTCCCAGCCATCCACCACCAGCCGATCCGCCTTTACCCCGTTAAAGCCCGCTTCATCCTGAGCCGTATGCAACTGTTGCAGCAGCTGATACTCTTCGCGGCTGGGCGGCTCCTGCTGGGCTGCCTGCTGCTGCCGGTACTGTTCCCGCTCCTGCACCGACTTTTCGGCCCGGAGCCGTTCCAGCTGATCCTGATACTCCAGCGGCGGCAGGGTCCGGCTCTCCTCGGCCGCCTCACCCCCACGGGCCACCATGGTGAAGTAGCAGGAGGCGATATGGGTAGCCGGATCGCCGACATGCTCCACCCGCATCCCCACCACCATCGATGAGCGGCCCACATGATTGATCCGCGCATCGATCTGAATGTCCCGACTATTATCGACCACATGACGCACAATGATGTTGTCGATGGCGGCAGTCACCACCTTGGCGTCGGGGTGGGCGCGGCGGGCGTAGCCCAGGGCCACCTGTTCGGCCATGATGTCCAGATCTTCCAACAGCAGTCCGAACCTGAAGTTACCGACAATCGGTTCATCAACCACCAGATAACGCCGTTGAGCCGCCGCATCGGTGGCCAACGGGATCGTCTTGTAAAGCGAGGTCTGCTGAGGTGTCGTCATGATCTGCCTCCGTTGGGCCACAGGCATATCGCCAGGCGATGTTTAAGGCAATTCCGGCTGTGCCATTGTTGGGGGGCCTGCTGTCTGGCGGCCCTGTGTCGGCGCAAGTCACCTACTACAGGATTTCAATCCGGTTACGGCCATGATGCTTGGCCTGATAGAGCGCCGCATCAACCCGCGCCATCAGCTCTTCGGGGGTTTCTCCGCAGCGGTGGCTGGTTATCCCGAAGCTGGCGGTTATCTGCTGGTCCTCTATAAAAGAATGCTGTGCGATCATCTCCCGCAGGGTCTCGGCCAATACGGTTGCCTGATCCTGATCGTTACGGGAGGTAAGGATCACAAATTCTTCACCGCCCCAACGGCTGAAGATGTCATGGGTCCTGATCCTGCCTGAAACCAGCTCGGCAACCTTCTGCAGCACCTGATCACCAACGGCGTGCCCCAGGCTGTCATTGATCTGCTTGAAATGATCAAGATCGAACATGATCAGCGTCAGTGGGGTGTTAAAACGGCAGGCTCGCGCCATTTCGGCAAGCAGCAGGTTCTCGAACATCCGACGGTTGTAGATGCCGGTCAGAAAATCGATCCGTGCCTCAGCGGCAAGCAGTTCATTGGCCTTTTTCAGCTCTTCATGGGCACGTCGTCCGTCGATGATTTCCCAGGTGACATCGGCCAGGTACGAGACCTCGTCGACATCTTTGCTTGTGTAGTTATCGGGCTTGTTACCAACCCCCAGAATGGCCACGATCCGCTCGTCACGCATCACGGGCACTACGAGTTCTCGAATCACCGGCGCATGGCCCGGTGGCAGCCCTTTCTTGTTTGGCAAGGCAGCATAGTCATTATGGATCACCGGGGCACGGACATGCACACACTCAACCCAGACCCCGGCCTGCTTGACGTCGTAGTGGCTCCCATGTCCTTCGGCCTTGCAGTACTCCTGCAGGGTGCGGGTGGACCAGGCCTGCAGGGTCAAGGCCTGCTGGTCGGGGTCAACAAAATGATAAAACCCCACCGGGCTCCCGCTGATACGGCATACCTCGTCAAGGGCAAACTGCAGCAGCTCGTCAACGGTATGCATGGAGGCATAGTCAAGCAGTTGGTAGCGCAGCTGCACCAATGCCTCAACCCGTTGCGCATTCAGCTCAGCCGCCGCCTGACGCCGGTGCAGCAGCAGGAGTCCTACCGCGCTGCCAAGACAGCCGAGCGCAAACAGGGTCCCCTGGAAAAACAACTCATTACGCCAGTTTTTGAGCACGGCAGCAGGGTTGCGGCTAATAATCACCACCAGCGGCTTATCCATCTTGAGGTCGGCAGGCTGGACGGTGAGCAGAGCAGCCATGCGGTTTTCACCGGTGGCGTAGGCGGTACCGGTGAAGTTGCTTTCCGGTCTCCCGCTCTCCCGGTGCAACGTAAACAGAGAGCCTGGAACAGCCAAGTTTTTGCCGGCCTGGCCTTCACGCTCGGGCATGGTCATGAAACGGATGCCGTCGCCGTGGTTGATCGTATTCCACATGTCCGGAGCATACAGCGTTGATTGCAGAATCGTCTCGAAATAGCCGGGGGCCACCGATGAGGTCACCACGCCGTTGAAGCTGCCATCCGCTGCGGGGATCATTCGCGTGATATTGAAGGTATAGGCGTCCAGCACTGATTTGAACGGTGAAGAGATGAACAGAGCCTGCGGGTCGGGGTGTTGTTGCGGGGTGATGAAGTAGTCACGATGGCGGAAATTTTCCCCGATCAGCTCGGGGCGGCTGGAGGCGATAACTGTTCCAGCGGCATCGGTGAGGAAAAGGGTACGCATGCCCGGCATGGCATCAACCATACGAGACAAGCGCTTAATGGCCAAAGTGCGGTTTCGGGGGTCAGTCAACTGATCACGATCTGCCACGATCCCCTGCAGAATACGACTGGTTGCACTAAGCTGATGCTCGATATTCCTGCCGATCACCCGGGCCTGGGTCATCAGTCGGTGTTGCTCCTGATCGATGACCCGTTGCCGCATGGTCGCCAGATTGTAGCCCACCACGCTTCCCACAAAAGCAAGGCCCACCCCTAATACAAGCCAGTTGCGTCGTGCGCGCTGTTTAAGAGATTGGTTCTGTATGGTCATCGGTAGCTGCAAACCCTCGGCGATCGGTGGTGCGTAGCGTGGTGCCAATGTTGATCTGTACAGTAGTGTAGCAGTACCCGGCTGCTTTTCAAGGTGGCCAACATAAATGATCATGGATTTGTGACCTGCCGGTCACGGGATGGTGTCAATGCTGCGCTAGACTGTGCCCGTTGAGTAGGCTTGACCGTGTCTTGAAAAGATTGGGGGAACCATGGCAATCGGTGAACGAACAGCAGACAAAGAGGCACGCATGCAACGCTCTCGCACCATCCTGGCCACACAACAGCGACCGGTCAGCTACAGCTGGGAAGAATTCATCACCCGTCTGGCACAGCTTGATGACCCCAGGCTGCGGACGTTTGGCCAGCAAGAGCTGGCTAAACTTTCCCGGCAACAGCGGAGCTAGGCACCTTGCTTAAGACGTTGGCGGTACTCCTCATAGTCAGGTAACACCCGGTCATAGCAATCATGGATCAGGCTTGACGAAATCATAAAATCAGCCGTGGAGCGGTTACAGGCCACCGGGATATTCCAGACCACCGCGATCCGCAGCAGCGCCTTGACGTCCGGGTCGTGGGGCTGCGGCTCCAGCGGATCCCAAAAAAAGATCACTAGATCGATCTCACCCTCGGCGATCTTGGCGCCGATCTGCTGATCCCCTCCCAGCGGGCCACTCTGTAGCCGGGTCACCGCCAGACCCAACTCCTCCTGTACCAGGCTGCCGGTGGTACCGGTGGCACACAGGTCATGTTCCACCAACACAGCCCGGTTATAACGAGCCCATTCGATCAGGTCACGTTTCTTGTGGTCGTGAGCCACCAGGGCGATCCGCTTGCGGGGTTGCATGGTGATCGTCGTATAACGCATGGTTCGCTCTCCAGTCTTTGGTGCTGCCAGCCTACCGCGTTGTAACCCAAACCTCAACCCGGTTGTTACGCTGTCGCCCTGCCGCTCAGGCGTGGGCAATAATAAACTCGGCAACGGCTGCCTTGATTTCGTCCCGGATAACCCTGGTGGCGGCCAACTGTTCCGCATGGCTGCCGCTCAGGGAGGACGGGTCGGCAAAACTCCAGTGCAGGCGCTTGGTGATGCCGGGAAACAGTGGGCAGCGCTCGGCACTGGCGCCGTCGCAGACCGTGATCACATAGCTGAACACCTCGCCACGCCGGTACAGTTCAAAGACATCCTTGGTACGGTTAGCGGACAGGTCGTATTGCAGTTCCGCCATCACTTCCACCACCAGGGGGTTCAACTGCCCCGGCTCCAGTCCTGCGCTTTGAGCCTGGAAGCGTCCGGCCGCCATCTTGTTGAGAAAAGCCTCGGCCATCTGACTGCGGGCGCTGTTGTGGACGCAGACGAACAGAACTTTTTCGCACGGTATGCTCATCGGGTACTCCTTGCATGATGGTTCAGGCCAACTGTGGTTTCAGCTGCATCTGTGGCAGTGTCGCAGACTGGACACGAATGGCCTGATGTGATGTCGGTTGAGGTTCATCGTACTGGAACTGGTTCAGTTCGCTCTGCAGCTCTGCGGAAATCGCGGCCAGACGCCGGGATTCATCGCTAATAGCGCTGGTGGCTTGCAGGGTCTCCCGTAGCACAGTATCGATAGCGTAGATGTCGTTACTGATCTGATCGGAAGTTGCCGAGAGCTCCACCGTGGCGGTGGCGATCTGCTGGGTCATCTCCTGCAGACCGTCCACGCTTGCAACAATACTGTCCAGAGCAGCGCCGGCCTCTTCCGAGTAACGGACCCCCTGGCTGACCCGTGCCAGGCTCTGCTGCATCGCCGCAACTGCCGTGCCGGTATCCTGCTGTATGCCCGACAGCTTGGCGCCGATCTCCAGCGTGGCCGCTTCGGCCCGCCGCGAGAGGTTGCGCACCTCGTTGGCTACCACGGCGAAACCCAGACCATGTTCACCGGCACGGGCCGCCTCGATAGCCGCGTTCAAGGCCAGCAGGGTGGTCTGATCGGTGATCTCCCGGATGGTCTCCACGATCTCGCCGATCTGCTGGGAACGCTCATTCAGGCTGACTATGGTGGCGCGGGACTCCTCCACCGCGTGGGCAATGGCCTGCACCTCGGTGATAGTGCGACCAACCACCTCGGCGCCGGTTTGGGCCGTTTGGCGAGCGCTGCCGGCCGACTGGGCGATGCGGGCGGTATGCTCGGCCACCTCGGCCACGGTCTGGGACAATTCGGCCCCGGCGGTGGCCACCTGGCTGACCCGCTCGCTCTGCTCCCTGACCTGGCCGGTGATCAGCCCCACGGTGCCGGACAGTTCCTGGGAGGTGGCGGCCAGGGTGCCAGCGGTGCCGGCGATTGTTCCCACAATCCGGCGGATCGCGCTGATCAGACTGTTGAAGGCGTTGATTGAGGCACCGATCTCATCGTTGCGCTGCACCGCAACACTGCGGCGCAGGTCACGGCTGGCGGCGATCTCGCTGATGGAGCTCTGCAGCAAATTCAATGGCTTGCGAATAACACCGGCCACCAGCCAGTTCAGCAGCAGCACCGTGCCACCGATCAGCAGGGCGCCGGCCAGCATCAGCTGCATCCGCTGCCGGGAAGTGGTCGCCATAGACTGCACAAAGCCCTGCTGTTCTTCGGTGGTGGCCTTGACCTGCGCTGCGCTGCGGCTGGCCTGCTCCTGGGTTACCTGCCTAATCTGTACCACGGTCTGTTCAACCTGGGCCATGCTGGTCAGCACCTTGCGCTGGGCCGTCACGATCCGGCCGGTGGCACTGGCGGCCCGGCCGGCCCCGCTGCCGACCTCTTCGATGGCGTCCATGACCATGCCGCCGCTCTTGACCGAGGTGACCTCCAGCTCGGCCTGTTTCAGGTTTTTGCGGATCCTGCTCTGGACGGCGCCGATCTCGGCGGCCAGCCGGTCCACATCGGCCGGGGTGGCGGCCAGCATCACCATGCGGGCCTTGGCGTCCAGCAGACGCAGGTCAACATGAATGCTGTCCACTGACTCTACAGCCGCCAACACCCGCTTGTTGATCTCCATGTCCCGTTCCACGCCATTACGGTAGTTCTGTACCTTTTCTGCCAGGGTGGCGCTCTCTGCCATCCCGGTGACGCTGCCGCCGGCCAGGGCCTGCTCAATATCCTTTGAATAGGCCTGCGACCGTCGGGCCGCCGTGAGCCGCAGGCCGTTGATGACATCACGGATGCCATCCAGAGACTGTTCCGCCCTCTTGATCGCACCGCTCAGGTTGGCCGCCTCGGTCTTGAAGGTCTCGATACTGGCGAACTTGTCATTAACCGCCGTGGCAACCTGGCCCTGCAGGCTGGCAAAGGCTGAGAGATCAAACGGCATGTCCTTGAGTTGACGAATTTCAGTGCTGATCTGGTCCAGCCGTGCACGACGCTGTTCCATCGTTTCCAGCAACCGCTTGAGCTCCTGGGGGTCTTCAGACATTCCGGTCTGCAGCAGATCCCCCGAGAGCCGCTCCACGGTCTGCTGAAACTGCAGCATCTTGACCTGTAGCGGGGTGGAGCGGGTGGTCAGTTCCTGGATATTTTGCTGAAAGCCGCTGATGGTCAGATACCCCAGCAGGACAATGGCGGCAAAGCCGGCAAAGGTGATTAGGCTGTTGATCAGCAGCTTGGTGCGGATAGAAAGTTGCATCGGTGTGACTCCCCTTTTGGATAAACAGCACTGCTGGCGCGGGAATCAAACCATACGACCTGAAGGCAACAAACAGGTTACGGACAGGAAAGATATCGGTGACAGCGTCCTGCAGCTGTTGCGCATTTTTGCGGATGCTGTCACCCGTTTGCAACACGGGCAGGCTAGATTAGCGCTGCAATACGGCATGAAAGGAGCGCACCCATGAAATTCAGAACGCTTGATGATTATTACACCTGGACCTGCGACTGGTGCGACAGTGACAACCGGACCCTGTGGGTACGGGTGGCACAGGGCGACGTGATCTGTGGCGCCTGCCACCGTACCACCAGCAGCCCGTCATCGACCATCGCGCCACAATCACAACAGCAGATGATGGTCGGGCTGTGCTAAAGCAGGTTTGGCCTGAGATCAGGTCCCAGGCCGACCAGGTGCGGTCCGGTGCCAGCCTGCGCGAGGTGGCCAGGGTAGTCAGCCAACGGCTGATCACCCCACACTTTCAACCGATCTTTACGCTCATGCCGGGTGAGGTGCACGGCTACGAGGCCCTGAGCCGGATCGTGGGGCCCACCGTCTTCGGTTCCATCGAGGAACTGTTCTGCGCCGCCCGTAGCGGTGGCAGACTCTCGGCGCTGGAACAGCTCTGCCGTGAGCGGGCCCTGACCACGGCAGCCCAGCTGGGGGTAACGGAGCGCCTCTTTCTGAATGTCTGCCCAGCGGTGCTGGCTGACGACCATCGCCCCGGCGTCACGGCCAAGCTGCTGGGCGAACTGGGCATCGAACGTTCGCGGGTGGTGCTGGAGCTGACCGAGCGTTCGCTGATCACCGATTACGACCTGTTCGGCCGGGTGGTGGATCACTACCGGCGCCAGGGCTACGCGATTGCCATTGACGACCTGGGAGACGGCTTTGCCGGCCTGAAGATGCTGGCCCAGATCGAGCCGGACTACGTCAAGCTGGCCCGTTTCCTGGTGGCGGATATCGACCGGGCCCCGGTCAGACAGGCCCTGGTGGAGTCGATCGTCACCTTCTGTCAGCGGGTGGGGATTGAGGTAATCGCCGAGGGGATTGAACGGCAGGAAGAGTTGGACTACCTGACCGCCATCGGTATCGGTCTGGGGCAGGGCTATCTGTTGGGACGGCCGTCGCCACAGCTGGTTGAGGTGCTGCCTCAACAGCTGCATGAGCAGGGTGTGCCGCTGCAGGGCCAGCTGGCATGGTAGCAGCCACGTTGTTGGCCACCATATCACGTCCGGTACCGGTGATCACCACAGCCACCACGGTCAATCAGGCCATTGAACTTTTTCAGCACGATACCGCTCTGCAGGCGCTGCCGGTGATGGACCAGCAGCACCTGGCGGGCATCATCAACCGCCGCGAGCTGTTCTTCCGGCACCTGGCCAAACCGTTCGCCCGTGAGCTGTTCGGCCGCAAACCGATCGCGACCCTGCTTGAAGGGCCGCCGCTGGTGCTGGCAGGAGAGCTGGAAATTACCGACGCCCTGAACCGCCTGCTGCTCAACGACCCCCAGCTGGAGAACGACTGTTTCGGCGTCTCCCTGGCCGACGGCAGCGTGGCCATTGCAACGGTGGCCGACCTGATGATGGCCATCTCCCGCAGCCAGGCCGCCCTGCTGGCAACCCTGGAAAGCATGAGCAGCCGCATCCGCTCTGAAGTGGAGATGGCGCGGCAGGTGCAAGTGGCCCTGTTGCCCGTCACCCCGCTGCGACACGCCGGTGTGTCGGTCGCTGCCGGGCTGGTCAATTCCACCGAGATCAGCGGTGATTTTTATGATGTCTTTCCGCTGGACGAGCACCGTCTGGGGCTGCTGGTGGCCGATGTGACCGGCCATGGGGTTCAGGCAGGTCTAGTAACCACGGCGGCCAAGGCCGGCCTGCAGACCCTGCTGGATAACGGCGTCAGGACGCCAGCCCTGTTATTGCGCGGTATTAACCGGGCCCTGATGGCCACCGCCGGCGGCAGTCTGCTGATGACGGCGCTGGTGGCTGTGTTGGACCGAGTAACCGGAACGGCTGTCATCAGTTCTGCCGGCCACCCCTTTCCGTACCGACGGCAGGGTGACAGCGGCCAATGGCAGCTGGTGGCGCTTAAACCGGGCTTTCCGCTCGGCTTTGTCGACGACGCGGACTATGACGAGACCACGATCGGTTTTATGCCCAACGACCACCTGCTGCTGTACAGCGACGGCATCCAGGAGGCCGAAGACGAACAGGGCGTGTTGTTCGGCGAGCAGCAGCTTCTGGCGACCCTCCAGCAGGCCGCAGGCACACCGGAGCAGGTGCGGGACACCCTGCTGGCTGCGGCCCGCTCTTTTCGAGGTAACGATCATTTCGACGACGACGTGACGCTGGTGGTTGCACAGCAGGAGGAATAGCACCATGTTTATACACGAAGCACACGGACCAGCCACCATGGTGTTTATCGGTGATCCACACAACGGTTGCGCCGGCAAGGCCGGCAACAGCGGGCTGTTTCCGGATAGCCCCCAGGTGCAGGAGCGGCAGGTGAGCGGCAGCAGCGATAAACCTGAGCTGATTGACGAGCTGTTGGCCCTGATCGGCGACCATGACGAGCCCCATGCCCTGTTGTGCCAGAAGACCGGCCTCATGGTTGACGAAATGTTGGAGAACGCCCTGTATGCTGCGCCGCGCGCAGCTGATGGCCGACCGTTGTTCCAGAAGGGAGAACCGCGCCTGCTGCTGCCCGACGAGCGGATTCGACTGCGTTACCACTTCGACGGGACACGACTGGCGCTGGAGGTGCGGGACAGCTGGGGCAGTCTGACGGCGGCTCAGGTCTTCGCCTTTCTGGCTCAGAACACGGCACAGACACTGCCTGAACCGGATCGGGCCGGACGTGGCCTGTTTTTCATGTGGCGCCTGCTGGACCAATTTTACGTCAGTATCCGCCCCGGGGTCGAGACCGTGGTGGGCGGCTGTCTGCAGCTGCGGCCATTGACCCGCTGAAACCTGCCATTCAAGGAGTACACCATGCAACCGAACTTTCATGTACATCACCAGCAAGCCCAGCAGTGCGATTCGTTCCTGCTGCACGGCATCATCGACGCCCATGCCGACCAACACCTGGAAGAGGTGGTGCGCCTGGCCTCATCGCCCACTGTCCAGCTGGATTTCAGCGGCGTAGGCCGGATCAATTCAATGGGTATCGCCCTGTTACTGCGATCGATCAAGACCCTGAAACATGAAAAACAGGCTGAGGTGGAGATCAGCGGCCTGAACCAGATCAACAGCATGCTGTTCAAGATGACCGGCATCTTCCTGATGGCCCGGGAAGTCAACGCCTGAAAGGCAGGTACCCATGTTGCTGACACGCCTGTTATCCCTGCAGGGCCCCTTCGCCGAGCTCGACCAGCAGATCACCAAGTTCAGGGGCCTGGCCCAGGAGCTGAAGGACGAAAATCGTCGCTACTACGGCGAGTATCTCTCACGCATCCTGTTTGACGAGACTGAATAGACCGATTGCTACACAGCTTTGCCCTGGTTGCCACCGGGCTGTAACCTGCAGCTGCTTTACTCCTCCCAGACCATGAGGAGGATACCATGAGACAGCTTTTGGAGAAGACAGCACGCCATCCGGCGCTGCTGACCGTTGCCACCGCCACTGCCGGCCTGTTGCGCAACATGAGCATCAAGTCGTACACCCCCCGCCACCGGCCGGCAGAGCTGGCCCTGCGCGGCAGCTATCACAGCCTGCATGCCGTGCGCTGCCAGCTGTATAAGGAAAAAGGGATCGGCCAGCACCCCACCATCGTGGTGGGTGGCTTTGTGCCTGACGCCACCGAGGCGCTGGAGTTCCAGCGGCCGCTGTTGCGGCAGCATGGCAGCATCTACTACCTCAACTTCCCACGCAACGGCTTCAGCCACGAACTGTTCTGCGCCCAACTCAGTGACCTGATCGTGGATCTGTCAAATCAGGGCCGGCGGCCGGCGCTGCTGGGGGTCAGCTTCGGGGCCGGCCTGCTGGTGCAGTACCTGCGGCAGGCCTCGGAAGCGATTCACTGCATGCTGCGGGCGCTGCTGCTGATCAGCCCGGTACTCTGCACCGACGATCTGGTGCGGCCCCAAGGGGAACGCAGCGGCGGCGTGCGGATGCTGGAGTCCAACCTGCGCAAGATCCTGCAGGTGGACCCAACCGACCAGGAGGGACTGCACAAACAGGTGGAACGGGCCCGGCGTTGTTTCTATGCCCTGTTTGAAAGTGGCGCCGATAATCGCCCTTTGAGCAGCCGCCACCTGGCGATCCGCCGCAGAATCTTCGGTGTGCTGGAACACACCTCGGCCCTGGGCGGCTACCAGCGGGTGCTGGCCCTGCGCGACTTTAGCGCCCCCCGCTCCGGCACCAGCGTCTTCGATGGCCCGACCCTGCTGCTGGCCGCCGAGGACGAGGCCAGCATCCTGGTCCCCGGCTCGCCGACCCTGGCGCTGCTGGATGATCAGCAGACCTTCCGTCAGCTGTTTCCCAACGGCAAAGCCAAGGTGGTCTGCTCGAACGACCCGGCTGACCCGGTGCCCCATGCCTCGCTGATCTTTCACCCGCACTGCTACAATCCCCATCTGGAGCACTGGCTGGAACGCCTGCATCGCCAACCGCTCTGGGCTGCAGTCTAGCCAAGGAACCCGCCGATGAGCTTCCCCGTCAATCTGCTTGACCTGCCGTTGCGTGCTGCGGCCGATATCCGTGCCCGCCGTTTTCTGGCCCGCGACCCCCTTGCCGCTCAACGGGAACTGCTGCCCACCCTGCTCAAACGGGCCAGCCAGACCCGCTTCGGCCGGGATCACGGCTTCGCCCGTCTGGTGGGCCTGCCCTTTGAGCAGCAGTATCAGTGCTTTCGTCAGCAGGTACCGCTACGCACCTATCGCCAGTTCTGGGATCACTACTTTGCGCCACAGCTGATGGAAGACGGACCGGACAAACGGCTTGAACTGCGCAACCTTACCTGGCCCGGACTGATCCCGTTCTTTTGCGAAACCTCCGGCACCACCGCCCCCACCAAGTACATCCCCTTTACCCGTGAGATGTTCGCCGCCAACCGGCGTGCCGCCCTGGATATGCTGGCCTGCTATCTGGCCGCCGAGCCGGGCAGCCGCCTGCTGGGCAGCTCAATCCTCTACATGGCCGGACCCACCAGCCTGACCAGCCTGGGCCCCGGTATCCTGTCCGGGGACATGAGCGCCATCACCCTGCGGGAACGCCCCTCCTGGCTGGCTCCCTTTGTGGAACCAAAGGAGCCGCTCTCCTCCGCCCCCTGGGAGGTGCGGCTGGAAGGGATGGCAGAGCTGTTGCTTTCACATCCCAAGCTGCGCGTTATCTCCGGTGTGCCACCCTGGATCCTGCTGTTGCTGCAGCGGGTAGAGCAGCGAGCCGGCCGCCCTTTACGCCAGGCGCTGCCGCAGCTGGAGTTGATCATCCACGGCGGCACCAGTCTGGCCCCCTATGCCGATGAATTCAGGCGGCTCTTTCCATCAGCCGGCCCGCGCTTTCTGGAACTGCTGCCCTCGTCGGAGGCCTTTATGGGCTTTCAGGTCCAGGGCGAGGCCGGCATGCGACTGACCCCCTACTACGGTGCCTTTTTCGAGTTTGTACCGATCAGCCAGTTGGACGAGTCCGGCGCACCGCTTCCCGCTGCCCAGGCCATCCCGCTGGAAGAGGTGGTGGTCGGTGAACGCTACGCGGTGATCCTCTCCACCTGTGCCGGTCTGTGGCGCTACCACATCGGTGATACGCTCCGTTTTCTGGATACCGACCAGTACCGGATCCAGTTTACCGGCCGCGACAAGTTTCTGGACCGCTTTGAGGAGAAGGTGACCCAGGGCGAGGTTGAGGCGGCTGTGGCCGCGCTGAATGAGCAGCTGGGCAGCGCGGTGTGTGAATTTATGGTGGGACCGGATATTGGCAATCGACGCCACCAGTGGGTGCTGGCCAGCCGTGGCGGGTTACCGGATCAGTCGACAGTGGTAGACTTTCTTGACCAGCAGCTGCAGCGGGCCAATGCCGACTATGCCACCTTCCGCAGTCAGGGCCGTATTAACCCTCCCCAGGTGCTGCTGGTTGAGGAGCAACAGATCTACGACTGGTCCCGAGAGGTACGAGGCAGACTGGGCGGTCAAAGCAAGATCCCCCACATCGATCCCACCCTGACCGGTGAGTTGGTGGCCAGCATCAGCGCCTATCATCATGCTGAACGCCCCGTCATTTAACCCAGCTTTTCCGAAGCTGTAACCTGATTGTCACACAAGGGCCGTATGTTGCAGTTACGTAAACTGCATATGTGCCAACCACCCCATAGGAGGATGTACCCATGTTGAAGAAGACGATCCTGGCGACTTTCGCCACCCTCTGCATCGCCACCGCGGCCCAGGCCGAAAAGGTGAAGGTCGATGCCAAACTGCCCAGCTACAAGGCCACCTCGGGCGTATCCGGCAACCTGAGCAGCATCGGTTCCGACACCCTGAACAACCTGATGACCTACTGGGCTGAAGGCTTCAAGAAGAAGTACCCCAACGTCANNACGTCAACATCCAGATCGAGGGCAAGGGCTCTTCCACCGCCCCGCCGGCCCTGATCGCCGGCACTGCCCAGCTGGCCCCCATGTCCCGCGAGATGAAGGGCAAGGAGATTGAAGACTTCGAGAAGAAGTACGGCTACAAGCCGACCAAGATCGGCGTGGCGCTGGACTCGCTGGCCGTGTTTGTCAACAAGGACAACCCGATCAAGGCCCTCTCGCTGGATGAGGTGGATGCCATTTTCTCCAAGAACCACAAGCGTGGTCTGGCCGATATCGCCACCTGGGGTCAGGCAGGCGTGACCGGGCCGCTGGCTGCCAAGCCGATCTCACTGTTCGGCCGCAACTCCGCCTCCGGCACCTACGGTTACTTCAAGGAGCACGCCCTGAACAAAGGTGACTTCAAGAGCACCGTCAAGGAGCAGCCCGGTTCCGCCTCGGTGGTGGAAGGGGTGGCCAAGGATGTCAGCGCCATCGGCTACTCCGGCATCGGCTACGCCACCTCCGGCGTGAAGGCCCTGGCACTGTCCGACAAGAAGGGCGGCACCATCTACGAGGCCAACTATGCCAACGTGCTGTCCGGCAAGTACCCGCTCTCCCGGATGCTCTACATCTACGTCGCCAAGAAGCCGGGCGAGCCGTTGCCCAAGGTGGTGGAAGAGTTCCTGAAGTACGCCCTGTCCAAGGAAGGCCAGCAGGTCGTGGTCAAGGACGGCTACGATCCGCTGCCGGCAGCTGCCGCAGCCAACCAGCTGAAGGCACTGAAGTAACCTGCTGAAAACAGTAGCTGACAGGGGTGTGGCCGACGCCACACCCCTGCTTGTATCTTAACGCCCGACTAGGATTCAACATGCCGAAAGCAACTGTAGACACATCCCGCCGCAATGACCGCTTGGCAGCCTGGCTGATCAAGGGCTGCGGCCTGTTGGTGATCGTGGCGGTGATCGGGATCCTGCTGCTGATCGCCAAGGTGGCCCTGCCACTGTTTTTCGCCCCCAGCGCCGAACGCCTGGCCCAGGCGCCGACCGAGTTTTCTGATGGCGTCAGTGTTGAGCGGGCTGCCGTCAGCCAGACCCGTCAGCTTGACGATAACGGCTCCATCACCGTGCAACTGGTGGCCAACAACCAGCTGGCAGTTGAGCGCACCAGCATTGCTACCGATATCCTGGGCAACGAGACCCGCAGCGAGCAGCGTTATCATCTGCGCGATCCGTTGCCCGGCGCCATTTCAGCCTTCTGGCTGGGGCGCAAAGGCCAGAACCTGTATGCCGGCACCGACAACGGCTGGCTGGTGCGCTGGGACCTGTCCGGTGAGGGTGAAGGACGGCTGGTGGATACGGTGGAGGCCTTCAAGGACCACCGCCGCATCACCGCCCTGACCACGCTGCTGGGCGACAGCTCGCTGGCGGTGGGTGACGCCCAGGGCGGGGTCACCACCTGGATGCCGGTCACCACCCCCGGCAGGGGTGAAGACAAACAACTGACCCTGATCCACCGTCTGCCCAGCAGCAACGGTCCGGTTAGCCTGCTGTTGGCCTCACCCCGCGACAAGTCGCTGGCCGCCATCGACAGCCACGGCACTATCCGCCTGGTGCATATGACCACCGAACGGCTACTGCTGACCCTGAAGGCGTCCATGCCGGTCGAAAGCGCCAGTTTCGTGGATCGTGGGCGTCAGCTGGTGGTTGCCGGCGCCGATGGCACACAGGTGGCCTGGAAGCTGTCCGTTCCCCATCCGGAGACCTCGTTGGGCACCCTGTTCGGCAAGGTCTGGTATGAGGGCTACAGCAAACCGGAGTATGTCTGGCAGTCCTCAGCCGCCACCGACGATTTCGAGCCCAAACTGTCGCTGGTGCCGCTGATCTTCGGTACCTTCAAGGCCACCCTGTTCGCCATGCTGTTTGCCGTGCCGCTGGCCCTGTTTGGCGCCCTGTACACCAGCCAGTTCATGGCCCCCCGTCTCAAGGGGCGGATCAAGCCGGCGGTGGAGATCATGGCGGCGGTGCCGTCAGTGGTGGTGGGCTTCCTGGCCGGCCTGTGGCTGGCTCCCCTGCTGGACACCCACCTGCTGGGCCTGTTCCTGGCCGCACTGCTGGTGCCGAGCATGCTGCTGCTCACGATTGTTGCCTGGCGACCCCTGGCGGAAAACACCCGTATCGGCCGCCGCCTGAAGGGCTACGAATTTCTGGGGCTGTTGCCGGTGGTGCTGCTGGGGTTATGGCTGTCCGGTCAACTGGCACCGCTGATCGAGGCCACCCTGTTCGGCGGCGACCTGAAACAGTGGCTCTACTCAGTGCTGGGGGTGCGTTACGACCAGCGTAACAGCATCGTGATCGCCATTGCGCTGGGCTTTGCGGTGATTCCGATCATCTTCACGATTGCCGAGGACGCACTCTCCAATGTGCCCCGCAACTTGTCGGCCGCCTCGCTGGCCCTGGGTGCCAGCCGTTGGCAGACCGCCTGGCGGGTAGTGCTGCCCTCTGCCCTGCCGGGCGTCTTCTCGGCCATCATGATCGGCTTTGGCCGTGCCGTGGGTGAGACCATGATCGTGCTGATGGCCACCGGCAACACGCCGATCACCAGCTGGTCGCTGTTTAACGGCCTGCGCTCGCTGGCAGCCAACATCGCAGTGGAGATCCCCGAGGCCCCGCTGGGGGGCACCCTCTACCGCACCCTGTTCCTGTCGGCAGTGCTGCTGTTTGTGCTGACCTTCATCATCAACACTGCGGCAGAGCTGCTGCGGCAGCGTTTCCGCAAAAAGTACGGCAGATATTAAGGGTATACCGTGAAAAATTACTTCAAACGTGGCGAACCGATGGTGCTGGTGTCCGGTGCAACCCTGGCCGTGATCCTGTTCATGACTCTGACCCTGATGGCGGTGATTCTGGGTAATTCCCTGGGTTATTTCTGGGTCAAGGGGCTGGTGCGCCTGCAGTTGACTGATGGTAGCCTGGTGCTGGGGCAGTTGACCGACACTGAACGACACGCCTTGACCGGGGCCTCGCGGCTGCAGCTGAAGGTGGGCAACCGCGACCTGTATGCCCAGGACTTCCGCTGGGTGGATGAAGCGGAGATCAGCGGCCGTGATGTTCCTGAGGACGCCTATCTGGTGGAGCGCCGTGAACACGGCAACTTCTTCGGGTTCCTCAAGGAGCTGAAGGACATCAACGGCGCGCCGGTTGCCGCTGACCACGCCAGCCTGCTGAAGCTGCACCGCGAGGTGCTTACCCAGAAGGACGATCTTGCGCCGATCAAGAGCGAGATGTCCCGCCTCAACCAGGCCTCGGAGCGGCTGCGGCTCAAGATTCTGAAGCTGGAGTACCACGATGCCGAGGCCAACAGCGCAACCATCGCCCGCCTCACCGAGCAGCGCGACCAGTTGACCGTGCGCTTTGACGAGCTGCTTGAGCAGCTCAACCAGCGCCAGTCCACGATTAACCAGGCCAGCGCTGTCTTCAGTGACGCCAACGGCAGCACCAAGGAACTGGCGCTGCAGGAGCTGGTGCGGATCTACCAGCCCAACCGCATGTCGGTGGTTGCCAAGGCAGGGGCCTATCTGGTCAAGATCAAGGAGCTGCTGCTGGATGACCCCCGTGAGTCCAATACCGAGGGGGGGCTGTTTCCGGCCATCTTTGGCACCGTGATGATGGTACTGCTGATGTCCGTTTTCTCGCTGCCCTTCGGCGTGATCGCCGCCATCTACCTGCGTGAGTACGCCAAAGAGGGTAAGCTGGTGCAGCTGGTACGGATCGCGGTCAACAACCTGGCCGGGGTACCCTCCATCGTCTACGGTGTGTTCGGCCTGGGCTTCTTCGTCTACGGCATCGGCGGCTCGCTGGACAAACTGTTCTTTCCCGAGCGGCTGCCGACCCCGGTCTTTGGCACCGGCGGTATCCTCTGGGCCTCGCTGACCCTGGCGCTGTTGACCGTGCCGGTGGTGATCGTGGCTACTGAAGAATCACTGGCCTCGATCCCCAAGGGGATCCGCGAAGGTTCGCTGGCCCTGGGGGCCACCAAGTTCCAAACCCTGACCCGCGTGCTGCTGCCGATGGCCACCCCCGGCATCATGACCGGTCTGGTACTCTCCATGGCCCGGGCCGTGGGCGAGGTGGCACCGCTGATGATGGTGGGGGTGGTCAAGCTGGCCCCAACGCTCCCCTTTGACGGCCAGTTTCCCTTTTTTCACATGGACCGCAAGTTCATGCACCTGGGGTTCCATATCTTCGACGTCGGCTTCCAGTCCCCCAACGTGGAGGCGGCCAAACCGATGGTCTACGTTACCACCCTGCTGCTGCTCTTGATCGTGATCGCCGCCAGCAGTCTGGCGATCCGTTTCCGCAACCAGATGCGGCGCAAGTACACCAGCTCGCACTTCTAAACCATAAAGGAACAGATGACGATGAGCCCAGAAACTGAAGTAACCAGCAGACAACCGATTGTGACCGTAGAGAGCCTGAACCTGCACTACGGCGCTGCCCATGCCCTGAAGGATATCTCCCTGTCGGTGGCCCGCAACCAGGTGACCGCCTTCATCGGCCCCTCAGGCTGCGGCAAGTCCACCTTGCTGCGCTGCCTGAACCGGATGAACGACCTGATCGACTCGGTCGCTATCTCCGGCAGCATCCGGCTGGACGGCCAGGAGATAACCGGCAACGCCACTGACGTGATCTCGCTGCGGCGCAGGGTGGGAATGGTCTTTCAGCAATCCAACCCGTTTCCCAAGTCGATCTACGAGAATATCGTCTATGGTCTGCGCATCGCGGGGGTCAAGGACAAGGCGCTGTTGGACGAGACCGTTGAAAAGTGCCTGAAAGGCGCCGCCATCTGGGACGAGGTCAAGGACCGGCTGCATGAATCGGCCCTGGGGCTCTCCGGCGGCCAGGCCCAGCGGATCTGCATCGCCCGGGCCATCGCCACCAACCCGGAGGTAATCCTGATGGACGAGCCCTGTTCTGCCCTTGACCCGCTCTCGACCCTCAAGATTGAGGAGTTGATTGACGAGCTGAAAGAGCAGTACACTATTGTCATCGTGACCCATAACATGCAGCAGGCTGCCCGGGTTTCCGACGCCACCGCCTTTTTCTATCTAGGCGAACTGATCGAGATGGGCGAGACCAAGAAGATCTTTACCAACCCCGAAAAAAAGCAAACTGAAGACTATATAACAGGAAGGTTTGGGTAATTAACTATGGAACGACAGCATATCAGCGCAGCCTTTGATGCCGAGTTGCACGACCTGCGGCAGCGGATTCTGACCATGGGAGGTCTGGTGGAGGTGATGATTGCCGACGCCATCAAGGCCCTGGTGGAGCGGGACACCCCGCTGGCCGAGCGGGTAATTGCCCAGGACCACCTGGTGAACGGCCACGAGGTGGCCATTGATGAAAAGTGCCTTGAGCTGCTGGCCCGTCGCCAGCCGGCAGCGCGGGACCTGCGCTTCATCACCCTGGCCTTAAAGATCGTCACCGACCTGGAACGGATCGGCGACCAGTGTGCCAACCTGGGCAAACGGGTGCGGGAAATCAATACCGAACCACCCTTGAAGCCCTACATCGATATTCCCCGCATGGCCAACCGTGCCTCGCTGATGGTTAAGGAGTCGCTGGACGCCTTTGTGCGCGGTGACGACGAGTTGGCCATCAAGGTCTGCCAGGATGATCAGTTGGTGGATGATCTGAACCAGCAGATACAGCGCGAGCTCTACACCTTTATGCTGGAGGACCCCAGCACCATCAGCCGTGCCATGAAGCTGACCTATGTCTCGAAATCATTGGAGCGGATTGCCGACCATGCCACCAACATTGCTGAGATGGTGATCTTCATGGTCAAAGGCAAGGATATCCGCCACACCATCGCCTAACTATTCAATATAATTATATTTTGTTTGCATCATTGGGGGCCTGGCGCCCCCTTTTTTTGTGAATACAGAATGGTGTGCCATTTTTAGCACACTTTTTTAATGATTGTCTGTATGATGGCTCAAGCATTGCGCAAGGAGCCGTCATGGAACCGATTGTTACCTATAAAGAACGCTGTCGCACCTGCTATTCCTGCGTCCGCACCTGCCCGGTCAAGGCGATCAAGGTCGATAGCGGCTATGCCGAGATCATCTACGAGCGTTGTATCGGCTGCGGCAACTGCCTGAACTGCCCCCAGAAGGCCAAGGTGATCGTGGACCGGATGGTCAAGACCCAAGAACTGCTGGCCTCGGGCGACCCGGTGGTGGCGGTGCTGGGCTGTTCCTTTCCGGCCTTCTTCCATAACTACACCCCTGGCCAGCTGGTGGCCGGCCTGAAAAGCCTCGGCTTCCACGAAGTGCATGAGGGGGCCTATGGTGCCCGGCTGATCGCACCACACTATGCGCGGGCCATCGCCGATGCCGAGCAACCGCTGATCTCCTCCCATTGCTCGGCGGTGGTGGACCTGATCGAGCGCCACTACCCCAAGCTGTTGCCCAATCTGGTACCGGTGGTCTCCCCCATGATGGCCATGGCGCGCTACATCAAGGAAAACCTCGGGCCCGAGACCAAGGTGATCTATCTCAGTACCTGTATCGCCGCCAAGTTCGAGATCCAGTCACCAGAGCTTGCCGGGCTGGTGGATGTGGTGCTGACCTACAGCGAGATCGAACTATTCTTCCGCCGGCGCGGCATCAACCCCACCGTGCTGACCGAGGCGGCCTTTGATGGCATTGACCCCCAGCACGGGCGCATGTTTACCCTTTCGGGCGGACCGTTTCGCGCCCTGGACATTAAAACCGATTTTCTGGATACTGAGACCGTTTCCGGCGAAGGAGAGGTACATACCCTCGACATCGTGCGCGACCTGGCTGCCGGACGCATCAAGCCGCGCTATGTAGACCTGCGCTTCTGTGATGGCGGTTGTGTGGACGGTCCCGGTAAAAACCGCGAGCTGACCCTGATCTCCAAACGCAACCTGATCATTCGCTACAATAGCAGTCCAATCCCGTACCGTACCGCTGCCCACTATCTGACTGCCCAGCCACCCGGGCAACTGTCCCGCAGCTTCAGCGACAAGTCGCGCCGCCTGCCGGCCCCCAAGCCTGATGATGTCCGGCGGATCCTGCACTCCACCGGCAAGTTCACCCAGGGCGACGAGCTTAACTGCCGGGCCTGCGGCTACAACAGTTGCCGCGAACATGCTGTGGCGGTCTTTCAGGGCCTGGCCGATCTGGGAATGTGCCTGCCATTCAACCTGCGCAGCATGGAAGAGGACCGGGGCCGGTTGATGCAGAAGTACGAGCTGGTGACCCGCGAGCTGAACAAGCAGTTGGGCGAGGATATGATTATCGGTGATGACCGTGATAACGACGAGGTGGTGGCCCTGATCCGGCAGGTGGGGCCAACCCCCACCACAGTGCTGATCCGTGGCGAGACCGGCACCGGCAAGGAATTGACCGCCCGGGCCATCCACCGCCTGAGCGCCCGGGCCGACAAGCCGTTGGTGACGGTTAACTGTACCACCCTGACCGACTCCTTGCTGGAAAGCGAGCTGTTTGGCCACAAAAAAGGCGCCTTTACCGGCGCCATAGCTGACCGTAAGGGTCTGTTCGAGGCAGCCGACGGCGGCACCATCTTCCTGGACGAGATCGGCGATATCACCCCCAAGCTGCAGGCCGAATTGCTGCGCCTGCTGGACCAGGGTGAGGTACGGCCAGTGGGCGGCACCAGTGCCAAGCGGGTCGACGTGCGCCTGATCGCTGCCACCAACAAGGACCTGGAGGCCGGCGTACGGGATGGCTGGTTCCGCGAAGATCTCTACTACCGCCTCAACGTCTTCACCATCCAGCTGCCGCCGCTGCGCGAACGCGAGGACTCGATCCCGATCCTGGCCCGCCACTTCCTGGGCAAGGCCCGCAAAAAACTCAATAAGCCACTGGACGGCATTGAAGAACGGGCCCTGGCAGCCATGCGCCACTATCGCTGGCCCGGCAATGTGCGTGAGATGCAGAACATCATCGAGCGGGCCGCCGTGCTGACCCAGGACGGCGTGATCAGGCTGGAAAACCTGCCGTCGGTCTTCCGCGACATCTACGGCGAGCGGGCCGGCGCACTGCCTGGGGTGCGGCGCACCTCCTTCAAGGCAGAACGCGAAACCCACTTGGGACGACTGGAACGGAACCTTATCCTGCGCTACCTGGAGGAATCAGGTGGCAACGTCTCCAAGGCTGCCCGCCTGGCCGAGGTGCCGCGACGCACCTTTTACCGTCTACTGGAGCGCTACGGCATCACCCTGCAACGCTCCCTGTCCAAACAGCCTGCATCCGACAGCGGGAGCCAACCGAACGTTCTATAATAGTGTATACTTTTGTCTAAAGTGTGTCATTCGAGACACACTTTACACACTCATTTAATGCATGTTTTTATCGCTCATAAAAAAAACAACGTATTTTCAGCGGTTTGTTGTATACGGCTTTTTTGGCACGCTATTGGCAATAGTTAGATACCAATCGCACCTTATTATCTACGGCATCTACTAACCAATAGCGAAAAAAGGAGAACAAACCATGGGCAGAATGAGAGAGAACCCCCGCTACAACGTGATCTCGATGCGCGTCAGCGACGAAGAGCGTGAGCAACTGGAAAGCCTGGTGCGCCGGACCCACAAGAGCGTGTCCGATATTATGCGTGAGGCGATGGAGGTCTTCACCCTGCAGCTGGAACGTCAGGAGATGCGCAAGGCCGCCTGATCAAGTAACCAAGCCAACATCACAACGAGAAACGGCGCGGGAAGATTCCCGCGCCGTTTCTCGCTTCAAAAGGCCCCTGCACTGAGCCACAATCAGTTAATTACCACCTCGAACTGCTCCTGGTGAAAGCCCGGCTTGGCCCGCACGGTGACCCGCTTCTTGAAGATCTTCTCCAGCTCCTCCAGGCCCCGCCGCTCCTCGTCATACAGCAGATCAGCCACTTGGGGATGCACCGTCAGCAGCACCTTGGTGCCGCGTATATCCAGCATCTCCCGTCGCAGCTCGCGGAATATCTCATGACAGACGGTGGTCTTGGACTTGACATAGCCACGACCCTCACAGTAGGGACAGGGCTCGCACATCATCCGGCCGATGCTCTCCCGCACCCGCTTGCGGGTCATCTCCACCAGGCCCAGTTCAGAGATCTTGAGGATGTTGGTCTTGGACTTGTCGCTCTTGAGCGCCTCATCAAGGGCCGCGTAGACCTTCTCCCGGTTGACCTCCTTCTCCATGTCGATGAAGTCGATGATGATGATGCCGCCGATGTTGCGTAGCCGCAGTTGGTAGGCCAGCTCCTTGACCGCCTCCAGGTTGGTCTTGAGGATCGTGTCTTCCAGGTTGTGCTTGCCCACAAAGCGGCCGGTATTGACGTCAATCGCGGTCAAGGCCTCGGTCTGCTCGATGATGATGTAGCCGCCACTCTTCAGCCAGACCTTACGACCCAGGGCCCGGCTGATCTCCACTTCCAGGCCGTAGTGGTCGAAGATCGGCTCTTCATCGTCGTACAGTTCCACCGACGACTTGAGCTTGGGCATAAAGGTGGTGATGAACTGCACGATCCGGTCATGATCGGGCTTTGAATCAACCACGATCCGCTTGACCTCGTCGGTGACGATATCCCTGACCACTTTCGGCACAACATCCAGATCGGCATGGATCAGGCTGGGGGCGCCGGCCTTGTCCTTTTTCCTGACTACCTCGTCCCAGATCTTGGTCAGATACTCAATATCCGAGGTGATCTCCTCTTCGCTCTTGCCCTCAGAGGCGGTACGCACGATGTAGCCGGAACCGGGTTGCTTCTTGCGCTCCACAATCTCCCGTAGCCGCTCCCGCTCCTCCTCTTCCTCAATGCGGCGCGAGATGCCGATATGCTCCACGGTGGGCATGTAGACCAGGTGTCGCCCCGGCAGGGAGATGTGGGCCGTGATGCGGGCCCCTTTGGTGCCGATCGGCTCCTTGGAGACCTGTACCAGCAATTCCTGGCCCTCCTGCAGCAACTCCTCAATCGGGTGCAGCGCCTTGTAATCCGGCTGGGCACTGTCATGGTCATCGCCGTTGCGGTCGTCTTTCTTGGCATCGTCCAGCAGGCTTTCGTATTCATCCAGACCGTCGAAGACATCGGCCACGTAGAGAAAGGCCGCCTTTTCCAGTCCAATATCAACAAAGGCGGCCTGCATGCCGGGCAGCACCCGCACCACACGCCCCTTGTAGATGTTGCCCACAATCCCCTTTTCCCGGGTCCGCTCGATGTAGAGTTCGGCAATGGTGCCGTTCTCGATCAGGGCGATCCGGGTTTCCTGGGCCGTCACATTGATGACCAGTTCCGATGCCATGGTGCCTGTACCTCTATCTATAAAGTAAAAATCGTTTCCAGTTTTTCAATGCGGCAGTCCTTCAAGGTCTCCACCGGGAGGCCGGTAACGGCAGCTGCCACCTCCACCGCCTTGCCGCGGCCGATGACCATTTCGAGCATACTACCACAGGAGCTCAAAGAACGCACCTCCTGGCGCAGATCGAACTCCTGACGCTGTTTTTTCTTCTCACGCACCAGCAGCCAGGAGGAGTGTGCCATAAAATGCACAACTTGCTGCGCAAGCAGGTCAGCATTGTAGTTATGCAGCGTCACCCGGTAGCGGGTGGCATCGATCAGCACCGACAATGACTCGGTCTTGAG
The DNA here is from genome assembly GCA_002383415.1 of Geobacter sp. UBA4074. Classification (GTDB taxonomy): domain Bacteria; phylum Desulfobacterota; class Desulfuromonadia; order Geobacterales; family Pseudopelobacteraceae; genus Trichlorobacter. Next base: position 25,655 of record DFYU01000112.1, read on the forward strand.
CGGCATCTCCTGCGCATCAAGTATGGCGATGCCGGGTGGCAGCACCCGGTTCAGGCGCTCTTGCGCCTCGGCGGGCCCCATCGCGTTCACATAGATATCGAGATATTCGGCCTCGGATTCGACCCCCACCGAGGTTGCCGTGGCAAAGGAGAAGCGGGGGTGGGGGTGAAAGCCTTGTGAAAAGAGGACTGGCAGGCCTGCCCGGCTGACCGCTCGGGTAAACAGGTTGATCAACTCAAGGTGACTGAGCACACTTATCTTGTCCCGCTTGCAAAACCGCATCCGCAGCCGCCGGTGTTCTGGCTCGGCCTCGGCCACCGTCGCTGGCGGCGCCAGCGACAGCTCGGACGTTACCAGGTGGTTGGTTACCTGCTGAAAGTCGCAGACACCGCAGCCCGAGCAATGCCCGTTGCGGCAATCCTCGGTTGCGGCCTCTGCCAGGGAGGCGCGATATTCCTGCAGCAGGAACGGTTTACCGACGCCGCTGTCCAGGTGCTCCCACGGCAGCAGCTCATCCTGATCCCGCTCACGCAGGTACCACTCGGCATCGACTCCACACTCTGCAAAGGCCTGTAGCCAGCGGTTGAGCGAAAAATGCTCGCGCCAGCCGTCAAACTGGCAACCCAGTTGCACTGCGCGCTCGATGACCGGCCCTAGGCGCCGGTCACCCCGGGCGATGACCCCTTCCAGAAACGACAGCTCAGCCTCCTGATATTTGTAATTCAGCTTGCGACGCCTCAACTCATCCCGCAGCAGTGCCTGCCGCTCACGGGTCTCCTCCAGGGTCAGTTGCCGCTGCCATTGGAACGGGGTGTGGGGTTTGGGCACAAAGGTGCTGACCGCCACGTTCACCTCGCCGTGGCTGCCCACCTTGCGAGCCTGTTGTTTGACCTGACGCGCCAGGTCGGCGATGGCCAACAGGTCGTCGCGGGTCTCGCTGGGCAGACCCATCATGAAGTACAGCTTGATCAGGCGCCAGCCGGCGCCGAAGATATTGGCCGCACCCTCAAGCAGGTCGGCTTCGGTGATCCCCTTGTTGATCACCCGCCGCATCCGTTCGCTGCCGGCCTCCGGGGCCAGAGTGAAGCCGGTCTTGCGTACCTTGCGGATTTCATCGATCAGCTCGGGGGTCAGGGTGCCCACCCGCAGCGACGGCAGCGACACTGCCACCCGGCTGGCGGCATACTGCTGCATCAGGGTTTGCAACAACGGCCCAATGCAGCTGTAGTCGCCGGTGGAGAGCGACAGCAATGAGATCTCGTCATAGCCGCTGGCCTGCAGCGCGGTCTGGATCAGCTGCTGAATCTGCTCCGGCGAACGCTCCCTGAGCGGACGGTAGATGTAGCCGGCCTGACAGAAACGGCAGCCGCGGGTGCAGCCGCGGGCGATCTCCACCGCCACCCGGTCGTGGACGGTCTTCATAAAGGGGATGATCGGCTGGTCAGGGAAGGGGGCCTGTTCGAGATCGGTTAGAAACCGTCGCCGCACTCGTTCGTAACCGGCCTTAAGCGGTCTGATGGCGGCTATCCGTCCGTCGGCCTGGTAGTCGATCGCAAACATCGAGGGGATGTAGATACCGTCGATCCGGGCCAGTCGCTCCAGCAGCTCAGACTTTGAGCCTGCGCCGTCACGTTTCCACTGTCGCAGTGTCTCGGCGATCTCGATCGCCGCCTGCTCACCGTCACCCAGCAGCACGGCATCCAAAAAGGGGGCCAGCGGTTCGGGATTGTAGGCGCCTGGCCCGCCGGCGATCACCAGCGGAAAACCGCTGTCGCGCTGGTCGGCCCGCCAGGGAATGCCGGCCTGGCTCAACATGGACAGGATATTGGTACAGGAGAGTTCGTACTGCAGGGTGAAGCCGACCAGGTCGCAGGCGGCCAGGGGGGTGCCGGTCTCCAGGGTGGCCAGCGGCTCACCTGCGGAGGTCATCAAGGCGGCCATGTCAGGCCAGGGGGCATAGACCCGCTCGGCGGCCACCCCCTCCAGATCGTTCAAGATCCGGTAGAGAATCTTGAGACCCAGGTGGCTCATCCCCACCTCGTAGACATCGGGGAAGGCCAGGGCGATCCGCAGCTCAGCCTGGGGCTTGACCACTGAGCCCATCTCGCCACCCAGGTAGCGGGCCGGTTTTTCAACATCCAGCAGATTTACAGGCATCACAGCACCTTTACGGATAAAAGAAAAGCCTTCGAAGGTCTCTTCGAAGGCTTTGTCTTCTTGATTGGTGCCCAGGACTGGACTCGAACCAGCACACCCTTGCGAGCACAAGAACCTGAATCTTGCGTGTCTACCAATTCCACCACCTGGGCAAGGAACAATTCTATTAACACCACCTCATGCCGATTGCAAGAAAAAAATGCTTACCTGAGCAGTCTCGACCAATCTGACATTTCCTGTCAGGTCACTGTGCTAGCCTGAAAACAACTTCAGGAGGTAGGGTTATGATCGAAGCAATCGTGATACTGGGCGGGGTAATCGTGGCAGCGGGAATGGTCTGGACGGTGGCCGATCTGCTGCGGGACAGCGGCATTGAACCACGCCACCTGACCTGCCGGGCACGGCAGGCAGCAGAACGGTCGGTTACCCGAGCTGATCAGGCCTGTTCGGCCTTCAGGTCGCGCGACATCAGTTCCAGCACCGCCTGCCGGGCCGGCTTGTCGCAATGCAGGATCTCGTAAACCTTGGTGGTGATCGGCATCTCGACACCCAGGCGTGCTGCCAGGGCATTAACCGATGCGGCGCTCTTGACTCCCTCGGCCACCATCCGCATCTCGGCCATAATATCAGCCAGCTTCTGGCCCTGGCCCAGCTTGATACCCACGGTACGGTTGCGGGACAGGTCGCCGGTGCAGGTCAGCACCAGGTCGCCCATGCCGGCCAGCCCGGCAAAGGTGCCGTCCTGGGCACCCAGCGCACGTCCCAGCCGACGCATCTCGGCCAGGCCGCGGGTGATCAGGGCCGCCCGGGTGTTGTGTCCGAAGCCCAGTCCGTCGGCTATGCCGGCGGCTATGGCGATCACGTTCTTGACCGCCCCCCCCAGCTCCACACCCACTGGATCATCGCTGGAATAAACACGAAACACGTTGTTGCTGAAGGCGGTCTGCACGGTCTGCGCTGCTGCCTGACTACGTGAACCGGCCACGATCAGCGACGGCAGACCGGCAGCCACCTCCTTAGCAAAGGTGGGGCCGGACAGGGCAACATAGCGCTGCAGGGCCTGTTCGCCCAGCACCTGGGCAACTATCTGCGAGACTGTGCTGAGGGTCTCCAGCTCGATCCCCTTGGAGGCGTTCACCAGCAGGCAGTCTGGCCCCAGGGCCGGCGCCAGCTGCCCCAGGATACCGCGCATGACCTGGGTTGGCGTCACCAGCAGCACCAGTTCGCAACCAGCCACCGCCGTTGACAGATCGTTGGTAAAGCGTAAGGCCGGATGCAGCGCTACGTCCGGCAAAAAGAGATGGTTGACCCGCGTGGCCTGCATGCCGGCCACCAGTTCCGGTTCATAGGCCCACAGACAGACATCATGGCCGTTGCCGGCCAGCACCTGCGCCAGGGCCGTACCCCAACTGCCTGCACCGATCACCGCGATCTTCATTCCCA
>DFYU01000123.1 GCA_002383415.1 Geobacter sp. UBA4074
GAAAAGCTGAAGAAAAAGAACCTGCAGTTCGATGCCTAAAGGGAGCGTTCCATGTCGCTAAATCCCGCCCAGACCCTGTCACTGCTGCAAAGCATGCTGCGCGAGCCTCAATCAGCGGCAGACGGCAAGCGGACCACCTCGGCCGCCTTTGCCAACCGGCTTGACCAGGCACTGGAACGGGGTGAAGTGCCGACCGACAGTTCCCCCCAATCAATCCAGCGGGCAGCGGAGACACTACGCCTGACTACCCTGCGCAGCTCGTTGGAACTGCTGGATGATCAGCCGTCCCCATCCGGCGACCTATCGCTGCCGTTACCCGCCACCTCGCAGCAGACACTGCCAACGATCCAGGCCTATCTGGCCAACCAGACACAGCAAGGAACTCCAGCCCCACCATCAGTGACGATGCCTGCCACGACAGCACAACCAACTCAGGAGGCCGATGAGCCTGGACCAGCACCACTCAGCCGGCTCTCACTGCTGCGCGACACCACTGCCGGCACCACTTTTGAGCCGATCATCCAGAAGGCATCGCGCCAGTACGGTGTAGATGCCGAGCTGATCCGTGCGGTCATCAAGGCCGAAAGCAATTTCAATCCTCGTGCAGTCTCCCATGCCGGCGCCCAGGGCCTGATGCAGCTGATGCCGGCCACTGCCCGCGGCCTGGGGGTCAGCAACTCCTTTGATCCTGAACAGAATGTGATGGGTGGCACCAGATTTCTGAAAGGACTGCTGGATCGCTACAACGGTGATCTGGATGCAGCTCTGGCCGCCTACAACTGGGGCCCCGGCAATGTGGATCGCCGTCCCGATCGACTGCCCCGTGAGACCCGTGACTACCTGGTGAAGGTCAAACAGTTCTATGCCAGCTACACCGGCTAACTGCTCAGATACTCGGCCAGCACCCCGCTCGTCTGCCGCAGCCGTTTACTCATGGTCCTTGCCAGCTGCAGCAGCAGTTTAGCCCACAGACGCGGCATTTGGTCCGCCATCTGCGCACAATGGTCCTCATCCAACACGAGCAGCAAAACCGGCGTAGTGACAATGGCCGATGCCGAACGAGGTTCGCCGTCGATCAAGGCCATCTCGCCCACCACCTGCCCCGGCCCCACCGAGGCGATCTCCTTGCTGGTGTGCTGCAGATCCTCCTTGACAATCCTGACCCGTCCCTGGAAGACCATACACATAAAATCACTCTGTTCGCCCTGGCGACAGACATAGGTACCGGCATCGGCGCGCCAGGCCTCAAAGTAGGCAGCTAACGACTGCAACTCCTGCCAACCCAGACCACTGCCCAGACGGCTTTTTTCCAGTAACGTTGCGCGTTCCTGCAGCGAGAGCTGCTGCTCAACCATACCGGCCAGAGTGAAACGATCCCGTAATGGCACTGTCTGCCTCCTTACCCACAAACCTTAGCAGCGTATTTCAAAACAAATACGGTCTGTTAGCCCCAAGCCACTTGAATATAACCACCTCTTATCCTATGATACAACGGTGTTAACACGTTAGCCGGCTGCATGCAGCAAAAGCCGTCAGGTTCCCCGCGCCACCAGCCAAAAGAGGAGAAGCCACCTCAATGTCTCAACAGCTCCAGTATCGTCCGATCATCACCGCTTGCATCAACCCGGCCAGCTTCCCCAGCGTGGCGTTGTATGTCAAAAGCGGCCCCAACTTTGTGCTCTACAAGCCGGCGGAACGTCCCTTATCACAGCAGGATCTGCAGCGTCTCGAACAAAGCCGGACCGATACGCTGTATATCCGCAGCGAAGAGATGGGACCTGTGGCCGAGTTTCTGGAAGAGACCATCACCGGGATCATGGACAGCGAAAGCCTGCAACCCCAGGTCAAGGGCCAGATTCTCTCCCAGGTTGCCATGAACTATGTGATGGACCTGTTCACCACCCCGGACAAACTGACCGATGTTGAACGGTGCCGCCACCTGGTGCGACAGCTGATGAACTTCATCACCCAGCACCCTAACGCCTTTGATTCATTGCATGCGGTAGTCGAGCACGACTATTACACCTTTGTGCACAGCGTCCAGGTGGCCTCGCTCTCGATGCTGGCCCATGCCGAAATCTACAGTCTGCCGTTGTATGAACTGGAGGATGTAGGCATAGGCGGGATATTGCACGACGTGGGGATGATCTTCATCCCCAACACCATCTTGGATAAGCCGGATGCCTTGAGCAACTTTGAGTACACCATGATCAAGCGCCACGCCCAGCGGGGCTATGAATGTCTGCGCGATCTGGGCGGATTCAGCGAGATCTCGCTGGCGGCGGTCCGTTTTCACCATGAACGCTACAACGGCGACGGCTACCCCTTCAGTCTGGTGGGAGACGCCATCCCGCGCACCGCACAGATCACCGCTATTTGCGACGTGTACAGCGCACTGACCTCCAACCGTCCCTACCGCTCGGCCATCAGCAACCAGGAGGCCCTGACCCTAATGGAACGGGAGGGCCGCTCCATCTTCAACCCAGACCTGCTGGCTCGCTTCAAAAAGATCGTCGGCGGCAGTCCGTCAGAAGAATAGCTGCCAGAGCATCACCCCACCAAACAGCAGGAACATGCCGCCGGCGGCACGGTGAATCCAGCAGACCGGAATGTAGCGCACCAGCTGCTTACCGGCAAAGATTCCCAGCAAGGAAACCAGCCACAGCGCCAGGGTTGACGCGGCAAACACCGCCACCATCCCGATCCGGCTTGCGGAATGTACTGCGGCCTGACTGGCGGTCACCAGTTGGGTCTTGTCCCCCAACTCCGCCATAAAGATCATCAGAAAGGCCGTACGCATGGCACTGGCCGCCGTGGGGGGCGGTGCATCGTCATCCTCGTCAGCGCAGGCATTACGCAGGGTCGCTACCCCGAAGTACAGAAACAAGAGCGCCGCCACCAGGGACACCCAGAAACGGGGCAACATCAGGAACAGCACCTTGCCCACCGCCACCGCTGCCAGATTGAGCACCACAAAGGCCAGGGCGATCCCCACAAAAATCCGCTTCCAGGGGTAGCGCAACGCCAGCGCCATGGCGGTCAGCTGGGTTTTGTCCCCCAGTTCAGCCACAAAGATCAGGGCGAAGGTGGTCCAGAAGATGGAATCAGTCATGCATGCTCCGGTAGGGTTGATGACTGTACCGGTCAGAGGGCTCGGCCAGGGTCTCGTCCTCGATCTCCAGCGGATGGATCGGCTCGAACTGCTCCATGGCCGACGCCGGCAGCATGCCGGTTTCGACGCGCATGTAGGTCTGGATTTCCCGCAAGGCGGCCAGAATCACCTCTTCGTCCTTGGGCAGTTCATGGGGGCTCACCTCCAGGGTCACGCAGCCCTGGTAGTCGGTATGTTTGAGGTGATTCAAGAAACGGGTCAACGGCAAGCGGCCGTGACCAGGCAGCAGATGCTCGCGGTTGAAGCCGTAGTCCGAGAAGTGGACGTTACGCATCCGTCCCGATTCGTAACAGAGGTAAAAATCGTTGATGAAGTTGGCCTTGCCCGAGCCCATGTGAGTGGTGTCAAAGGTCAGGTACAGGTTGTGATCGTGGATGAATGTCACCAGGTCCCGCGTGGCTGAGAGGATGTTGGGGTTGACCTTGAGGCGGCCGCCGACCCAGGGCATGTTTTCCAGCGTAACCATCACCTGTCCGTCAAGCCCGATCTGTTTCTGAAAATCACGTATCTTGTACAGCCAGCGCCAGAAGCCAATCTCAAGCCCCAGCCATGAAGGCGGGTGAAAATTGACCAGCGGCACACCGGTCTTGGCCGCCAGATCGATCGAGTTGAACAGAGATTCGATCGGGCCGCCCCAACCGTCAAGCGGCATGAAAGGGGCGTGAATCGAGTTGATCGGGCAGATCTGCTGCAGCTTGCGCACCAGCTTGACCGGGTTAACCCACTGGAAATCCTGATTGATGATCAACTCCACCCCGTCAAAACCGGCCTGCTCAGCCAGTTCAAAGGCGCGTTCCAGCGGCAGGGTGAACAACGACCCGCTGGAGAGCGAGAGTTTCACCCCTGCCTTCATGCCTGCTGCCCAAAACTGACGTGGAGATGACGCTGCAGATCGGCAACGGTTTCAAGGCTGGTCCGCAGCTGTTCCTGATCGTCGTGGTTCAGCAGCGCCAGGTCGAGATTGAGGATGTCGCGGCAATCCTGGCCGGGTGAGGCGGCCAGTTCAAGGGTTAAGCGGTGACGACTGAAGAGATGCCAGGCCTGCAGAGCCCGTTCAGCCAGATCCACATCAAGCCGACCGTTACGCACCAGCTCACGCAGACGGCGCGGGGTACCGTCTTCAACCAGATCATGGTGCAGACACAATCCCCCCACGCAGGCTCCCAGCGGCAACAAGGCGTGCTGTAGCAGGGCAAAACGGCCCCGATAGGGACCACTACGGTTCAAACGAAAACCGCCCATCATCCCCAGTCCGTTGGAAAGAACCGTGCAACGCTCTACCAGATTGGCAACGGCCGGTCGCTGGCGCAGCTGTTCACTGCACAGCGCCCTGAAACGACCGGCCAGGCCCTGCTCATCGACCAGGACCGCCTGATCGACCAGGCGCACCAGTTCAATCAGTTCACCCTTGTCATTGCCAGCAACGCCACACTCCAGACGCTCACGCCACTGCTCCAAACTGCCGCGCCAGTCAGGCTGCAGCGGTGAAATGGCCTCTTCCAGGGCAATGCCGCAGGCACGTAGCCAGGCCATCAACTCCTCGGCAAATTCAGCCATCAGCTGGTCTTCAGCTGGCGTGCCTGCGCCGCCCCAGACCAAGGCCAACTGAACGCGGCAGAAACGGGTATATTCAAGCCGCCCTGCCGGTCCCAACGCCAACAGGGCCAAGGGTGGCAGCTCAACACCATCCTGCTGGCGCAAGGTGCGGACCTGCATGCCTATCAATGCAGCCAGAAAAGCATTGGCTGCCTCAAAAAAAGCCGGTGGCGACTGAAAGCGACGGAAGTGGCCATAGGCAATCTCATAGAAACCGGTCACAAGCGTGATCAGCGCTTCCTGATCGTCGATTGACGTCAGGCGTGCTGAAAGCTGGTCACACTGTTCGATGAACTGCCGGTTTTGAGCGGCAACCATCCCCAGCTCGTCCCCGATGACCGCCAACAGGTCGCCCATCGCTTCCGGCTGCCTGGCCGCAACCGTCCGGATGGCGGCCTGTCGATAGCCGGCAACAAATTCGTCAAGACCGCGCCAATCCTCCAGCCGGTCTCCCTTGGCAAGCAGCAGTGCCATCAGCGATCCTTCACGTCGTGTACATTGCGAGCCAGAAAGCCGACTATCTCATCGGATGGCGGACGAGTCAGCAGCGAGACGACAATCATTACCACCACCACCAGTGGCGCCCCCAAAAAGGCCGATGACGTCAAGGGGAACAGGGTCGTAACCACTGGCAGTACGCCGCCCAGCAGAGGGGCTGAAAAGCTGATCGCCACCCCCACCAGCATGCCTGCCACCACACCGGCTGCATTGGTGCGGCTCCACCAGATACCCATCAGGAATGCGGGGAAGATGGTGTTGCCAGCCAGGGCAAAGGCCACCGCAGCCGTTTCAGCAATCATCCCAACTGGTTTCAGCGATAACGCCAGCACAGCCGCGGCCAACACCAGAAAGAAGCCTTTGGCCATGGTCAGCTTGTCACTGTCGGTGGCCGAGGGGCGCATCAGGCGGGGGTAAATATCATAGGCAAAGGCAGCCGCACCGTTCTGCAGCAGTCCTGAGATGGCATAAAAGGCCGCCGCCAGACCGCCGGCCACCAGCAACCCCACCACCCAGACCGGGATGCCGCCCTGCAGGGCCGCCGTCAGCGTAACCAGATCGGCGGTCGCTGGGTCGGGCGTCTTGTATGCCAGCCCTGCCTTGGCATCGTAGAGACGGGCCAGCACCCCGTAGGCCGGTGCCGACCAGTAGATCAGCGAGATGAAGAACAGTCCCCAGACCACCCCCCAACGGGCATCACGGATGCTGGGGGCCATATAAAAGCGCGATAATACGTGGGGTAATCCGGCGGTGCCAAACATCAGCGTAAAACAGAGAGCCAGCCAGTGGTAGAGCGAAACAGTGGCAAACGGCTCCGACCAGTAGAATCCAAACTGGGTCTGCAGATCGATGATCGCCTGTCCGTAGCCGAACTGGGGCAGCACCCAGAAATAACCGAGTTTTTTGGTAAGAAACATCAACGGCAACACAAAGGCCACGATCAGCACAAAATACTGCAGCCGCTGATTGCGCACCACACCCAGGGTACCGGAGATCACCACGAAGGTGACCACCAGCGCGCCGCCGGTCACCACGGCGGCCTGGTAGCCGATGCCGAACAGCCAGGAGACCAGCAGCGCCACACCGCGCACCTGGGCGATGCAGTAGATGATCGAGATCATGATTGAGATCAGGGCAGCCAGGGTACGCGCCGTACCTGACTCATAGCGGAAACCGACGAAATCGGGGGCGGTAAACTTGCCAAAACGCCGAATCTGGGTGGCCAGCAGCACCAGCAGCAGGATATAGCCGCCGGTCCAGCCGATCACAAAGGCCATGGCGTAGTAACCTTTGAGATAAAACAGGCCGGCCAGGCCCAGGATACTGGCGGCGCTCATCCAGTTGCTGGCAATGGCGGCGCCGCTCCCCAGACGACCACTGTAGTTGCCGGCGAAGCCATAGTCGGAGGCCTGGCGCATCTTGCTGCCCATTCCCCCCAGTACAAACAGGGCAAACATGGCGGCAACAATCATCAACGGTATCAGCTGGACTGGCGACGAGCTCATGGTTGCTGCTCCTTTTTGCTGCGCCCGATGGCTCGATAACGGATAGTGCCTTCGAACTTGCGGGATTCATGGCGGTCCATCCAGAGGTTGAAGGCAACCCCCAGCAGGATGAACCAAAGCGGCAGGAACTGGCCCGAAAGCCAGAAATGGATCGGCAGGTTAAAGAAGATTATCTCCGACAGCCAGTACTCGATCAGGGTGGTCTCCATGTACCAGATTGCGACCTGGGAGCCCACCACCGCCACCAGCCAGGCGGCCATAATCATGACAATGACCTGTACCTCGCCACGCAGCAACCCTGACTGCGGCCTGAAGATATTGATACCCTGGTCCGTCCCCTTGTGGTCCATTGCCCCTCCTAGCCATCGTTGGTACGACGGTAATGCACAAAATGGATAGCGCTGCCCTCGGCCATGAATTTAAGCATGTACTTGGTGCGCGGATACTGATCCAGGTCATGACGCCACAGGTCGGGCGCCAAAACGTTTTCAAACTGGCGCTGCCGAGGCATCATCCGGGCCACATCGATACCGTAGTCGGCAAAATCGGTGGTGAAATACAGATCCCCCCCCGGCATCAGGTAGTCGGCCAGGGTTGCCACAAAGGCCTCATTCACCAGGCGCCGCTTGCGCTGCCGCCGCTTGGGCCACGGGTCAGGACAGTTGATAAACACCGCCCGCAATGACCCTTTGGCGATGCAGCGACTGATAAACGAACGGGCCTCGTCCCGCACCACCCTGATATTCTGCAGGCCGAACCGCTCGGCACGGCGGCAGGTTTTCAGGCAGCCCTTGTTGTAAAAATCGATGGCAAGGTAGTTCCAGTCAGGATGACGAGCGGCCATGGTGACGGCAAAATCGCCAATGCCACAGCCTATTTCAAGCACCAGCGGATGCTGATTGCCGAAAATCATATCCCAGGCCGGCAGTTCGTCAAGTTCGGATCCGGCTAAAAAGAGCGGCGAGTGAATCGGTAACAAGGTCTCCATAGGCCGGAGTTGTACCACAGCAGCCCGCCATTTTCATCGTATTTTGCATTGACCAGCCGTTGCCGTATCCTCAGACAGCGCGTCTGATTGCCATTTATCCACAGCTGTGCTATAGGCTGTTCTGTTTAGCTGCGGGCAGAGGGAGAAACCATGGAACTGCTGGGCGGATTCATAATCATGCTGGTGCTGCTATCGCTGCTGCTCGGCGCCGTCTGGCTCAGTCTCCCGATCCTGATCATCGGCCTATGGCGACGTCTGGAGCGGCTTTGTCTGCAGATAGAGCGGGTTGAGACCCGTTTGGCGCAGCTTGAGCAGCAACTCACGCTGCAGCCGACACAACAAACAACACTACACACTACAGCTATGACGAATGCAGCTACACAGGGAGGTATTGATGGGACTGTTGACCGGTAAAAAAGCCCTGATTCTGGGGGTTGCCAACGAGAAAAGCATCGCCTGGGCCATAGCCCGGTTGTTTCACGCCGAAGGAGCCGAACTGATGCTGACCTACGCTGGCGAGGCCGTGGAAAAACGGGTGCGCCCGCTGGCCGAGTCACTGGACGCTACGGTGGCCCCCTGCAATGTTACCAGCGATGATGAGATCGCCGCTGTCATGGCCGATATCAAAGAGCGCTGGGGCGGACTTGACATCCTGATTCACTCGGTGGCCTTTGCCGACCGGGAAGAGCTGAAGGGCAGCATCCTCTCCACCACCCGACAGGGCTTTGCCACAGCCCTCGATGTCAGCGCCTACTCCCTGATCGCCCTGCTGAAGGAGGCCCAGCCGCTGATGGTCGGGCGCAACGCCTGTGCCCTGGCCATGAGTTACTATGGCGCCGTCAAGGTGTTCCCCAACTACAACGTGATGGGGGTGGCCAAGGCTGCCCTCGAGGCATCGATCCGCTATCTGTCGGCCGGTATGGGCACCGACGGCGTCCGGGTCAACGGCATCTCGGCCGGCCCGATCAAGACCCTGGCCGCCTCAGGGGTCGGCGATTTCAAACAGATTCTCAACACCGTCGAAGAACGGGCGCCACTACACCGCAACATCACCCAGGAGGATGTGGCCAAATCGGCGCTCTACCTGTGCAGCGACCTGGCCAGTGGCGTAACCGGCGAGGTACACTATGTGGATGCCGGCTACAACGTGACCGGCATCTAAGCGGAGTCCCGCCATTCACGATATCTTCGGTAATCTTGCCGGCCTGCGACAGAGCCAGCTCCAACCCCTGGAGCGGCTCTACCGCCGCCGGGTTCAGCCTGATGAATGCTGCTCCAGCGAACTGGCCCAGCGCCTGATGGAACTTTCCCAGGAACTGCGCCGCCAACTGGGCATCCTGATCAACCGTCAGGGCAGCGTCGCCTACGTGATCGTCGGTGATGAAAAAGGACTGCTGATACCAGAACTAAAAGACTACCCGCTGGGCCGCAAACGGCTGCGTGGCCTACGCCTGATCCACACCCACCTCAAAAACGAACCGCTCTCCGAGGATGATCTGACCGACCTGAAGCTGCTGCGTCTGGACCTGATCGCTGCGCTGACAGCCCCTGCTGGCAGTCAGCGCGTTAGCGTCCAACTGGCCCATCTCTCCAGCGCCCCCTCCGGCATCACCCAGCTTGCCCCGCAACCGTTTGACCGCTTGGTTGGCTACGGCAGCGACGAGATCGCAAGCCTGGAAAAGGAACTGGAGCGGGCCGTAAAGCTCCAGACACAGGCAAAGGAAGGACAGGAGCAGGCCATCCTGATCTCGGTGCGGGCCGCTGGCGAGCGGCGGGAGGTAGAGGATTCGCTGGCCGAACTGCAGGAACTGGCCCGCACCGCCGGCGTCATGGTGCTGGACAGCTTCATTCAACTGCCGCGCAAGCTGAATCCCCGCACCCTGATGGGTGAAGGCAAGCTGCAGGAGGTGGTGATCCGCGCCCTGCAACGGGGGGCCAGCCTGCTGATCTTCGATCAGGAACTGACCCCGGCCCAGGTGCGGGCCATCTCGGCCATGACCGAACTGAAGGTCTTAGACCGCAGCCAGCTGATCCTGGATATCTTTGCCCGCCGCGCCACCTCGCTGGACGGCAAGGTGCAGGTGGAGCTGGCGCAGCTCAAATACCTGTTACCGCGCCTGACCGGGCGCGGCACCCAGATGTCACGGCTGATGGGCGGCATCGGCGGACGGGGACCGGGCGAGACCAAGCTGGAGACCGACCGGCGCAGGATTCGCGACCGGATCACCGCCCTGGAGCGGGAGCTGGAGGAGCTTTCCCGCGGCAGGGAACAACGTCGCAGCCGTCGCGTCAAGGCCGGCGTGCCGATCATCTCCATCGTTGGCTACACCAATGCCGGTAAATCAACCTTGCTGAACGCCCTCACCAAAAGCGAAGTGTTTACCGAAAATCTGCTGTTCGCCACCCTGGACACCTCTAGCCGCCGCCTGCGCCTGCCCCGCGACCGCGAGGTGATCATCACCGACACGGTCGGCTTCATCCGCTCGCTGCCCAAATCACTGATGGGCGCCTTCAAGGCAACCCTGGAGGAGCTGCGGGATGCCGACCTGCTGCTGCACCTGGTGGATGCCTCCAACCCACGCTTTGAGGATCAGATCCGACAGGTGCGCGCCATCCTCGAAGAGCTGGAACTGGACACCATCCCGGAACTGGTGGTCTTCAACAAGACCGACCAGCTGGAACCGCTCAAGAAAAAGGATACCGTCGCCTATCTGCGGGTCAAACAGGCGCAGATGCGCTACAAGGCCATCAGCATCAGCGCGGTGCAACGCCCAACGCTGCAGCCGCTACTGGAGGAATTGAAGCGTCGTTTCTGGCCCGAGGCCGATTGACAGGCAACGGCAGGTTAGCCTATAGTAGCCAAATTACGATCTGCCAGGGAGCTCATGCGCGACCTCAAACATCTCTGCACACCGACACGTACTAAAAACCGACGCGGCCTGGTGCTGGTTTCGCTGCTGGCGCTGATCCTGATCCCGCTGGCGCTGCTGCTGGTCAGACAAGTTGCCGATGCCTACAGCAGCTGGCGCGGCCAACCGCCTGCCCCGGCTCCGATCAGCCTCGGCACCGAGCTGTTCGGTACTGCCAACGCCCTGTTGCCGGCAGCCCAACAGACCGATAACGGACTGATCGCCACGGCCAACGACGGCACGCTGCTGCACTACAGCATCATGCCCGCACTGCAGCAACGGGTTGAACGTTTTTTGCGCTCATATCAGGTGCCCTACGGCCTGCTGATCGCCCTGGAACCGTCCACCGGCAGGGTGCTGGCCCTGGCCGGCCACTCCTCGCTGGCACCGGACTGGACCCAGCAGGCCCCCTATCAGCTCTATCCGATGGCATCGCTGTTCAAGATGGTAACCGCCGCCGCTGCCCTTGAAAACGGCGTGATCAACCCTGACACCGTGCTTGCATTCCGTGGCAGCGCCATCTCAGAAACCCCCTCCAGCTGGGACCCGCGCCCCAGGGGACGCAACAATCAGATGGATGTCTCGGACGCCATGGGCAAATCCTGCAATCCGGTGTATGGACGGATCGCCAGCGACCTGGTGGGCGCTGAACGGCTGCAGGCGGCCTGCGAGCAGTTCGGCTTCAACCGTCAACTGCTGCCCGGCCTACCGGTACACGCCAGCCAGGCTCCGCTGGCCGCCACCACCACTGATCTGCGACTGTTGGGCTCGGGACTGGAGCATAACCTGCAGATATCGCCGCTGCATGCCGCCCTGATCACAGCCGGCATCGCCAACAAGGGCGTCATGATGACCCCCCGCCTGGTAGACCGGGCTGAGCGCGAGCAACAGGAGCTGCGCCTGGCGCCCACCGCAGAACTGCTGCGTGTCACCTCGCCGCAGGTGGCCGACAGCCTGACCCGTATGCTGACCAGCACCGTTACCACCGGCACCTCGCGCCGGGCCTTCCGCAGCCCCCAGGCCCGACAGCTGCTGGCGTCGGTCAGTGTGGCCGCCAAGACCGGCAGCATCAATGGCGATAACCCCAAAGGGCATTACAGCTGGTTTGCCGCCTACGCACCGGCGGACGACCCTCAGATAGCACTGGTGGCACTGGTTATCAACGGGAATCGCTGGAAAATCAAGGCATCACAGGTGGGAGAGCAGGCCCTGGACGCCTTTTTCAGGGCTGGTAGTTAGTCAGGGTAAACAGACCGTCCTGCAATTCACCATAGGAAAACTGGCCGATCCAGTCCCCCACAGCCAGCAGGGTAAAATCGCCATCCCGCTCCAAAAGCGGCAGATGGAAGTGTCCCAGCACCACCGCATCCAAGCCCTGCGACCGGATGTGGGCCGCATAGTCCGTGATAATCCGGCGGTAATCCCAGCGGGCAGTATTGTCTGCGTAGCGTCCACCGCTGGAGCGCTGGAGCCGTTGACGGATAGACTGGATGACGCTGGCAGGCAACAGACGACCGCTCCAGAGCAGGACGGGATTACGCACCATGTGATACAGCAGGCGGTAGCGCCAGTCAGCCCGGTTCACCAGATCGCCGTGGCAGAGCAGCACCTGTTTTCCCTGCAGTTCGACAACAACCGGCCCGGTATGCAGTTCGGCGCCGATCCGCTCGGCCAAAGCGGACCCCAGCCGGAAGTCATGGTTACCCTCCAGGTAGATCAGGCGGGCACCGGCCTGACGCAGGCGTGACAAGGCAGCGATGACCGGCTCATGGTCGTCAAAGGACAGCTGGGGCAGGCCGATCCGGAAGTCAAACAGATCACCCAGGATGCAGAGTGTATCCGTTGTACCCTGCAACTCCTCCAAAAAACGGAGCAGCAGCCGGTAATTATCGTCTTCAGGGGCCCGCAGGTGGGCATCCGCCAAAAAAATGGTCCGCATGGGCAGCGATTGTGCCGCCCTGCCCTGGCCGTGTCAACAATGAAAGTGGAGTCAAGATGCAGCATCAGGTTGCCATACTATGGGATGAACTGCTGGAGGCCTTTACCAATATGGAGGCCGAGCGGGTCTATTTTCTCGACCGGAGCACCGGCGACATCTTCTTTCTGCGGGCCGATCAGCAGGAGCGGGTCTGGCAGGAGATCGATCAACTGCAAGACCGTTTTCTGGAAATCCCCCGTTTCGACCATGCCGCTGAACGTCAACTGCTGTCCGGCTTCAACCTCAGCCATGACAACGAAGAACTGCGCCGACTGCTGGCCCACTGCCTCACCGGCCGCCCTCCCTACGTCACTTCCACCACCATCCTCTCCTTTTTTCCTGAAGAAGAAGAACGTCTCAACGAATTGAAGGACCACTTTCTGAGCGATCGGGTAAAAAGCTGGCTTGAAGAGCACAACCTGTTTTCCACCACCACCAGTCTGCGGGCCATCAACTGACCGGGAGGCGCCCTGCCTCCCCTGCAAAACCGATCGTCGATCAACCTAGCGAGGACTGAACCCATGACCTCACGCTCACTCCAGATCACCGGCATGTCCTGCGCCAACTGCGCCGCCCGCATCGAACGAGAGGTCGCCGCCTTGCCCGGTGTTGAGACCAGTGTCGTCAATTTTGCCATTGCCCAGCTAACCGTCAGCTTCGACGAGCAGGCCATCACGGCCGAGACCATCACCGCAAAGGTTCAGTCCCTGGGCTACGGCGTGATCCGCC
>DFYU01000122.1:0-2335 GCA_002383415.1 Geobacter sp. UBA4074
CTGGCTGCGGCCGGTGAACTGCTGCGGTTGCTGGGCGCTCTGGATGACAACGGTCGGATCAGCAAACTGGGCCGTCAGATGGCACGTTTGCCGTTGCACCCCCGGCTGGCCCGGCTGCTGCTGGCAGGGCAGCAACAGGGGCTGGCCGCTGTAGCCTGCCGGCTGGGGGCCGAACTTTCGCAGCGCAGCAGCGCACCGGCCCTGATTCGCCAGACCGAGCAGCAGTTGCGTCGGCTGGTGGACTGTCCTCGCGAAGAGCTGGTGTTGGATGATGCCAAGCTGGCCCCCTTGGCGTTGGTGGCCTGGCCCGATCGGTTGGCCCAGCGCCGCAGCGGCGATGCCGACCGCTACCTGCTGGCATCAAACCGTGGGGCGCAGCTTTCGAACGCGCTCAAGGGCGGTGGCCCGGAACTGATGGTGGCGTTGCAGGTTGATGGCGGGGTAGGGGCCGAAGGGGTGATCCATCGCTTTATCGCAGTAACCGAGGCGCAGGTGCGTCAGGCGTTGCCGCAGCTGCTGCAGCGTCAGCGGCTGGTGGTCTGGGACGAGGCAGCCGGGCGGGTGCTGGCCAGCGACCAAGAGGCGCTTGGTGGCGTAGTGCTGGGTAGCCGCCAGGTGGCGGCGTCTGATGCCGAGGCGCTGCCGTTGCTGCTGGAACAGATCAGCCGCCGCGGCATTGCCAGCCTCACCTGGAGCACGGCTGCCCGCCAGCTGCAGGCCAGGGTGGCGTTGTGCGCCCGCCTGCTGCCGGAGGAGGGCTGGCCCGNNGCGTTCCTGGCAGGATATCCAGAAGCTTGATCTGTTGCCGGCGCTACAGGCGCTGCTGGACTGGCGGCTGCAGCGGGAGCTTGACAGCGTTGCCCCGCTTAAGCTGCAGATACCCAGTGGACGTACGGCCAGCCTCGACTATACTGATCAGGAGGGGCCGGTGCTGGCGGTGAAGCTGCAGGAGCTGTTCGGTCTGGCCGCATCGCCCACGGTCTGCCGGGGGCGGCTGGCGGTGCTGGTGCACCTGTTGTCGCCGGCTGGACGGCCAGTGGCGGTGACCCGTGATTTGCAGGGTTTTTGGCAGCGGGGCTACCCGGAGGTGCGCAAGGAACTGCGCGGCCGCTATCCCAAACATCCCTGGCCTGACGACCCCTGGAACGCCCCGGCCACCCATCGTACCAAGCAGGCGCTGGCCCGATCACCGGGAAGGAGCTGACTATGCTGTTCGAGATGCATTGCCACACGGCCGAAAAATCGGCCTGCAGTTCGGTAGCGGCGGTGGAGCTGGTGCGACGTGTGCAGGCCCGCGGCCTGCAAGGGATTGTGCTGACCGATCACCATGCGGTCTGGCATGATGAGGAACTGGCCGAGCTGCGCTGCCAGGCCGGGGTGCCGGATCATTTCAGGATCTTTGCCGCCCAGGAGGTGACCACTGCTAAGCATGGTGATCTGCTGGTCTACGGCGCCAGCGAGGCGATCCCCAAGGGCACCGCCCTGGAGGATATCCGGGCCGCCTGGCNNGAGATCTTCAGCTCCAACCACGGCGTGGCCGAAAACAGCCGCGGCCTGGCTGACTGGCACCGCCTGCGTTTTACCGCCATTGCCGGCACCGACACCCACGGCGTGCAGTACGCCGGGGCCTACCCCACCATCTTTGATCACCCCGTACAGGACATCGCCGAACTGGCTGCTGAGCTGCGTAAAGGGCGCTGTCGACCGTTCTTCAAGGAGATCCCCCGTTCCGGGGCCAACGCCCTGGTGACCGAGGTGACCTTCGGCACCAAGGAGGGGGACGAGAACCGGGAGCGGATCATCATCCGTACCCTGACCGACGAGAAGAAGTGGAAGAGCACCGAGCGGGCCGAGTCGATCATGGCGGCGGTGGCAGCGGCCGGTTTCAGCGAGGGGCGCTACCGGGTGCCGCGGCCGATCGAGATCGACCGGGAGCGGATGACGATCATCGAACAGGGCATCCGTGGGCGCTCGCTGCACGACAAGCTGCTTTCCGCCAGCCCCGACGATGCCCGCTGGTACCTGGAGCTGGCCGGCCGCTGGCTGGGACGACTGCATAAGGCAGCCCTGGCAGTGACCAGCCCGGAGGAGTTCAACCAGCGGGAGGGCAAGCGGCTGCAGCATTATCTCTCCCGCTTCGAGGAGATCAATCACCGCCATAGCGGCCGGGCCCGCCAGATCGTGGAACGGCTGCTGTCGGCCTACCGGGAGATGGCCTGTGGCACCGACTGTCTGGTGCAGGGCCACGGCGACTATCACCCCAAGAATCTGATGATCGGCCAGGACAGCCAGGAACAGCGCGAGACCCTGTTTGTGGCGGCCATCGACTTCGGCA
>DFYU01000122.1:2348-4425 GCA_002383415.1 Geobacter sp. UBA4074
ATTTATGGATGGCTACCTGGACGAGGGACCGCCGGTGGGGGACGAGTTTCTCTGGCAGGTGGAGCTGTTCCGGGCCCGCACCAACCTGAGCATCGCCTCGTTCCTGATCCGGGTCGGCATGGGGGAGAGCGAGGACCTGTGGCGGGTGTTGGTGGAAGCGGAGCAGAGTCTGAGCCAGATCTGAGCGAGGAGTGGTTGATGATTGATGCACGCCGCAGCCATGCCCTGAACGATCGTCGGACCGGCAACGGCCCGCTGCTGTACTGGATGAGCCGCGAGCAGCGGGTGGCGGACAACTGGGGGCTGTACCACGCCCAGCAACTGGCCTTGCAGCGCAAGGTGCCGTTACTGGTGGTCTTCACCCTGGCCGATGGTTTCCTGGGCGCCAACCTGCGACAGTACGCTTTTATGCTGCGGGGACTGGAACAGGTGCGTCAACGGCTGGCGGAGCTGGCGATACCGCTGCTGGTGCTGCGGGGTGACCCGCCAACCGAACTGCTGCGCTTCGTTACCCAGACCGGGGTCGGCACGGTGGTCTGCGACTTTGACCCGCTGCGGATCAAGCGCCACTGGTTCGAAACTGCCGCCGCAGCAGCGTCGATACCGATCATCGAGGTGGACGGCCACAACATCGTGCCCTGCCGTATCGCCTCCCCCAAGCGTGAGTTCGGCGCCTACACCCTGCGGCCTAAACTGAAGCGGCTGCTAACCGAGTTTCTGGTGGAGATTCCCCAGGTTGTACGACACCCCTTTCCCTGGCTGCGGGCCGTCGAGCCGTTCAGCGCCGAGGCGCTGCTGGCAGGCTTAGCGCTGGACCGCAGCGTGGCTGAGCTGACCGACCTAGCGCCGGGGGAGGCGGCCGGTGCCGAGGCCCTGGCTGCGTTTCTGGAAGGGGGGCTTGAGCGCTACGCAGCTTCTGCCAACGATCCCTTGGCCGCTGCCCAATCCGGACTGTCTCCCTGGTTGCACTTTGGTCAGCTGGCCCCGCAACGGGTGGCGCTGCAGGTGGCACGTTGCGGCGGGATGGCGGCGGAGCCGTTTCTGGAACAGCTGATCGTGCGGCGGGAACTGTCCGACAACTTCTGCCTGCACTGTCCTGACTACGACCGGCTGGACTGCGCCCCGGACTGGGCCCGCAGCACCCTGGAACAGCACCGTCACGACCCGCGCAGCTACTGCTATCCGCTGGAGCAGTTTGAACAGGCCGCCACCCATGACCCACTCTGGAACGCCGCCCAGCGTCAGCTGGTGATAAGCGGCAAAATCCACGGTTATCTGCGGATGTATTGGGCCAAAAAGATCCTGGAATGGACCGCCAGCCCGGAAGAGGCCTTTGCCATTGCAGTACAGCTGAACAACCGCTACGCCCTGGATGGCCGCGACCCCAACGGCTACACCGGCATCGCCTGGTCCCTGGGCGGGGTCCATGATCGGGCCTGGGGCCGCCGACCGGTCTTCGGCACGATCAGATTTATGAGCGCCGAGGGTTGCAAGCGCAAGTTCGATGTGGCAGGCTACGTCAAGCGCTGGGGACGCGATTGAGCGGAAGCGTGCTGAACACTGCTGGCATGGGAGCCGATGCTAGCGTCTCAATGGCTGCTGCGCCCAACGACGATTTTCTGATGGCAGGATTGCATCTGACACACCTTTACCCTTGAGGAGAACGGCATGCCGTACGATGCGCTGCGTGACATAGAGATCCTATTCGGGCTGGCACTGGTGACGGTGATCATCTTCCGGCGGTTGATGTTTCCCTCGATCATCGGTTTTTTGGTGACCGGTGTCCTGGCCGGACCCTATGTGCTGGGACTGATCAAGGACACCCATCAGGTTGAGCAGATGGCCGAGATCGGCGTGGTGCTGCTCTTGTTTACCATCGGTATCGAGTTTTCGTTGAAGGAGCTGATGCGGATCAAGCACCTGGTGTTGTGGGGCGGTGGCCTGCAGGTAGCGGTGACTATCGCCCTGGTGGCCCTGGTGGGGCTTGGTTTTGGCATTCCTTGGCAGCAGGCCGCTTTTTACGGCTTTCTGGTTTCGCTCTCCAGTACCGCCATCCTGATGAAGCTGTTGATGGATG
>DFYU01000122.1:4542-46113 GCA_002383415.1 Geobacter sp. UBA4074
AACTGTTCATCCTGACCATTATCTTCGTCGGCTTCGGCACCGCCTGGCTCACGGCCCAGGCCGGCCTGTCCCTGGCGCTGGGTGCCTTTATCGCCGGTCTGGCCATCTCCGAGTCGGAGTACAGCCATCAGGTGATGGGCGATATCATCCCGTTCCGCGATGCCTTCATGAGTCTGTTTTTCATCTCGGTCGGTATGTTGCTCGATCCGATGACGCTGGTCAAACATCCGTTTGCCGTGCTGCTGATCGTGGCCGGCATCGTGCTGATCAAGTGGCTGGTGGCCACCGGTGCGGCCCTGATCCTGCAGTTTCCCCCCCGTCCGGCCCTGATGAGCGGCCTGATGCTGGCCCAGATCGGTGAATTTTCCTTTGTGCTGTCCCGCGCCGGCCAGCAGTACAACCTGCTCAGCCCCGATCAGTACCAGATATTCCTGGCCGCCTCGGTGGCCACCATGGCGCTGACCCCCTACCTGATCAATCACGCCGAACCGATCGCCAATCGGGTTTCTTCCTGGCTGCCGGCCGCGCTGAAGCACGGCAGCCGGGTGACCGGGGTCAGCCACGACCGGTTCCCGATGGAAGACCACGTGATCATCGTCGGCTTTGGGGTCAACGGTAAAAACCTGGCCCGGGTGTTAAACGGCAACGGTATCCGCTACATCGCCATCGAGACCAATCACCATACCGTCAAGACCGAGCGCAAGAAGGGTACCCGCATCATCTTCGGCGACGCCTCCAAGGCTGAAATCCTGTCCCACGCCTTGATCGAGAAGGCGCGGCTGATGGTGATCGCCGTCTCCGACGCCACCGCCACCCGCCGGGTGGCGGCCCAGGCCCGCATGATGAAGCCGGGCATCCATATTATCGTCCGCACCCGCTACATCGCCGAGATGGAGCCGCTCTACCAGCTGGGTGTCAACGACGTGGTGCCGGAGGAGTTCGAGACCTCGGTGGAGATCTTCTCGCGGGTGCTGCGGGCCTACCTGGTGCCCCATGACCAGATCGATCACTGCGTTGCCGAGATCCGCCGTGACTCCTACCAGATGTTCCGCACCATGAGCCGCCGGCACAGCCATGCCACCGGCGTCACCGGCTACCTTTCGGGTGTCGAACTGGCCACCTTCCGGGTGCGCGGCGGTTCCCCGCTTGACGGGACGCTGCTTAAAGATGGCCTGTTGCGCGACCGCTGCGGTGCCACGGCCCTGGTGATCAAGCGGGGCGAGCAGGTCACTTCCAATCCCGATCCGATCTGGAGATTCGAGCCGGATGACATCGTGCTGGTGCTGGGCAAGTCCGACCAGCTGGTCTTTGCGGCCCCGTTATTTGAATCATAAGCATCCAATCGCAGCAAGCTCCTTGACAAAGTATTCAGATATTCATATATTCTGTTTAACTTTGTCTGCGAGGAGCACAAATATCCATGCACACCACGACGCACCACGGTATATCCAGGCGTGGCCTGTTTAAGGTCTCAGCCGCGCTGCTGGCAGGCGCCAGCGGTCTGGCGGCATTACCCAAGCAGCTGCTGGCTGCGCCGGTCGAGGGCCGGTTGGCAACCCTGATCGATCTTTCACGCTGTGACGGTTGTGCCGGGCGACCGCAGCCGGCCTGCGTCACCAGCTGCAAGCAGGAGAAGAACCCCACCGTGCCGCTGCCGGTGGATCCGATCCCGTCGCCGTTTCCCACCAATATCATCGAGGATTGGTCCAAGAAGCAGGAGGTGGCCGACCGGCTGACCCCCTACAACCGGATCTTTGTGCAAAAGGCCCAGGTGACGGTCAACGGCAAGGCACAGACCATCTCGATCCCCCGGCGCTGTATGCATTGCGACAACCCGGCCTGCGCCACCATCTGTCCCTTTTCGGCCAATACCAAAGACAAAAACGGGGCCGTGGTGATCGATCAGGAGCTTTGCTTTGGCGGGGCCAAGTGCAAGACGGTCTGTCCCTGGCAGATACCCCAGCGCCAGTCCGGGGTGGGGATCTACCTGAAGGTTGCCAAGGAGTTCATGGGCAACGGGGTGATGTATAAGTGTGATCTGTGTATCGATCGTCTGAAGGCGGGCAAGGTTCCGGCCTGCATCGAGGCCTGTCCCAAGCAGGCGATGCTGATCGGTCCCCGCGAGCAGATCTACGCCGAGGCGGAAAGGCGGGCTGCGGCCATGGGCGGCCATATCTTCGGCAAGCAGGAAAACGGCGGTACCGCCACCCTGTATGTCTCGCCGGTGCCGTTTGAAGAACTCGATCTGCAGCTGAGCCCGTCCTCGGCCGACCCCAAAAAGGGGCAGCCACAGCTAAAGCCGGGGGTAACGCGCAAGATGGCTGAGAGCGACGGCATGGCCAAGGCGGTGCTGGCAGCGCCGGCCATCGGGCTGGTGGCTGGTCTGGTGGGCGCCTTTGGCAAACTATCCCAGCGCAAGGCTGAAAACGCCGGAAAGGAGAGCCGCTGATGACCGTAAACAAGCTCGTTAAACGTCATGAACTGATTGTGATGCTGGAACACTGGGGCATTGCCATCTCCGGCATTGTGTTGCTGTTGAGCGGCATCTTTCAGCTGCCTTCGGCTGCCCGTTACAAGATCACCGCCATCCCCGGTTTCTGGTGGTCGGGTGAGTTTTTCTTCACCCTCAAGCTGCACTACATCGCCTCGCTGGTCTTTGTGGGACTGGTGCTGTTTCACCTGGTCTACCACCTGCTGCTGAAAGAGCGGGCCATGGTGCCCAGGCAGGGTGATGTGGCGGAGTCGATCAAGGTACTGAAAAGCTTTGTGACCAACCAGCCAGAACCGCCCTTTGGCAAATACCTGCCGGAGCAGCGTCTGGCCTATGTGGCGATAGCGATCCCGGTGTTGATGCTGGTGGTGTCGGGCCTGATCAAGACCTGGAAGAACGTCTATGCCCCGGACATGGATCGCACTCTGCTGTTGTGGGCCACCTGGGTGCATAATGTGGGCTTTATCCTGTTCTTCCTGGCCTTTGTGGGGCACATCGGCGCCTTGCTGATCAAGCCCAACCGGCCGATGCTGCGGGGGATGCTGACCGGCAAGGTGGCGCGGGACTACGCCGAACACCGCCATCCGCTCTGGATCGATGAGCTGGAGGGTAAGCAGTAACGCAGACAAGAGCACCATAGCACTACCATCATCCGGCAGAGGGGCCTACCCTCTGCCGTTTTTTATGGGCTGGCGGATGCGGTTTCCTGTGGTAAGCTTGCCAGCGAATCAGCACCGAGTGAGGGACAGGCCAAGTATGGATCAGGTATGGATAGCACTGGGTTTGACCTTGTTTGCCGGCATGGCCACCGGCATCGGCAGCGCTATTGCCTTTCTGGCCAAGCGGACTGATTACCGCTTTCTGTCTATCGCCACCGGTTTTTCGGCCGGGGTGATGCTATACGTCTCCTTTGTGGAGATCTTTCACAAGGGGGCGGTCGCCCTGGTGGAGAGCTACGGCGAACCGTGGGGGCACTGGGTTAATGTGGGCTCCTTCTTTGGCGGCATGCTGCTGATCGGTCTGATCGACAACCTGGTGCCGGCGGCTGAAAACCCCCACGAGGTACACTCCGAGGCCGAATCTGCACCGCTGCACAACCAGGCTGCGCCGCTACCGAATTTTGCCGTTGTCAGCCCAGCCGCTGTGGGAGAACATCAACACAGCGACAGGCATCGCAAACTGATGCGAATGGGGCTGTTCACCGCCCTGGCCATCGGTATCCACAACTTTCCCGAAGGTCTGGCCACCTTTCTGGCGGCTCTTGAAGACCCCAAACTGGGTGTCGCCATCGCCATTGCGGTGGCCTTGCACAATATCCCTGAAGGCATCAGCGTCTCGGTGCCGATCTTTTACGCCACCGGCAACCGCAGCAAGGCCTTTGCCTACTCGGTCCTGAGCGGCCTGGCCGAACCGGTGGGGGCCGTGGTGGCCTACCTGTTTTTGCGGTTGGTGTTCGGCTGCGAGGCCGGCATGATCCCGCCCCAGGTGATGGGGGTGCTGTTCGGCGGCGTGGCCGGCATCATGGTCTATATCAGCCTGGATGAACTGCTGCCCACCAGCCGGGCTTACGGCAAGGGCCACGACAGCCTGTTCGGCTTGGTGGGCGGGATGCTGGTGATGGCTTTAAGTCTGTTACTGATGAGGTAGCATGAAATAATTGACTCTATATCTTGTGGTGTGATAGAGGTGTTGCCACAACATATTCCGCTGCTGGTTGGCGGAAGCTGAATACACGATCAACGGTGCCCGCAGGGGCTTGATAGGGAAGAGGGGTGACGCTCCACGTGAGCCATTCCCCCACGGACCCGCCGCTGTAAGCGACGACAACGGGCAACAGACCACTGGCTGGTTAGGCTGGGAAGGCGCCCGGAGGATGACTCGCAAGTCAGAAGACCTGCCTTGATCCAGTGCACAAGATTACTCTCCGGGGACTGGGAGTAGGTGAATAACGGAATCAGGCGACGTTAAATTCGGAACGTCCGCATGCTGTTTCAAGCAGCTGCGGACGTTTTCAGTTTTTGCCCCCCCGCGACCTATCCCCGGACTCCAGACCAAAGGAGTCAGACCATGCAACAGATCGTATCAGCAGCACCCGTCAGTGTCATCAAACGTGACGGCAGCCGCGTCCCCTTTGAGGCGGCCCGTATCCAGTCGGCCATTATACGTGCAGGTCGGGCCACCAACGAGTTCGGTGAGGATGAGGCACAGCTGATCACCGGCCAGGTGCTGAAGGTGTTGCGGCACCGCTTCCCCCAGGAACCACCCAGCATTGAGCAGATTCAGGATGTGGTGGAGCAGGCCTTGATCTCGGCTAATCATTTCGCCACCCTGCGGGCCTACGCGGTCTACCGCGAGCAGCGCAGCCGTCTGCGTCAAGACCGAAAGACGGTGGTGGATGTGACCGCTTCGGTCAACGAGTATTTGGAGCAGAGCGACTGGCGGGTCAGTGCCAACGCCAACCAGGGCTATTCCCTGGGTGGGCTGATCCTGAACCTGTCCGGCAAGGTGATCGCCAACTACTGGCTCTCCCAGGTCTACCCGCCGGAGGTGGGGGAGGCCCACCGCGACGGCAGCATCCATATCCACGATCTGGACATGCTGGCCGGCTACTGTGCCGGCTGGTCGCTGCGAATGCTGTTGGCCGAGGGGTTGAACGGCGTGCCGGGCAAGGTGGAGGCCGGGCCGCCCAAACATCTCTCCAGCGCCGTGGGGCAGATCGTCAACTTTTTGGGCACCCTGCAGAACGAATGGGCCGGGGCCCAGGCCTTCAGCTCCTTTGATACCTACCTGGCGCCCTTTGTCCGCAAGGACAAGCTCAGCTACCGTGAGGTGCGCCAGTCTATCCAGGAGCTGATCTATAACCTGAACGTGCCGTCCCGCTGGGGCACCCAGACCCCCTTCACCAACCTGACCTTTGACTGGACCTGCCCCGACGACCTGAAGGGGCAGGTGCCGGTGATCGGCGGGCAGGAGATGCCGTTTTGCTACGGCGAGCTGCAGGCCGAGATGGACCTGATCAACCGGGCCTACATCGAGGTGATGACCACTGGCGATGCCAAGGGCAGGGTGTTTACCTTTCCGATCCCCACCTACAACATCACCCCTGATTTCCCCTGGGAGAGTGAGAATGCCGAGCTGCTGTTCGCTATGACCGCCCGCTACGGCCTGCCGTACTTCCAGAACTTTATCAACTCGGAGCTGACCCCCAACATGGTGCGTTCCATGTGCTGCCGCCTGCAACTTGATCTGCGGGAACTGCTTAAGCGGGGCAACGGCCTGTTCGGTTCGGCCGAACAGACCGGTTCATTGGGGGTGGTCACCATCAACTGCGCCCGCCTGGGCCACCAACACCAGGGTGACGAGGTCGGGCTGTTCAAACGGCTGGACCAGCTACTGGAGATCAGCCGCACCAGCCTGGAGATCAAGCGCAAGGTGATCCAGCGCCATATGGATAACGGTCTATTTCCCTACACCAAGCGTTACCTGGGCACCCTGCGTAACCACTTCTCCACCATCGGGGTCAATGGCATCAATGAGTTGATCCGCAACTTTACTGAGGACCGGGAGGATATCACCACCCCGGCGGGCCACGGTCTGGCGCTGCGGCTGCTGGATCACCTGCGGGGGCGGATGGTGGAGTTTCAGGAACAGACCGGCCACCTCTACAACCTGGAGGCTACCCCGGCTGAAGGGACCACCTACCGCTTTGCCCGGGAGGACAAGAAGCGTTTCCCCGCCATCATTCAGGCCGGCAGTGCGGAGGCGCCCTATTACACCAATTCAAGCCAGCTGCCGGTGGGCTTCACCGACGACCCGTTCGAGGCCTTGCAGCGGCAGGAGGAGCTGCAGCGCAAGTACACCGGTGGCACCGTGCTGCACCTTTACCTGGGAGAGCAGGTCTCCAGCACCGAGGCCTGCAAGCAGCTGGTGCGACGTTCGTTGGAACGGTTCCGGCTGCCCTACATCACCATTACCCCCACCTTTTCGATCTGCCCCAAGCATGGCTACCTGAGCGGTGAGCACCCGTTCTGCCCGCTATGTGACGAGGAACTGGCGAAGAAGCAGGCGTAACATCGATGAAGTACCGGGTGTCATTGTCAAACAGAAAGGAAAACAGTATGCACACCAAACAACAACCGCAGACAGCACTCCCCCAGGAACAACGACAGCCCTGTGAGGTCTGGACCCGCGTGATGGGCTACCACCGGCCGGTGGCCTCCTTCAACACCGGCAAAAAGTCCGAGTATGCCGAGCGTACCTTCTTCAAGGAAGTGGCATGCTCACCATCGGCGGACTGACCCCCTTCACCACCATCGATTACCCCGGCAAACTGGCGGCGGTGGTCTTCTGTCAGGGCTGCCCCTGGCGCTGTAGCTACTGTCACAATCAGCATCTGCTGACAGTTGATCGGCAGGCCGGTATCGCGTGGCAAGAGGTCATGCAGCTGCTGGAACAACGGCGGGGCTTGCTGGATGCGGTGGTCTTCAGTGGTGGCGAGCCGACCCTGCAGCCCGGATTGCCCCTGGCCCTGGACGCGGTGCGCCGACTGGGGTTTCTGACCGGCCTGCACACCGCCGGGCCGTTTCCCGAAAGGTTGGCGGCCTGCCTGCCACAGCTGGATTGGGTGG
This sequence comes from Geobacter sp. UBA4074, assembly GCA_002383415.1. Classification (GTDB taxonomy): domain Bacteria; phylum Desulfobacterota; class Desulfuromonadia; order Geobacterales; family Pseudopelobacteraceae; genus Trichlorobacter. Next base: position 11,662 of record DFYU01000122.1, read on the forward strand.
GAATGGACCTGAAGGCCCCCTTTGATTGCTACGACGCACTCACCGGGGTGACGGGCAGCGGCCAGGCGGCAGCACGCAGCGCGGAGCTGGTGCGAACGAGTGGTGTTGCACACCAGTTCCGCACCACGGTTGATGCTTTTGTACGGGCTGAAGACAGGCTGGCTATCCTGCAACAGACGGTGGCCGGTTGGGGTGGGCAGCTGGTGCTGCAGGAGCTGCGGATCACCGCAGCTCCTGCAGCGTAATCAGTGGTGACAGCTGCCGCCGCAGTCGCCGCCGCTGCAGCCCTTTTTCTTCCAGAGTGAGCGGTAGAGGAGCCAGATGGCTCCTCCCGCAATGGCTACCATCAGGATGATGTCGAACAGTCCCATCTCTAGCCTCCCAGTCCCAGTAGTCTGCCGCCCTGATAGATGATCAGCGCCACCAGCCAGGCCAGTATGGTGGAGTAGGCGAAGGCCACGCCAGCCCATTTCCAGGTGCCGAACTCGGCCCGCATGGCTGCCCCCACCACCACGCAGGGCATGTAGAGCAGTACGAAGGCCATGAAGGCAAAGGAACTGAGCGGCGTGAACTGGCCTTTCAAGGCGGTCTTGAGCGCAGATTGTTCTGCCTCAGGTTCTTCTTCCTGGGGCAGGTAGAGTACGGTGCTGACTGCAGTCGTGACCGCGCCGCCAAAGGAGACCACGATCTCCCGCAGGTCTTCGCCCAAGGTGGGCTGCTTTTCCTGGTCTGCCTCTTCGGCTGCCGGGGCGTAGATCTCGCCCATGGTGCCCACCACGATCTCCTTGGCGATCACGCCGGTGATCAGCGATGAGGCCGCCTCCCAGGTGCCGAAGCCCACCGGCTGGAAGATCGGCGCGATGGTGGCACCAGCCCTGCCCAGGTAGGAATCGCGCTTGTGTTCCAAGCCCCAGGGCAGGTTTAACAGGAACCAGACCAGTACCGAAACGGCAAAGATGTAGGTACCGGCCTTGATCAGAAAGTGTTTGCCCTTTTCCCAGGTGTGCAGCATCAGGCTGGTGAAACTGGGCATCCGGTAGGGCGGCAGCTCCATGATGAATAGGGGCGCCTCGCCCCTGAAGAGGGTCTTCTTGAAGATGTAGCCCATGATCACCGCCAGCAGCATCCCCAGGATGTAGAGTACCCAGATCACCGAGCCGGCATTGTCCGGAAAGAACACCGCAGCGAACAGCACGTAGACCGGCAGCCGGGCACCGCAGGACATCAGCGGGATCAACAGGGCGGTCAGAACCTTGTCCTTCGGGTTTTCCAGGGTGCGGGTGGCATAGATGCCCGGTACGTTGCAGCCGAAACCCAAGAGCATCGGGATGAAGGACTTGCCGTGCAGGCCGATGGCATGCATGGCCCGGTCCATCACAAAGGCGGCCCGCGCCATGTAGCCGCTGCCCTCCAGGAAGGTAATGAAGAACATCATGGCAAAGATCACCGGCACGAACACCAGCACCGAGCCGACTCCGGCGATCACGCCGTCGTTGATCAGCGACACGGTCCAGTCAGGCGCCCCGATACCGTTCATGATGGCGGTGGTCCAGCGTTTGAACGGTCCGCTGGTCATGGCATCCAGCCAGTCACTGAAGGGGGACGACAGGTCAAAGGTCAGCTTGAACAGCAGCCACATGGCCAGGGCAAAGATTGGTATCCCCAGGAAGCGGTTCAAAACCACCCGGTCGATCCGTTCGGTCAGCTCGATGGTGCGTTTCTCCGGCTTGGTCAGCACCTCGCGGCACAGGCCGCTGGCCAGCCCGTAGCGGCTGTCGGCCAATAGTCCCTCGACGTCGTCGCCGTGGGCGCGGCGCAGGTGTTCAAACAGCTGCTGCGGCAGCGACTCCGGTGTGATGTTGACCAGCTTCAGCAACGGGGCATCCCCCTCCAGCAGCTTCAGCAGCAGCCAGCGGGTCGGATACTGTTCCAGCAGGGCAGCGTGGTCACACTGGAGAACATCATGCAGCCCTTTCAGGGCGGTCTCGATATCCTCACCATAGCTGAGCCGCTTGGGTGTGTGCTGTGCCGGTTCGGCAGCCACCGTCACAACCCGTTTAAGCAGCTGCTCCAGTCCGGTCTTGCGGGTGGCCGAGGTGGGCACCACGGCAACCCCCAGCACCTGTTCCATCTGGGTGGTGTTGATCTGGTAGCCCTTGGCCAGCGCCTCGTCATGGATATTGAGGGCCATTATCATTGGTATGCCCAGCTCAAGTAACTGGATGGTCAGGTAGAGGTTGCGCTCCAGGTTGGTGGCATCCACCACATTGACGATCAGGTCCGGCCGCTGGTTGACCAGATAGTCGCGGGTGATGATCTCCTCCTGGCTGTAGGGGGACAGGGAATAGCAGCCCGGCAGGTCCACCAGGCGAATGCTGCGTCCCTCCACCTCGAACAGGGCCTCCTTTTTCTCTACGGTCACACCGGGCCAGTTGCCCACATGCAGACGACTGCCGGCGATGGCGTTGATCAGGGTCGACTTGCCGGCATTGGGGTTGCCGGCCACGGCCACAATGAGCGGATTTTGCTGGCTCATGCCGCCACCTCCTCGATCTGGATACCCTTGGCCTCGCCCTTGCGCAGCGATAAGTTATAGCCCTTGACCGTCACCTCGATCGGATCACCCATTGGCGCCACCTTCTCCACCCTGATCCGCTCGCCGGGGATCACCCCCATGTCCATCAGCCGGCGTCGGATCGGTCCGATGCTGCGGTCCAGCTTGATGATCGTACCCTGCTGTCCTGGCTTGAGGTTGCTCAGGTTCATGCCGTTACTCCCTTCATGCTGATGCCACGGGCCATCCTGCGGTCAATGGCGATGCGTGCTTGGTCAACCATCAACAGCAGCAGATTACCGTCGTTCTTGAGTACCTCTACGGTTTTGCCAATCCTCAGCCCCATCTCCTCAGCGCGGGTGGTGCTGGCCTGGTGCTTGTGCTTGCCATGGTGGTGCTGGCAGACGCCTCCGCAGCCACCGCAGTGTTTGATATCGGCGATCTGTCCCCGTTCGCCGGGGCTCATCAGTTCCAGTGGCATCATTCGTTCTCCTTGTGCGTTTTTCTAGAATTTCAACACAACGCCATACAGGGCCGTGATGTCGGTTTCGGAGCTGGTCAGGCCAAACTTGACGCCGGCATTGATATCCAGCAGGTCGTTCATCTCGTAGCGGGCGCCGGTCAGACCGTAGACCGGTAGCTCGTGGGCGTTTTTTTCCGGGTTAGACCCCAGCCCGAAGTCCGCCACCACCACCAGCCCTTCAATCAGTTCTGCCTCTCCGGCAATCGATCCGGTCCAGAGGTTGCCGTGGGTGGTGGATCTGATGGCATGGGTGCGGTAGCGGTGATGCTCGTAACCGAGGTTGGCATGCAGGGCGTAGCGTCCATCAGAAAATTCCTTGCTGGCGATCAGGGTGCCACCGCCATGCCAGTGCCCTTCTGAAAGTCCCTCTGAATATCTGCCGGTGGGTACTACCAGCCATGGTTTAACGGCCAGTGCAATACCGCCCAGCTCGGTAAAGGCATATTTGAGTTCCAGCACCATATCGCCCAACCCCTGCGTCTTGTGAGTCAGCGCGTTGTCCTCTTCCACGCGCAGGTTGAAGGTATAGGGAATCGCCAATGAAGCACTCAGGTCTTGGTAGAGGCCGGTGCTGATCTTCAGTTCGCTGTCGGATGAAGACGCCTTGTAGCTGATTCCGCCTGAACGCTGTCTGTCCGATGCGTAGGAGCCGTTGAGCTCTACTTCGAGCGATCCGACAGCGACGGTGCCGGCATCGTCGGTTGCCAGGGGAGGGCCGGCCAGTGCGGCTGATGTGGTCATCAGGGCAAACATCAGGGCGGTAGCGGTGGTGCGCAGTGCAGTCATCATGGTACTACTCCTTTGTGTGTAGTACTCTGGCTGGCTGCATGGCGTGACGACGGCCACAGGCTGGCTTGAGCGAATTGTTAAGGGTTACTTGGTCATAATCAGTTTGTTGTTGCTGGTAATCCGAATCCGGTACTGCTCGCCGGCGTGCAGGATGATCACCTCCTGGTCAGCCTGAAACAGGTTGCAGCTATCGATGGTTCTTTTGTTCATCATGTCACCTCTCTTTTTGTCTGGTAATGAATGCTTTTATCAATTTGCGATAAAAATAAATGTTGGCTATTGCGGTTAAGCGTCTCAAGGCAGGGGCCAAGCGTCGCACAATCTGACAAGCGGGCACCCATCAATTGTCGTTGGTGACGGAACTGGTCTGCAAGGGACAGGCTTTGCCCAGGGTTGCCGTATATCTTCCAGGGCCCCTGACAGGTGAAGGGAAGCTTGACCAGGCCCATAAAGGCGGCCACATCCTTGGCCGGATAGCCGATGAATAGGCCGATCTCGTGGGGGAAGGTTCCCTTGTTTGCTATGCGCTGTTGCAGTTCAGAAAGTAGTGCGTCGGTCCCTGCTTCGGGCTTGTAACCGGCCTTGCGAAGCAGGACACGGATGCCCTTATGAGCAAGATGGCGGTCGAGGGATGTTCTGTTGGAGCACAATAACAGCAATGCCGTTCCCTTGTTCTGCAAGATCGTGATCTGTAGTGTGCTGAGACGTGACTCAAGCTGATCCCCAAGCTGCTGCCACAGGAGATACAGGTTTCTGCCGCAGGGACGGGTGCGGTTAACCAGTGAAATAAGGTTAGCCGGTTTGACTTCTGCCAGCACCTCGGCAGATTCTAGCATCAGGTGGGCCGTCAGGCAGTCCAAGGGATCATGAAACTGTTCGAGCAGTGCGTTGGTAGGCGTTGCTGCCTTTGGGTGTTGGGTTTTTTGTGCAATCAGTGCTGCCATGAACCACCAGCCATGCAAATGAATTTTGTTATCAATAACTATTCACTGGAATCTTGTCAACAGATTTTTAAGCAGGATGGCAGAATGTGATGGGTGAGGGATTAGTGGCCGGCGCAGCTGTTACAGATGCCATAGACAACAATGGTCTTGGAGTCGATACGGCCCCAGGAGTCGATGTCTGAAGGCAGATCAAGGCGGTCGATGGCCGGCCACAGGAAGTCGTACACACGTTTGCAACGACTGCAGATCAGGTGGTGGTGCGGGGCGTAGACGGCCTCAAAGCGGGCCTGACTTTCAGCGGTCTGGATGCGCGACACAAGTCCGTGTTGCTCCAGGGTGGTCAGGGTGCGGTAGACCGTGTCCAGCGAGATGGTCGGTAACGTTGGCAGCAGACGCTTGTGCAGTGTCTCGGCCGATGGATGATCGGGCTGCGCCAACAGGTGACGAAAAATCTCGGTCCGTTGGTGGGTTACTTTCAAGCCGGCCTGTTTGCAGGCTGCGGTAAACTGTTGCATGGTCTGCTCTAGCTGTTCCGTTGTAAGGGGCTTCGCCACGGCAAGACTCCTATTTTTGTATTATTTGTTAAGAAGTATTATTTTTTGCACTGGTTTTGTCAAGAAAACATTGTGTGCTTTTCTGCAGAAGCGCTTGTCCTGGCTTGCTTGTAGATTCATTAAACTGCGCTACACTTGGCCTGAACGTTACCACCTGAGAAAGGAATACGACATGCCTGACAATCTGTTTATTCCGTCGGTTGACCTACGGGTCGGCGCACTTGAAGAATATAATCGTAGACAGAAAGAACGTGCAGCGCAGCATAAGCAGCGTCCCAAGCCGCGTCCTTGTATTACCCTTACGCGGCAGTATGGCTGCCAGGGCTATCCGGTGGCTGAGCGGGTCTGCGAACTGATGAACAAACGGACCGGCGAGCCCTGGCTGTTGATCGATCGAGCAGTGCTTGATGAGGTGGCGCAGCGACATAATATCTCAAGGGACCTGCTGGAAGGGTTGGGTGAAAAAAATACTCTTCTGGCTGATGTGCTGGCGACCTTTTCGCCCCGTTGGGTGCATAGTCAGGATTGTTTCCAGTTGCTGTGCAAGCATGTGGTTTCGTTGGCCGAACAGGGCAACGTGGTGATCATGGAGCTGGGCGGAGCCATCATTACCCGTCATTTTGAGCATGCTCATCACTTCAGGATGTTTGCGTCGCAGCAGTACAAGGTGCGTACCATTGCACAGCGTCTGAAACTTTCGGAAGAAGATGCCGAGGCATTGGTGCTCAAGCAGCAGCGCAAGCGGGATGATTTCGTGCGTGATTTTCTGCACTGCAGCGATCATGATCCGCTGTTGTACGATCTGCTGATCAATAATGAGCGAGCGGGCATTGAGCAGATCGCAGATACTATCGTGCAGTTTGTGCTGGATGGCGAGCAGTGATATTCAGGACGGATTTTGTCTTGACAGATTACTAATTAGGTATTATTCCTGTTTTGCGTAGTAAGCAGACTGCACTTAACACGACACACAACACCACTAAGGAGGATGTACCGATGGCCAATGGACCGAAGACCGAAAAGAATCTGATGGAGGCCTTTGCCGGTGAATCACAGGCCAACCGTAAGTATCTGGCCTTTGCCAAGCAGGCAGATGCTGATGGTTACCCCCAGGTGGCTCGTCTGTTCCGCGCCGCAGCCGAAGCCGAGACGGTGCATGCCCACGCCCATCTGAAGGCATTGGGCGGCATCAAAAGCACCAAGGAAAATCTGCTGGAGGCGATCGGCGGGGAGACCCACGAGTTCAAGGAGATGTATCCGCCGATGATTGATGACGCCAAGCAGGAAGGCGCCAGCGAGGCGTTGCGCTCCTTCAGCTATGCCAACACCGTAGAGAAGACCCACGCCGAGCTGTATCAGAAGGCCTTTGATGCTCTGGGCCAGGCCGGTGAGCAGTTCGATTACTACGTCTGCCCGATCTGTGGCCATACCCACGAGAAGGTTGCTCCAGACAAGTGTCCGGTCTGCGGCGCAGCTGGCTCGGTCTTTATCAAGATCAATTAATTCAGGTTCTTGAGCGGGCAGCCGGTTTGGTGTCCGCTTTTAAACAATCAGTTGATAAGTATTTTTATTGTCTAGTTATGAGCCTTGATTTGTAGACATTCGGGAAATGTATGCTAATCGTATAGATGAGCAGTTGGTTTTGGCTGATGGCATCGGCAACAACTGATTTGGAGTAACGGGCGACGTCAGGATGCTGAACAGACCAAGCATAGCGAAAGGAGCCGGTTGTATGAGCAATGAAAGCAAATGTCCGGTGACAGGCAAGTCCAGCAGGCAGGTGGCTGGCGGCGGCAGATCTAACCGTGATTGGTGGCCGAATCAGCTGAACCTTCATATCTTGCACCAGCATTCTACCAAATCCAATCCGATGGGTGAGGATTTCAATTATCGGGATGAGTTTAAAAAACTCGATCTGGTCGCCATCAAAAAAGACCTCTTCGCACTGATGACCGACTCACAGGAGTGGTGGCCGGCGGACTGGGGCCACTACGGTGGCCTGATGATCCGGATGACCTGGCACAGCGCCGGCACCTACCGGATGGGTGATGGTCGCGGCGGGGCCGGTTCCGGTTCCCAGCGACTGGCGCCGCTCAACAGCTGGCCGGACAACGTGAACCTGGACAAGGCCCGTCGGCTGCTCTGGCCGATCAAGCAAAAATACGGCCGCAGGATATCCTGGGCCGACCTGATGATCCTGGCCGGTAACTGCGCCCTGGAGTCGATGGGCTTCAAGACCTTCGGCTTTGGCGGTGGGCGTGAGGATGTCTGGGAGCCGGAAGAGGATGTGTACTGGGGTTCAGAAGAGGAGTGGCTGGCCACCAGCGACAAACCCAAGAGCCGCTACAGTGGTGAACGGGATCTGGAAAACCCGCTGGCCGCAGTGCAGATGGGCCTGATCTACGTCAACCCCGAAGGTCCGGACGGCAATCCTGACCCGGTGCTTTCGGGTCGTGACGTGCGCGAGACCTTTGCCCGTATGGCCATGAACGATGAAGAGACCGTAGCCCTGGTGGCCGGCGGCCATACCTTCGGCAAATGCCATGGCGCCGGCCCGGCCACCCACGTTGGGCCTGAGCCGGAGGCGGCACCACTTGAGGCGCAGGGGCTGGGCTGGTTCAGCAGCTTCAAGAGTGGCAAGGGTGGCGACACCATCAGCAGCGGTATCGAGGGTGCCTGGAAACCCAACCCCACCAGCTGGGATATGGGCTACCTGAAGGTGCTGTTCAAATACGACTGGGAGCTGGTCAAGAGCCCGGCCGGCGCCAATCAGTGGCTGGCCAAGGATGTGGACGACGAAGACATGGTGGTGGATGCCCACGACCCCACCAAGAAGCGGCGGCCGATGATGACTACCGCCGACCTGTCGCTCAAGTTTGATCCGGTCTATGAGCCGATAGCCAGGCGGTACCTGGCCAATCCTGACCAGTTTGCCGATGCCTTTGCCCGGGCCTGGTTCAAGCTGACCCACCGCGACATGGGGCCCAAGGTTCGTTACCTTGGCCCCGAGGTGCCGGCTGAGGACTTGATCTGGCAGGATCCGGTGCCTGCAGTTACGCATGCTTTGATCGATGCCAAGGACGTTGCCGGCCTGAAAGAGAAGATTCTGGACTCGGGTCTTTCTATTTCAAAGTTGGCCACCACCGCCTGGGCCTCGGCCTCCACCTTCCGTGGTTCCGATAAACGGGGCGGCGCCAACGGTGCCCGTATCCGCCTGGCTCCCCAGAAGGATTGGGAGGTCAACCAGCCGGCCCAGCTGGCCAAGGTGCTCGACACCCTGGCTGGTATTCAACAGGGGTTCAACAGTGCCCAGACCGGCGGCAAACAGGTTTCGCTGGCTGATCTGATCGTGCTGGGGGGCTGCGCGGGGGTTGAGCAGGCGGCCCAAAAGGCCGGCCACAACCTGACGGTGCCCTTTACGCCGGGCCGCACCGATGCCACCCAGGAACAGACCGATGCGCCATCCTTTACCGTGTTGGAGCCGAAGGCCGACGGGTTCCGCAACTACCAGAAGGCCAAGTATGCTGTGACTGCAGAGGAGTTGCTGGTTGACCGGGCCCAGTTGCTGACTCTGACCGCTCCCGAGATGACGGTGCTGATCGGTGGTATGCGGGTTCTGAATGCCAATTTTGGTCAGTCGCCCCACGGTGTGTTTACCACGCGTCCCGAAGCGCTCACCAACGACTTCTTCATGAACCTGCTTGACATGGGGACCAGCTGGAAGCCGACCGCGCAGGATCCAGACCTGTTCGAGGGGCGTGATCGGCGTAGCGGCGAACTGAAGTGGACCGCCAGCCGGGTTGACCTGGTCTTTGGCGCCAACTCGCAGCTGCGGGCCATTGCCGAGGTGTACGGCTGTGCCGATTCTCAGGAAAAGTTTCTGCAGGACTTTGTTGCAGCCTGGACCAAGGTGATGAACCTGGACCGTTTCGATCTTGACTGATGGTGAAGGTGTGTAGTCGGTATCGTCTGTCAGGTTTGTTTGATTATGTTTGAAGTATGATTACGTGCTGTTACGGGTTTGTCGAGGGGGTGGTTGCTCCCTCTGATTGCACTGAAAGGAGAACACAACATGGAAGCGGGACAAGGCTGCGTCAAACCGGCCGGAGGACCAGTCAGCATGCAAAGCGCTGCGCCACCATCTACCACACCACAAACTGCACAGGGGGTACAAACCATGAACATCGCACGGGTCGGGCATCCTGCCCCTGATTTTGAGGCAAATATCTATCTGAATGGCGGCTTTCAGACCATGAAACTTTCCGATTACAAGGGAAAGTGGATTGTGCTGTGCTTTTATCCGGGCGATTTCACCTTTGTCTGACCGACTGAACTGACGGCGGTCGCCGTCAAGCATGCCGAACTGAAGGAACTGGGTGTGGAAAGCTTCGCAGCAAGTACCGATAGCCGTTTTGTCCACAAAATCTGGCAGGCCGAAGAGCTTTCAAAGATGGTACCCGGCGGGGTGCCGTTCCCGATGATTGCCGATGCCAGCGGTCTGATCGGTCAGGCCTACGGTGTCTTTGAGCCGGCCGCCGGGGTTGATATTCGCGGCAGGTTCATCATTGATCCCGATTTCATCATTCGGGCCATGGAAGTGCTGACCCCTGAGGTTGGTCGCAGTGTCAACGAGTTGATCCGTCAGATCAAGGCCTTCCAGCATGTGCGGGCCACCGGCGAGGTGATGCCGGCCGGCTGGACACCGGGCAAGCCGACTCTCAAGCCGGGTCCTGACCTGGCTGGTAACGTCTGGAAGGAATGGAAGCCGGAGATGGCGTTCTGATTCTGCGATGTGAACTCAGCTTTATTGAGTAAACTGGCCGGGTGCTTAACGGCATCCGGCCAGACATATGTCGTTTATTCTGGAGGTTTTTTGTGCAGTACCTGTCCATTCTCTACCGTCTGCTGATCGCCTTTTGGGTGGGTGGTGCTGCCCTGTTCACCTTTATCCTGACACCTACGCTTTTCAAGATCTTTGATCGTGACCAGGCCGGCGCCATTGTGGCAGTGTTGTTCCCCGGCTATTTCAAATGGGGGCTGATCTGCGGCGTGTTTTCCCTGGCCTGCCTGCTGTTTAGCCGGGGCCGTCATTGGGTGGCCTCCAGTGCGATTGTCGTGGCCATGCTGGCGATTACCTCGCTGCAGGCCTATGTTATCGAGCCCCGGGCTGCAGCCATTAAAAAAGAGATTCCCTCCTTTGTTACCACGCCGGCCGATCATCCGGCACGTCAGGCCTTCAAAAGGCTGCATGGCTGGTCGGCGGCGAGTAACCTGGGAGTTATCGGCGGTGGCATTGCCCTGCTGATTCTGTTACCATTTTACAACACCACAGGAAAGGAGCAGTAACCGATGGGAAAATCAGTAAAAGGTACCAAGACTGAACAAAACCTGATGAAGTCATTCGCCGGCGAGAGCCAGGCCCGTATGCGCTACACCTATTTTTCAGCCGCCGCCAAAAAGGAAGGCTACGTTCAGATCGCCGACATCTTCGAGGAGACAGCAAATCAGGAAAAAGAGCATGCCAAGCGCTTCTTCAAGTTTCTGGAAGGTGGCATGCTGGAGATTACTGCCAGTTTTCCGGCCGGCGTGATCGGCACCACCGCCGAGAACCTTAAGGCCGCTGCAGATGGCGAGCATGAAGAGCACACCGATCTGTACCCGGCCTTTGCCGAGGTGGCCAAGCAGGAAGGTTTTGCCGATATCGCCGCTGTCTGGACCGCCATCTCGGTGGCCGAGAAGCAGCATGAGAAGCGTTACCGTGACCTGCTGGCCAACATTGAGGCCGGTCGGGTCTTTAAGCGGGACAAGATTGTGGTCTGGCGCTGCCGCAACTGCGGCTACCTGCACAGCAACGCCGAGGCCCCGGAAAAATGTCCGGCTTGCGCTCATCCCCAAGCCCACTTTGAGCTGCTGGGAGAGAACTGGTAACAGCTGTCTTACTATTGAGGTGTTTCAAAACACAACGGCCGCCCCGGATATCCGGAGCGGCCGTTTGCTGTTCTGAGTGTGGAACTACTGGCTATTCGTAGTAGTTCGGCGGGGCCATGTCGGTGGCACCTGCTCCGCCCTTACGCGGGTTCTTCGGGAAGGTGTGGGAGCGGACAAACAGGTTGCCGGCGGTCTGACCGGTGTTGGGCATATACTTCTCCACGGTAAATGATGCGTCATGGCACTTGTGGCAGGCATCCTTAGTTACCTTCTTCAGCTTGCCCTTGCCGGCGTGGGGCGAATGGCAGGTGATGCAGGACATGGAGCCACCCTGATAGTGCTTGGACTGCAGGAAGCCTTGGTACTGCTGGTGGTGCTTGGCTTCGTCGTAGACCTTGTTCTGCTTGGCATGCTCATCCAGTTTGAACAGACCCTTCAGTTCGCCTACGTACTCCTTGTCAGCTGGCTGGTCGGCATGGACGCCGGGGATGACCGCTTGGTCCGGATACCACTTGGTCCAATCGTCACCGGCCTTGTAGCTGTCGCCAACCTTAGGTGCCGGCAGGTCTTCACGGGGGTTGCCCTGGGCTGACATGAATTTTTCGTTCTCTACCCGGATGTGGCAGTAGCCGCAAACCCTGGATTGGGCCTTGATGTCAGCATTGGCCGGGTTGAAAATGGATTTTTTCTTATCCTTGGCTTTGGCGGTGATATGCTTGGCGCCGGGTCCGTGGCAGGCCTCGCAGCCGACGTTCATCTCACTGTAGGCGTCCTTGACGGTACGGCCGTGCTTGCCGAAGGTATCGTCATACTCCATGATCCGGTAGCCGGTGGTGTGGCAGGTGCCGCACATGGTGTTCCAGTCATTCTTTTGGCCGTAGTTTTCCCACTTGCCGGTATAGCGGTTAAACTGTTTGTTAAGGAACTGCAGGCCGCCGGTCTGATCGTTTTTGACCAGGTAGCGTTGCTTCCAGCGGGAACCGACCACAAACTGGACATCGTCGAGTTTGAAAGGGGTCTTGGAGACATTGCCGGTGGTGGGACCGTCATTGGTACCGTCGGTGGCCCACTTTTCAACGGCCTCCTTGAGGATACCGGCCTTCTTGGTCTGCACCATCTTGCTGTGATAGGTTTCTTTCCAGCTCTTGTACTCTACAGCATGACACTTCTTACAGGCGTCCGACCCGACAAACTCCTTCTTCGGGTCAGCGGCAAACCCCTGTGCCGCCAACAGGGTTGCGCAGATTGACAGCGACACGGCAAACAACGTCTTCATAGTCTCCTCCTTTATGCTGGTAGTTACAGCGTAAACAGCGAACCGGTGTTAGGTTATCTGTAACAGTTTGACCTTTGGGGGACAACTGACGCTTTCCTGACAAAGCTGTCAGGAATTGGGGTGGGGAGGTGTGGCTGGGAAGCGTACCCTGAACAGGCAGCCACCAGCGGGGGCATCCAGCAGGGTGATGGTGCCGCCGTGGGCTTCCAGGGCTGCCTTGGTGATGGAAAGGCCCAGGCCGGTGCCGCCCTTGTCACGGGAGCGGCCGTTGTCCAGCCGGTAGAAGCGGTCAAATATCCGTTCCTTATCACTGTCTGGAATGCCGGGGCCGTGATCAAGCAGGTCGATGATGGTCCCCTGGTCCGGGGTGCGATAGAACCGAATGGTGATGCTGGTTTGCTCCGGTGAGTATTTGATGGCGTTGTCCATCAGGTTCAGGAAGGCCCGGCGTAGCATGCAGGGGTCGGCCGGTATGGTCAGGCTGGTTTCCCGTGCGAAAACAATCTGTTGTTGACGGTCCTCGGCCAGTACCGTAAGAAACTCGACCACATCGTCCAGCAGATCGCCGATCTCCACCGGTTCCTTCTGTAGGGCGCTACCATCGGTGCGACTCAAGAGCAGCAGTGATTCTACGGTCTGTACCAGCCGGTCGGTCTCTTCCAGCATGCTGCCGATGGTTTCACGGCATTCAGGGCTGACCGTCTGTTGCTGCAGGGCGGTCTCGCCGATGCTGCGAATGGCGGTCAGCGGTGTGCGCAGCTCATGGGAGGCGTCGCTGGTGAAGCGGCGCAGCCGCTCAAAGGAATCCTCCAGCCGTTCAAAGGTCTGGTTGAAGACCGTGGCCAGATTGCTGAATTCGTTGGACTCCACACTGACCGGCAACCGGGCGGCGAGGTTCTCGGCCCCGATCTCGCGGGCCTTGGCGGTGATGCTTCTGATCGGCGCCAGCACTCGTCCGGCGATCAGATAACCCACCAGTAGCGACAGCACCACCGAAACCGGCAGGATCAGCAGGATGATCAAGGCCAGGGTGTTGAGGGTGCGGCGGTAATTGCTCTCCTCGTGGGCTACCACGATCTGGTACAGGTGTTCATCCAGGGGTAAAAGTTGACTCTGGACGCGATACAGCCGCTTGTCATCGACGCGGACCGAATGGGGTGCAGGGTAGGGATTGCCCGCACCCAGCAGGGGATCGAGGCCGGATTGTTGCCACTCCTGGGAGGCGATCAGGGGACGGTTGCCATCCCGCACCCGGAAGTGATGCACCGGGCCGATCTCAGCCAGATTGGGCAGGCCATCCGGGTCGATGCGCAGGTAGTTGATCACTGTGGCCAGATCCTTGCGCAGGTGATTGTTGATCTGGTTGATCAGCATGGATTGCACGAAGAAGTAGATGCCGGCTGAAAACAGCATCACGGTGGCCACCAGGGCAACGCCGTAGAGCAGGGTGAAACGCAGACGGATGTTACTGGGGCGTGACATGCTCATCCTCGGCCGATGCCATGAAGCCCACTCCACGGATGGTGCGGATCAGTTTGAGGGGGTAGGGGCCGTCCACCTTGCGCCTCAGGCGGGCGATGTTGACGTCGATCACATTATCCAGCGGGGTGGAGCGCTCCCGCACCTTCCAGACGTCGTGGGCCAGCATCTCACGGGATACCACATGCCCCTGGTGGCGTAACAGATATTCCAACAGCTCAAATTCCCGGGAGGTCAGTTCCAGTGACTGACCGTTACGCAGGGCCTGATGGGATGAGAAATTCAACTCCAGGTCAGCCAGGGTGAACGGTTTATCGGTTTCATGACGTCCGCGGCGTAGCAGCAGGCGGATGCGGGCCAGCAGTTCAGGGAAGGCGAACGGCTTGACCAGATAATCGTCGGCGCCGCTGTCCAGCCCCAGTACCCGGTCTTCCACCGTATCCCGGCCAGTCAGCACCAGCACCGGCAGGGTAAAGCCCTTGGCCCGCAGGGTGGTCAGAACCTCAAGCCCGTCCCGTCCCGGCAGCATCCGGTCCAGCAGTAGCAGATCGAATGGCTCGCTGTTCAGGCAGAAGAACCCCTCTTCACCGCTGGCAGCGGTGACGACCTGGTACCCTTCGGCCTCCAGTCCACGCTTGAGGGCCTCGGCAATCTTGAGTTCATCCTCCACCACCAGGATCTTCATTTGGATACGCTCCTTGCTGTCAGACTGTAACAGGCAAAGCTTAGCTGCACAACTGACCGGTTTCTGACATCTGTGTCAGAAACCGGTGTGGTCACCAGTTTAGGTTTGTTTAGTTGAAACTGAATTTTTGTGTCGTTTTACTTGCATGTCGGCAGACCGGTTCTATAGTTAAACAAGTGTAATGAACTGAGGCAGCATGCAAGGAGTCGGAGTATGGCATTACAACAGAAGTTGCTGGATGAGTTGCAGCAGCGTCGCGCAGCGGCGCTGGCGGGCGGCGGCAAGGACAAGATCAAGAAACGGCACGACGAGGGGCGCCTGAGCGCCCGTGAACGGGTCGAGCAGTTGTTTGATCCGGCATCCTTCAGTGAGTTGGGTATGCATGTCAACCATGCCTGTCATATGCCGGGCTTTGCCGACAAATTCATGCCGGGCGACGGGGTGGTGACCGGCACGGGCAACGTGGATGGCCGTCCGGTGGCGGTCTTCAGCCAGGACTTTACAGTGGGCGGCGGCGCCTTGGGGCATATGCACGCTAAAAAGATCTGTGACATCATGGCGATTGCCTGCGAGACCGGTATTCCGGTGGTGGCGATCAACGATTCCGGCGGCGCCCGCATTCAGGAGGGGATCCACAGTCTGTCCGGCTATGGCCAGGTCTTTTATCAGAATGTGGCCGCCTCGGGGGTGGTGCCGCAGATCGCCATCATCGCCGGGCCCTGTGCCGGCGGGGCCGCCTACAGCCCGGCCCTGATGGATTTTCTGATCCAGACTCGCACCCATTCCAGCATGTTTATCTGCGGACCGGAGGTGATCAAGTCCGCCACCGGGCAGGTGGCGCCGATCGAACAGTTCGGCACCGCCGAGGCCCATGCCTCGGTGAGCGGCAATATCCATTTTATTGCCGAGGACGATAACCATGCCATCCGCATTGCCCAGCAGCTGATCAGCTTTCTGCCGCTCAACAATATGCAGGACCCGCCGCATCAGTTCCCGGAAGAGGTCAGCCTGGCGCCGGACAAGGGGATGAACAAGCTGGTGCCCGATGATCCCAAGAGTGCCTACGATGTCTATGCCGTGATCGAGCGACTGCTGGATTCGGGGCAGTGGCTGGAGGTGCAGCGCGAGTTTGCCCGCAATATCGTGGTTGGATTCGGGCGTATCAGCGGCATGGTGGTGGGGATCGTTGCCAACCAGCCGTCCCACAAGGCCGGCTGTCTGGATATCGACAGTTCGGACAAGGCGGCTCGTTTTATCCGCTTCTGCAATGCCTTTAACGTGCCGCTGGTAAACCTGGTGGATGTGCCTGGATTTATGCCCGGCCTGGCCCAGGAGCGGGGCGGCATCATCCGCCACGGCGCCAAGATGTTGTTTGCCTATGCAGCAGCCACCGTGCCCAAGATTACGGTGATCATGCGCAAGGCCTACGGCGGCGCCTATCTGGCCATGTGTTCCAAGGATATGGGGGCCGACTTTATCTTTGCCTGGCCCTGCGCCGAGATTGCGGTGATGGGGGCCGAGAGCGCAGCCAAGATCATCTACAAGAAGGAGATCGAGGAGGCGGAAGACCATGCCTCCAAGGAGGCCGAGCTGGTGCAGTTGTACCGCGAACATTTCGCCACCCCGTACCAGGCGGCATCACGGGACATGGTCACCGACGTGATTGAGCCGGCGGAGACCAGATCACGGGTTGCGCTTGCCTTGCGCATCGCGCTTACCAAACGGGTTAGCCGGCCGGCCAAGAAACATGGCCTGATACCGCTGTAAGGGGGAATTGTGGCAACCAGAACGCAACCAGAGGCAGCTGCTGTGCAATCACCGGCCGTCTTTACGGTGCTGCCGGACGGCACGGTGCTGTACAAGACCTATCGCGATGCAGAAGCGGCTCGTGTGCTGCGCGACGGCGCGCAGGAAGGTCAGGCGCTGAAACAACAGTCGCAGGTCAGGCTGGGTGAGCAGTACCTGACCAGGGATGGAAAAGTCGATGATTATGATTTGGGCGGGTTGGTGGAGTTTCAGCTGACCGGCCTGGTTGTGGTGATGGTGGTGCTGATCTCGTTAAGCCTGATCTGCTCCGCCATTGGCCGGCTGCTCGGCGCCCTGCACAAACCGGCAGCGTCGCTGGCAACCGTCACGCCAGCCGCCCCAACGCTACCTTCGTCACCTGCAGCTACCATCCACCCCGGTTTAAGCGACCAGCAGCTGGTGGTGGTATTGACCGCCGCTGCCAGCGAGGTGCTGGGGGAGACGGTGCGGGTTGAGCGTCTTCGCCCGTTGAACGCCAGGGATCAGAGCTGGTCCGCCCAGGGGCGGCATGCATTGCAGGACCATCGTCTTAAATAAGTCGAAAGGAAGCTACGGTATGAAATTGTTGCGGATTACGCTGGAAGGTAAAAGTTACGAGGTTGGTGTGGAGCTGCTGGATGACGGCGCCGGTGTATCCCGTGCAGCGGGTGCTGCGCTCTCGACTGTCCAGCAGGTGCCGCACCCGATGCAGCCAAGCGTTTCCCCGCCAGCCCGTCAGGCGGCAGGTGGTGGAATGGTGGCCAGCCCGATGGCCGGTAACGTCTTCAAGTGTCTGGTCAAGGCAGGGGATCCGGTGGCGGTTAATCAGACCGTGATCGTGCTGGATGCGATGAAGATGGAGACCCCGGTTGTCTCGCCGCTGGCCGGTACGGTGCAGGCCGTGCTGGTCAAGGTGGGCGATGCGGTTGATGAAGGCACCACGCTGCTGCAGATCGAGGGGTGAGGTTAATGCTGAACATACTGAATGATGTGTTGCAGATGTTTGTCCATGACACCGGTTTTCAGTATCTGTCTGGCCGCATGCTGATCATGTGGGCCATCTGCGGTCTGCTGTTCTATCTGGCCATCAAGAAGCAGTACGAGCCGCTCTTGCTGCTGCCGATCGCCTTCGGCGCGCTGTTGGCCAACCTGCCCACCCGGGCCCTGTACGACGGCGGCTGGACCATTGACGGCATGTTTCATCCCACCGCTGGTCTGTACTATTTCATCAGTCAGGGAATCCACCTGGAACTGTTTCCGCCGATCATCTTTCTGGGGGTGGGGGCCCTGACTGACTTCGGCCCCCTGATCGCCAATCCCCGTACCTTGCTGTTGGGAGCAGCGGCTCAACTGGGGGTCTTTGCCACCATGTTCTGCGCCGTGGCCACCGGGATGTTTACCCTGGGGGAGGCGGCCTCGATCGGCATCATCGGTGGCGCCGACGGCCCCACCTCGATCTTTCTGGCCAACAAACTGGCCCCGCACCTGATCGGCCCGATTGCGGTGGCGGCCTACACCTACATGAGTCTGGTGCCGCTGATTCAGCCGCCGATCATGCGGGCCTTGACCACCGATGCCGAAAAACGGATCAGGATGAAGAGTCTGCGTAAGGTGGGCAAGCTGGAGCGGATCGTGTTTGCGCTGGTGGTGATGGTGCTCTGCATCATGGTGGTGCCGGACGCCTCGGCCCTGGTGGCGATGCTGATGCTGGGCAATCTGCTGCGCGAATCCGGGGTGGTGGATCGGCTGGTCAAGGCCTGCCAGAACGAGATCATCAACATCACCACCATCTTTCTGGGTACGGCGGTGGGGATGACCATGCAGGCCGATATCTTTCTGCGTCCCGGCACCCTGGTAATCATCGGCATGGGGGTGGTGGCCTTCGGGGTATCCACCGCCGGCGGGGTGCTGCTCGCCAAACTGATGAACCGCCTGTCACCCAACAACCCGATTAATCCCCTGATCGGATCGGCCGGCGTCTCGGCGGTGCCGATGGCGGCCCGGGTCAGCCAGAGTGTGGGGGCCGAGTATGCCCCCCAGAACTACCTGCTGATGCATGCCATGGGGCCCAACGTGGCCGGGGTGATCGGTACTGCCGTGGCGGCCGGCTATATGATCAGCCGTCTGGCAGGAGGCTAGGGGGCAGACCGCCGGCGCAGCCACTTGTCCAGTTCCACCACCAGCACCACCGTTGCCGAGACCGCCAACACCCGCAGCCATTCAGTGCCTGTCAGCGGCACCGTGCGGAAGATCCACTGCAGGGGCGGCGCATAGATGAAGGCCAGCTGCGCCAGACCGGCAGCGATCATGCTGGCAAACAGGAACGGGTTGCCGAGCGGATTGATGCTGAAGACCGACTCGTGTTCCGAACGGCTGTTCCAGGCCTGGAAGAATTGGAAGAAGACCATGGTGGTCACTGCCACGGTGCGGGCATTTTCCAGCGAGTTACCCTCCCGCAGGGCGGTCAGGTAGTTCCAGACCACGCCACAGGCGATCACCAACCCCACCAGGATGGTACGCTGCACCAGCAGGCGGGACATGATGCCTTCCTGGGGCGGTCGTGGTTGGCGACGGTCAATGCCGGCTTCTCCCGGTTCAAAGGCCATGGCCACATCCTGCAGGCCGTTGGTGACCAGGTTGATCCAGAGCAGCTGGGCCGCCAGATAGGGGATCGGCACCCCGAACAGCATGGTGATGGTGATCGAGATGATTGAGGCGATGCCGGTGGGCAGCAGGAAGAAGATCACCTTGCGCAGGTTGTCGAAGACAATCCTGCCTTCCCGTACCGCGCTGAAGATACTGCTGAAGTTGTCATCGGTCAGTACCATGTCCGAGGCCTCCTTGGCCACGTCGGTGCCGGTGATGCCCATGGCCACCCCGATATGGGCGCTTTTAAGGGCCGGGGCGTCGTTGACACCGTCGCCGGTCATGGCCACCACCTGGCCGTGGCGGATCAGCTGGCGGGTGATCCGCAGCTTGTGGTCCGGCGCCACCCGCGCATAGACCGATACCTCCATGACCCGTGCGTAGAGTGCGTCGTCATCCATCCCCTCCAGTTCGCGGCCGGTCAGTACGGCGTCGTCCTGATCAATAATCCCCAACTGGCGTCCTATGGCCTGGGCGGTCACGGCATGGTCGCCGGTGATCATCACCACCCGGATGCCGGCCCGTTTACAGCCGTCAATGGCTTCGATCGCCTCGGTCCGGGGCGGGTCGATCATCCCCTGCAGGCCCACCAGTTGCAGTCCCTGGCCGGCATCGTCATGGGTCAGATCATCCTGATCCTCTCGGGCCTCTTTCCAGGCAAAGGCCAGCACCCGCATCCCCTCGGCAGCAAAGCTGGTGGCGGTGGCCAGCACCTGCTCCGTGGCCTGCGGGTCCAGGGTACACATCTCCACCACCCGCTCCGGCGCCCCTTTCACCAGGATCAGGCGGCGGGCGCCGTCCTGGTGTAGGGTGGCCATGTAGCCCCGTTCGGATTCGAACGGCACCATGGCCAACAGCGGGAAGCGTTCCTTTTCCTGCTCCTGGACCAGTCCCCCCTTGAGGGCCGAGACGATCAGGGCCCCTTCGGTGGGGTCGCCGTCCACCCTGAATTGATTATCTTCTTCATACAGGCTTGATTCATTGCACAACAGCCCGATCCGCAGCAGCAGTTCAAGAGCGGGGCGTTGATCAAGCCGTACGACCTGACCGTCGCAGGTCAGCGAGCCACGGGGGTCGTAGCCGTTACCGTCGGCCTGGTAGTGCTGCTGGCCGTCGTAGAGCCGGGTGACGGTCATCTGGTTGCGGGTCAGGGTACCGGTCTTGTCGGAGCAGATCACGGTGGTGCTGCCCAGGGTCTCCACCGCCGGCAGCTTGCGGATGATGGCGTTGTGTTTGGCCATGCGGGCCACCCCAACGGCCATGGCGATGGTGACCACAATCGGCAGTCCTTCCGGAATGGTGGCCACGGCAGCGGCCACCGCCACCATGAACATGGTCTTGACGGTCTCTCCCAGCAGCAGGCCGACTGCGAACAACAGCGACGAGGCGCCCAGCACCAGCAGGCCGATCAGCTTGGCAAACTGTTCAATCTTGATCTGGATTGGCGCCTTGACCAGGCCGATATCGCGCACTTCACCGGCGATGGAGCCCAGTATGGTCTGGCCGGCAGTGGCCACCACCAGCCCCTTGGCCCGTCCGTTAACCACGGAGGTGCCCATAAAGGCCATGTTAATCTGATCGGCCGGCGGCAGGTCGTCTTCGGCTATGGCGGCGGTCTGCTTCTCCACCGGCAGCGATTCACCGGTCAGCATCGCCTCGTCGACCCGTAGCTCAATGGTCTGCAGCAGGCGCAGGTCGGCCGGCACCCGGGAGCCGGAGGCCAACAACACGATATCGCCCGGCACCAGCTCGTGGCCTGCGATCTCCTTCTCATGGCCGTCGCGGATGACCCGTGCCTTGGCCACCAGCAGGTTCTTCAGGGCCCGGACGCTCTCCTCGGCCTTGTATTCCTGCAAATAACCGATCACCGCGTTCAAGAGCACCACTGCCATGATTACACCGCTGTCGATGTACTCTTGCAGCAGCAGCGTCACGCCCGCTGCGATCAGCAGGATGTAGATCAGGGGGCTGGTAAATTGATGCAGTAGGATCTGCAGTCGACTGATCTGCTCCTGCTCGGCCAGCTTGTTGGGGCCGAAACGGGCCAGCCGGTGGGCTGCCTCCTGGGATGAGAGCCCGCCTTCGCTGCTGGCCAGCTCACCCAGGGCCTGTCCGGCCTCTGTACGGTACCATTCCATGTGTAATCCTTCCTGGTTGGGCTGCTGCTGCAGCTAATGACCAAAACGGTGAACGTGAAAAGGATACCTGAGAACCTCCCCCTTGGCAAATCAGCCGCTGCGGATGCATTCGTGTATACCTCTTGACATTTTCGGCCAGTTTTCCGTTTAATGGTTTTTCAAACAGTTCGCCACTCCATTGCCTGTCGTGTCAAAAGGTCCGCTTCCATGCGTCAATCCCGCCGTCTACTCAGCTGCGCAACCCTCGGCATGCTGGCGATCCTGCTGCATCTGGCAGTGCTCTCGTGCAACACGGGGGGCGGTACGGCAGCTGGCGCGGCAACCGTTGAGGTGACGCAGCTGCAGGGCGGGTTCGACTACTCGATGGATAACCGGGACGTCCAGGATTTCAAGCCGCCCAAGCACTCCTTTGTCGATTATACTGATTTTCTGCTTACCAGCTCTATCCAGCCACCTGCCATGTTAACCGTGGCCCGGCGCGTCGGTGTTGAGGCATCGGACTCGCCTCCCGACGTCTATCCGGACATTTTTATACCGCCCGAACCACAGGCCTGATTTTTTGCGGTAAACGGTACCGCTATCTGCATCGTCAGCGCTGACTGAACTGCCCTTGCTGCGCACAATGCGTCTTCCGTTCCGTATCAACGCCTGGTGGCGGCCTGTGCTGCCCCGGTATTTCTGCTTACATCAACCTGAAAAAGGAGAACTCACCATGTCGAAGACTGTTCCTGTAATGATCGCCACGAGCCCCCTGGTCGGTATCCTGACCGGCAGCCCCAATGACCTGCCCACGGTGGTTAAGATTCGTGAAACCCTGACCGAGCTGGGGATTCCCAGCGAGATCGTCGTGGCCTCGGCTCACCGTACGCCGGATAAAGTGCTGGCCTATCTTGAGCGTGCTCACCGCGAGGGGGTGCAGGTGCTGGTCGGCTGTGCCGGTGTGGCGGCCCACCTGGCCGGGGTGGTCGCCGGCCATACGTTGCTGCCGGTGATCGGTGTGCCGTTGGGCAACGGGCCGCTGACCGGTCTGGACAGCCTGCTCTCCACCGTGCAGATGCCGCCGGGCGTGCCGGTGGCCACGGTGGCTATCGACGGCAGCAAGAACGCCGCCATGCTGGCGGCCCGCATCCTGGCCCTCAAATACCCTGAGGTAAAGGCGGCACTTGAAGAGGCTGCACGCAAGGAGCGGGCCCGTTACGACCAGACCGCCGATGAGGCCCTGGCGGCCCTCTCCCGCTAAGCGGCGTTGTTCTGTGGAGGAGACTCTATGAAGGATATTCAACGGTTTATTGCGGGCTTTCGTACCTTTCAGGAGAACTATTTCGGTCCCGAGGCGACCCATTTCGAGCCCCTCAAGGAGGGGCAGTCCCCCAAGACCATGATCATCGGCTGCTCCGATTCACGGGTTGATCCGGCCATCCTGACCAACTGCGCCCCGGGTGACCTGTTTACGGTGCGCAATGTGGCCAATCTGGTGCCCCCCTGTGAAGAAGATGGCGGCCGGCACGGGGTCAGCGCTGCCCTGGAGTTTGCGGTCTGTCACCTGGGAGTGGAGCATATCGTCGTGCTGGGCCACTCCCAGTGCGGTGGCATCAAGGCCCTGATGGCCGGCAGCTGCGGTTGCAAGGGGGGCGGCTTCATTACCAACTGGATGGAGATTGCCGTCCCGGCACGGGAACGGGTGCTGACCGAGTTGGCGGATAAGGATGCCGCTTTGCAGCAGCGGGCCGCCGAGCAGGCCGGCATCCTGCTCTCCCTGGAAAATCTGCACAGTTTCCCGTTCATTCACCAGCGGGTGTCCGGCGGCAGCCTGTCGTTGCATGGTTGGTATTTCGACCTTGCCGAAGGGGCGCTTTTGGAATACCGGCCCGAGCTGGGCCGCTTTGAGCCGCTGCACTAGGCCGTACGTCCGCTTACCGGCACAGCAGCCGAGGAGAACAGCGCATCATGAACATTGAAAAAGGCTTGGACAAGGTCGTCAAGACCATCCGGGTGATGATTACCGATCAACCAGGCTTCCTGGGCAAGCTGACCACCGCCATCGGCTCCGAGGGAGGCAATATCGGTGACGTGCGCCTGATGCGCTCCGGTCTGACCCACAACGTGCGCGAGATCACGGTCTACGTGGACAGCGATCAGCATCTGGAGCGGATTCTCCAGGCGGTGGGCCAGGTGGACGGGGTGACCATCGAAGAGGTGATCGACCGGGTGCAGAAGGTGCATGAGGGGGGCAAGATAGCGGTCAGAAGCCGAGTGGAGCTTGAAACCATCGGCGATGTGCGCAAGATCTACACACCTGGCGTGGCCTCCATCTGTCGTCAGATTCAGAAACAGCCAGAGTTGGCCCAGCGTTACACCGCCATCAGCAACAGCGTGGCGATCATCACCAATGGCACCGCCATTCTGGGGCTGGGGGATATCGGGCCGGTGGCCGGCATGCCGGTGATGGAGGGCAAGTCGGTATTGTTCGATAAATTGGTCGGCATATCCGGCATACCGATTCTGCTGGACAGCAAAGACCCGTCCCAGATCGTGGAGACCATCTGTCGCATCGCCCCCACCTTCGGGGCTATCAAATTGGAGGATATCGCGGCGCCGGACTGCTTCGAGATCGAGCGGCGGTTGGTGGAGCGGCTGGATATGCCGATTATGCATGACGACCAGCACGGTACCGCCGTGGTGGTGCTGGCGGCGCTGTTGAACGTGACCCGTTTCACCAGCACCCGCCTGCAGAATGCCACAGTCGGTATCATCGGTCTGGGGGCGGCCGGAACCGGCATCGCCAAACTGCTGATGGCCTACGGGATCAAGCAGGTGCTGGGCACCGATCTGAGCGCGGCGGCCATGGCGATGCACGAGGAGAACGGCGGTGTGGCAACGGATCTGGTCGGGTTGATGGAGCGATCACCGATTGTGGTGGCCACCACCGGCTGTCCGGGTCTGATCAAGCCGGAGATGGTCCAGCCGGGGCAGGTGATTCTTGCGCTGTCCAATCCTGATGCCGAAATCAAGCCCCAGCAGGCCCTGGAGGCCGGGGCATCCTTTGCGGCTGACGGTAAAAGCATCAACAACGCCCTGGCCTTCCCCGGCATCTTCCGGGGCGCCTTGAACGCCCGGGCCTGTCGAATCAATAACCGGATGCTGATTGCTGCCGCCAAGGTGATTGCCCAGTATGCCGAAGATGGCGAACTGGTGCCGGGCATCCTCAATGCCGAGGTACATACCGCAGTGGCCGATGCGGTGGCCCAGGCAGCCCGAGTGTCGGGAGCGGTCAAGCATCAGCTGTAAGCTGGCGGAGGGTCGCTTCTGGTTTTGTCTGCGCAGGCTCCCCGGTGGTGTCGCCGGGGAGCCTGCGTGTAGTTGGATCAGCGTTGATGAATGGCAGAAAGCTGCCATGGATTGCTGCCCACGGATCTGGTGAAGGTCCAGAACTCCTCAAAACGTACCGGTTCCGTTGTGCTTCCCGAAACCACGGCGCCGGTCGCCTCATCGGTCGTATAATCAAGCAGGTTGGCATGTACCAGCGCTGTAATGTAATCCTGTCCAGACTCCTGCCAGGCCTCGGCGATCTCCACCTTTCTGACAGCTATGTTTTCGAGCCGGTTGATCTGCTTGTCCTTCAGCAGCTGTTCGATATCGCCCTGCATGGTAGTCCGCATCTCGTCGGTCAGGAGCCCGGAAACCGAAGACAGGTCGCGATGCATCCAGGCGGCCTGGATCCTGAAGAAATGATTCATCACCGTGTCCTGAAAGGCTGTTTCGTCAAAGCTGCGATCCATCTGCTGGATATGCTGCAGCCCGGAATCGGCTGGCAGGTAGGCGGTCTCGACCGGCTGCATCCTGATCGCTTCGGGTTGCCGTGCGCCAAACGGTGCGCTGGAGTTCAGTGCCGGCGCCAGCTGACTCTGCTCTCTCTTTTTCTTCATAAAGCGATAGATCAGGTAGGCGATACCGGCCAGCAGGGCGATCTCGAACAGGCCGATGCCACCACTGCCCGGCATACCACCGGAAGCCCCGGCAAAACTACTGAACAACATGCTGCCGAGCATGCCGCCCATCAGGCCGCCGGCCATACTCCTCATGAAGCCTCCGCCTGCTGCAGGCTGCTGCTGTAGCGAACCGGGCGCCGTTGTGGCCTGCTGCTGCCGTGGCTGGCTTGTCTGGTAGGCAGGTGCTGCCGGTTTGCTGTAGGTGCGGGAACCGCGACTGCCGATGGAGCGTTTGCCGCCACTCCTTGCTTCGGCATGCAGTTCGAAAACGGTGATACTCAGAAACAGAACTGCTGCCAGTACGGTAAAAATTCTTGCGACCTGTCGTTGCATGTTCACTCCTTGGTTGGTTAGTAGCATGGATACTCTAGCAGGCTTCATCCGGCAGGTTGGCCTTTGGGGCAAGCGCCGGGGTTGTATTGGCAAGCAATGACAGCCCAATGGCCGTCACGAGGCTTGCAACGATAATTCCCAGTGAAATTGATATCGGTACATGCACCCCCAGCATGATCAGGATCATCTTGATGCCGACAAAACCAAGGATGAAGGAGATGCCGTATTTCAGGTAGATAAACATCCCCATTACCCCTGCCAGCAGGAAGTAGAGCGCCCGCAGTCCCATAATGGCAAAGACATTGGAGGTCAGTACGATGAACGGGTCCAGGGTAATGGCAAAGATGGCCGGTATGGAATCCAGTGCAAAGACCAGATCGCTGCTTTCCACCACCAGCAAGACCATGAACAGCGGACTGGCAACCCACAGCTTGAGACGCCGGGTCACAAACCAATCGCCCCGGATCTTTTTAGTCATCGGCAGAAACTTGCGGGCCAGCCGCACCA
This sequence comes from Geobacter sp. UBA4074, assembly GCA_002383415.1. Taxonomy (GTDB): domain Bacteria; phylum Desulfobacterota; class Desulfuromonadia; order Geobacterales; family Pseudopelobacteraceae; genus Trichlorobacter. The sequence goes on from DFYU01000122.1 coordinate 37,792, forward strand.
GCGGATTTTTGTCCGGCTCCATCTCGTGGCTGGGGCCGAAGGCCATCTTCCAGGCGGTGTAGAGCAGGATTGCACCAAAGATGTAGAACAACCACTGAAAACGCTGCAGTAGTTCCGCGCCTACGAAGATGAAGACTACCCGCATGATCAAGGCACCCAGGATGCCCCACTTGAGCACCCGTGCCTGCAGCTCGCCCCTGACCCCGAAGACCGTAAAGATCATGATGAAGACAAACAGGTTGTCAACCGAAAGGGATTTCTCGATCAGGTAGCCGGTCAGAAATTCAAGGGCCGGTTGTTTGCCCATCAGGAAATAGATGCCGACATTGAAGGCCAGGGCAAGGCCAACCCAGACGATGCTCCAGATCAAGGCCTCCTTGAACGAAACCTGGTGGCTCTTGCGGTTTAAGCCCAGGTCGATGGCCAGCATGATGACCACCAGAACCGTGAAGGCGCTCCAGAGGAGCAATGATGATGTCATGGGTGTATAATCCTCTTTGTGTGTGGTTGGTGGTTAGTCAAAATCAAACAGCTCGCTTAAGAGCGATTTCTTTTTCCTGTAGGGATGGCTGTAGCGATGGTCTTTGCCGTGGTGCTGCTGGTACGGTTGCTGCGGTTGCTGCGGCTGCTGCTGGTAGGTCATGGTCGTTGGTGCAGCGGCAGGCGTGCTGTCTTGGTTCAGCGAGCGCTCGATGATCTTGTCCAGTTCTCCACGGTCGAGCCAGATACCGCGGCAGCGCGGACAGTAATCGATCTCGATCCCCTGGCGCTCGGTCATCATCAGGCTGGTGTCGCTACAAACAGGGCATTGCATGATCATTTCTCCTTTTCGGTTCCATTGTGGTGCTGTTGATGTACGCAGGGCATAAAAAAAAGACCTTTATCCGTGGCGTAACCAGGATAAAGGTCTTGTTGACAGTATGCACTGTCCCGTTTCCGGGCTTTTCAGCCGTAGTGACGAAAACGGGTCGGCCTTGTTTGTGGCCGATAACTACTCCCCTTTAGGAGTCTTGAATATAAATAAAGAGCCCCCAGCTTGTCAACAGCTATCGTAGCTGTCAGTACCGGACACGGCAGCGGTCGCGTCCGATTGATTACCTGCCACGCTGCAGGGCGGCGATCCGCTCTTCCAGCGGCGGGTGGGTCATGAACAGTTTTTTCAGCCCGCCGCCAGCGCCGCCTGAGATGCCGAAGGCGGCCATCTGGTCCGGCAGGTGGGGCTGGGTAGTGCTCATGCGCAGTTTCTGCAGGGCTGCGATCATCTTCTCGCGGCCCGAAATGGCTGCCGCGCCGGCGTCGGCCCTGAATTCACGCTGGCGGCTGAACCAGCAGACGATGATGCTGGCCAGGATGCCGAACACCAGCTGGGCGATCATCGAGGTGATAAAGAAGCCCGGACCGTGGCCCCGCTCGGTCTTGAAGATTACCCGGTCCACCAGGTAGCCGGCCAGTCGCGAGGCCACAATCACGAAGGTGTTGACCACCCCCTGGATCAGGGCCAGGGTGATCATGTCGCCGTTGGCCACGTGGCTGATCTCATGGGCCAATACCGCCTCGGCCTCGTTGCGGTCCATGGCCCGCAACAGCCCGGTGCTGACCGCAACCAGTGCGTTGTTACGGTTCATGCCGGTGGCAAAGGCGTTGACATCCGGGGCGTCGTAGATCGCCACCTCAGGCATGCCGATGTTGGCCTTGAGGGCCTGCCGTCGCACCACCTCCACCAGCCAGTGCTCAAGTTCGCTGGAGGGCTGGCTGATCACCTGGGCGCCGGTCAGCCGCTTGGCGGTCCATTTTGAGATCACCAGCGAGATCAGTGAACCGCCAAAGCCGAACACGGCGGCAAAGACGATCAGGCTGCCCATATTGAGGCCATGCTGGTCCAGCATTGGGCCGACCCCCAGCAGGTTCAGCACGATGCTGAGCACGAAGACGATCGCCAGGTTGGTGACCATGAACAGGATGATTCGTTTAAACATTGGCTCCTCCGGAGATGATAAGGTTAAGAAGCGTGTAGATCAGCTTGAAAACAGGTAACGGTGAGCAACAAGTGTAGCAAAAAACCGTCGGCTGGCAAGCTGTCTCACCGTCTGGCACAGATTCTAGGCAGCGTTTTCCTGCCGTTTTTCAGATTCGATCGCTTCAGCCAGGGCCGGGCTGCGCAGCAGACGGTCGGCCTTGACCAGTTGCTCAACCATACGCCGGGTGCCGCTCAGCTCTCCCAGCAGCTGGTTGACCACCGTTATGGACTGGCGCCGTGAGACCGCAGCATCCAGCAGTTCTGCCTTGGTCTGTTGGTACTGTTGTTCAAAGCCTTCCAGGGCCTCCAGCCGTTCCTGATCAGAGTGATCTTCGGCGGGCTCTTCCTGATGGGCCAAGCGGCAGCAGTGTTCAATCTGGTCGAACAGCTGCTGCAGCACCGCTACGATTTCAGCATCGCTGCTGCCCAGCAGTTTCTGGTGCAGGGCCAGCGCAGTGCCTGAAAGGCGCGCCGCTTCGTCGAGATAACGGGCAGTGCGTAACGCCCGGGCGAGCTGTTCGCCCTCCTCACGCGACATGGTGGCGGTGCGCACCGTGCCGACAAACTCGGCCACTGCAACCACCAGGCGGTGAATGGCAGCCGCCTGCTGTTCAAATGCCTTGACGGCCACCGGCGAGGGCGCCATGGAGGCACGCACCAGGCGGTTGGTCATATCCCGCAGCCGCAGCAGTTCAGCCCGCAGGCCGGCCACCGCCAGGCTGGGGGTGTTGGCCAGGCTGGCATCCAGGTGGTGGGGGCGCCCGGCCTCTTCCTCAAGACTGCGGAAGCGTTTCTCCAGCAGCCGGGTGAGGCGTCCGGTCAGCGGCAGCATGATCACGACCCCTAGCAGGTTGAAGACGGTGTGGAACAGCGCCAGCACAGCTGCCGGGCTGCCTTCCAGATCCAGCCCGTCTGCCAGCTGCGCCACCAGCCAGAGCATGCCCGGCAACAGTGATAACGCCACCACGCCGGTGATCAGGTTGAACAGGATATGCCCCAGTGCCAGTCGTTTGGCATTGGGGGTGGCCCGGAGCACGGCGACGGCCGCCGTGGTGGTGGTGCCGAGGTTGGCGCCGATCACGGCGGCAGCAGCCGGTTGGATGCCGATCACTCCGCCCGTGGCGGCGGTCAGGATGATGGCGATGGCGGCACTGGATGACTGGGTCAGGACGGTGATCACAAAGCCGACCAACAGAAAGGTGATCACACCGCCGTTGGTGGTGAAGCCTGGAACTCCGTTGCCGTACAGCTGTGCCAGGCTGCCAAAGGAGTCTTTGAGGATCGACAGACCGAGAAAAAACAGACCGAAACCGGCCAGGGCTTCGCCCAGACCCTGATTGCGCCGACTGCTGGACCCCAGCCGCAACGCCACGCCCAGGGCCAGGATCGGCAGGGCAAAGTTCTCGATCTTGAAGCCGAACCCCACCAGGCTGACCAGCCAGCCGGTGACGGTGGTGCCGACGTTGGTGCCGAACACCACCCCCAGGCCCTGCCGTAGGCCCATCAGGCCGACGTTGACAAAACCGATCACCGCCACGGTGACCGCCGTGGATGACTGCACCAGGCCGGTCACCAGCACGCCGGCCAGTACCCCCTTGAGCGGCGTGGAGGTGAAGCGGCCCAGCAACTGTTTCAGCCCCTCGCCGGCAAACAGCTTCAGGCCTTCGGTCATCATCAGCATGGCCAGCAGGAACAAGGCCAAACCGCCGATCGCATTGATGGTCGTACTCAGTATCATCAGATCACCATGGTGTAGCTGGCTTGTGGTTAGCACCCAGCACTAAAACGGCCAGAAACGCGGGATAAAGATGGTTGCCAGGATCCAGAACAGGATGTTGAGCGGCGTGCCCACCTTGAGAAAATCGGCGTAGCGGAACTGGCCCGGCCCGTAGATCAGGGTGTTGGTCTGGTAGCCCACCGGGGTCATGAAGCTGGCCGAGGCGGCAAAGGTAATCGCCATCAACAGGGGCCGCGCATCGATCCCCAGGCTCTCGGCAGCGGCGATGGCGATCGGCGCCAGTAGCGCTGCGGTGGCGTTGTTGGACATCAGCTCGGTTAAGAGTGAGGTGGCCAGATACAGACCTGAGACCAGCGCCACCGGACCCAGGCTGCCCAGGTGCTCGACCAGCAGACCGCCGAGCAGGCGGGCGGCGCCGGTGGTCTCCAGGNNCCGGCCAGCAGGAAGATGACCTGCCAGTTGATGGAGCCGTAGGCCTCGTCCAGGGTCAGGCAGCGGGTCAGCACCATCAGGATGCAGCCCACAATGGCGCCGGCCACGATCGGCACGGCGCCGGTGGCGGCTGCTAGCACCACCCCGGTCACGATGGCGATGGCGGTCAGCATCCGGCTTTTTCTGAAATTTGGCAGCTCCACCTGGGACACCAGTACGAAGGTCCGGTCGTCGCGCAGCAGTTGCAGCTGTTTCTGGGCCACCTCAAACAGCAGCACGTCGCCGGCCTTGAGCTGCATCTCTTCCAGGTGTTCGCGCATCACCCGGCCCCGGTGCCGCACGGCCAGAGCGGTCAGACCGTAGCGGGAGCGGAAACGGGCCTGCTTGAGGCTGCGGCCATCCAGGGTGGAGCCGGGGGCTACCACCGCCTCCACCAGTGCGGCCTCTTCATCGGCAGCTGCACCGGTTTCCTGGCGCAGGGCGATCCCCTGCCGTTCCTTCAATTTACGGAAATTCTCCAGATCGCAGCGTAGTTTGAGGTGGTCGCCCACCTGCAGCACCAGTTCCTGCATCGTTTGTTCCAGCCGTTTGCCGTTGCGGAACACCTCTACCGAACGGATGGATACGTCGTGCAGAAGCGGTGAATCAGCCAGGACGGTGCCCACCGAGCGGGCCTCGGGACCAAGCACAATCTCGATCTGGTAATCACCGCTGCCAAAGGTGGGGCCGCGTTCTGCCGCACCACCCCGTTTGGGGATCAGTCGGATGCCCACCAGCAGCAGGTAGGCCGAACCGGCGCCGAAAAAGAGCAGGCCCAGGGAGGTTGGTTCGAACATGCCGATCGGTTGCAGGCCGTGGCGCTCGGCAATGGAGGAAACCAGGATGTTGGTGGAGGTGCCCACCAGGGTGCAGACCCCGCCGAACATGGAGGCAAAGGAGAGCGGCAGCAGCAGGCGTGCGGCCGAGAAACCGCAGTCCTTGGCAATGGTCAGCATCACCGGCAGGAAGATCGCCACCGCCGCCGTGTTGTTGATGAAGGCCGATAAGACGCCCACCATCAGCATCATCACCACCAGTACCAGCCAGAAGCTGATCCGCCCCAGTCGGGCCAGGCTGTTGCCCAGCAGGTTGACGGCGCCGGTCTTGAACAGGCCGGCCGACAACACGAACATGGCTCCCACCGTCACCGTGGCCGGGTTGCTGAAACCGCCGATGGCGTCCTCGGCCGAGATCATGCCGGACAGCAGCATGGCGCCCATGATGATCATGGCGGTCAGGTCCACCGGCAGCCGTTCGGTGGCGAACAGGATGACGGCCGAGAGTACCAGCCCGCATACCAGAAAGATTTCAAGGGTCATGAGGTCGGTTCCTGACTCAGGCGTCCAGGGTGCGTATCCGGTGGGCCGGGGGCTGGTAGTCCGGCGGCAGGTAATCGGCCGGTATGGTGGTCGGGTTGCCGTCCCGCAGGGTGCTGTAGTGGGGCGACATGATCTCGACGCCGGCCTCGTTAAAGCTGTCCTGGATCCGGGCATGCAGCTCCGAATAGATCGTGGCCATGGCCGACGGTGCATCGGTGTAGGCGTTCAGTTCGTAGCTGACGTAAAAGTCGTTCAGCGCCGTCTGCAGCACAAACGGCTTGGGTTCGGCCATGATCCGCTCAGTGGAACGAGCCGCGGCCAGCAACAGTTCATGCACCTGCCGCCAGGGCACATCATAGCCAATGGTGACGGTGGTGTTGAGGATCAGCTGGGCTGACGAGCTGTAGTTGATGATATGGCTGCCCAGCACCATGGCATTGGGCACGGTGACGTCCACGTTTTTTGAGGTGCGGATGCGGGTCACCAGCAGGTTTTTCTCAATCACGTCACCCATGGTATCGGCGATCTTGACCCGGTCGCCGACGCAAAAGGCCCGCATGTAGGTCAGGATCACCCCGGCCACCACGTTGGCCACGGCCGATGATGACCCCAGCGAGAACAGGACACCCAGAAAGACCGACACCCCCTTGAAGGCCGGCGAATCGGAACCGGGCAGGTAGGGGAAGGCCATTACCACCGCAAAGGCGATGATCAGGAAACGGACGATCTTGAAGCTGGGCAGGGCCCAGTCGGGGTAAAAACCGGGCAGGGTGATGTTTTGCCGCTCAACCTCGTTGAACAGAAAGCGGCTGAAACGGATCACGTAATGGGTGCAGATGGCGATCACCGCCACAAAAAACAGGTTGGGCAGGTAGGCGGTTACCCCGTACCAGACCTTGACCACCGGCGTTTCGATATAGTCGAACAGGCGGTCGGCCAGACCGGCGGTCCAGGGAAAGAAGCTCAACACCAGTGGGATGTAAAGATAGAGCAGGCCGACCACCAGCAGGATACGCAGAAAACGAAGGCCAGAGAGCAGCATGGCCACGGCCCGATCCTCATGCAATAGTTCAATGTTCTGGAAACGGATAGTGCGGATGCGGGTACCGCGCCAGGATTCGACCAGCGCGTACAGCCGGGGAAAGAGGCGCCGGATCAGGATCAGGAGTCCCCCCAAGACCACCGTGACGGCCAGTGCCTTGGCTGCGTCAATCGCCAGGGTACGACCGCTGCGGGCAGCACGGTAGTTGTCAATGGCTGTACGGATCAGGGCAGCGCGCTCTCTGGCCAGATCCTGATGTTTCGTACCGTTGGCACTGGCGTCCTGCTCGGTGATCGTCAGCAACACCTGATCCTGCGCCATGATGTCGCTGGTGGTGGCATGGGCGGCAACGCTGATGCCGTCAGAGGAAAAGCGACGGTTGTTTGCCAGGTTTTCCAACCGGTTGCTGACGGTCCTGGCCCGGTCGGCAGGGGTGAAGGAGAGTACACCGCTGACGATGGTGAAGACCTCTTTTCCGTCCAGCAGCACCGGCGCGCCGGTTTGAACCACGGGTGCGCTTGTCGCTGGGGACGCAGCATGCAGCTGGTTGTTGGTAATCAACAGGGCTAACAGGCAGCAGAGCAAAGGTCGGAGCAGCATGGTCAGTGTCCTTTCAACTGGTGTAAGCGCGGTCATGGTCTGCTGATGTCTTGAGTGGCGTACGGAAGCGCAGGTCCAGCTGGCGATAGGGGATCTCGATCCCCTGCTCGGTCAGTTTTTTGTAGAGCGCGGTGTTGAGATTGCTGGTCAAGAGCCCTTTACGCTGGATCAGGGTGGTACTCCAGGCACGCAATTCAAACTGCAGGCCATGGTCGCCAAAGGCCATAAGTCTCGTGCTTGGCGGCGGCTCCTGCAGCACATCCTTGTCCTGACGGGCAACCTCCAAAAGCAGGCCGGTTACTTGGTCGATATCGCTGCCGTAGGCCACGGTCACCGGTATCTTGAAGCGCACCTTGCGGTCGTTGTGGCTCCAGTTGATCACATCTTCGGTGATGAATTTCGAGTTGGGCACGATGATCGAGATGTTGTCGTTGGTCACCACGGTAGTGCTGCGGCCGCCGATCTGTACCACATCGCCCTCCACATCGCCCACCACGATCCGGTCCCCCACCTTGATCGGTCGTTCGAACAGGATAATCAGGCCGCTGATGAAGTTGTTGACGATGTTCTGCAGGCCGAAGCCCAGACCGATGCCGACGGCGCCGGCCAGTACATTGAGGGCGGTCAGGTCGATGCCGGCAGTCTGCAGGATCACCGCAAAGCCCACCACCAGCACCAGGTAGCGCACGATGGAGCCGATCGCCTGGCGTGCACCCACCTCCATCCTGGTTCTTACCAGCAGCCGGTCGGCGATCAGCACCCGTAGCTTGCCAGAAAGCCAGAACAGCAGCAATAGCAGGATGATCAGCTTGGCGATCATCTCCAGTGTGATCGGCGTGGCCCCCAGCTTGAGCAGCGTGATGTCCAGCGCGGAACGGGATTGCTCGAACAGACGTTGGATGGCGGTCATGGCACGGTACCTTTCAATGGATCAGGCGCTAGTCGCTGCTGCCCAGCAGTTGACGGGCGGCGGTCTGGACCGGGTCCCAGACCGGCGAGAAGGGCGGGGCGTAGGACAGATCCAGATCGACAATCTGCTGCACGGTCATGCCGGCGGTGATGGCGGTGGCCAGTACGTCGATCCGCTTGGCAGCCCCCTCCAGGCCGACGATCTGGCCCCCCAGCAGACGGCCGC
>DFYU01000116.1 GCA_002383415.1 Geobacter sp. UBA4074
CAAGACCAACGTGACCCTGATCTTCTCCCCGCTGCAGGCGCTGCTGGCTGCCAAGGCCGGCGCCACCTACGTTTCCCCCTTTGTGGGCCGTCTGGACGACATCTCCCAGGACGGCATGGGGATCATCGAAGAGATCCGCACCATCTTTGACAACTACGGCTACACCAGCGAGATCATCGTGGCCAGCATCCGCAACCCGATCCATGTGCTCAATTCGGCCCTGATCGGCGCCGACATCTGCACCATCCCCTACTCGGTCATGCTGCAGCTCTCCAAGCACCCGCTGACCGATGCCGGCATCAAAAAGTTTCTGGAAGACTGGGAAAAGGTGCCGAAGTAGCAATCAACTGAGCCGGGGGCGGGTATGGCAAAACAGCTGGGCGACATACTGGTAGAGACCGAACTGATCAGCAAAAAGACGCTGCAGCGTGCACTGGAACGCCAGGCCGGCACTGACAAACGCCTGGGGCAGGTGCTGGAAGAGATGGGCGTGATCACCGAACAGGAGCTGATGGAGGCCCTGATCCGTCAGAACAGCCCGTTCGTCGACGCCGGCCACAAAAAACAGCTGGGGGATCTGCTGGTTGAGGCCAAGCTGATCAGCGAAACAACCCTGGAGCGGGCCCTGGAACGGGGTAAAGCCGAAGGGAAACGCCTGGGGCAGGTGCTGGAGGAGATGGGGGTGATCACCGAGCAGGAGCTGGTGGATGCCCTGGGCCGCCAGTTCAGCTTCAAGACGGTCAAGGATTTTGCCAATCGCAGTTACACCCCGCAGCTGCTCAATCTGCTGCCCGCCGATTTTGTGATCAAGCGGGTGGTCTTTCCGCTGATGCAGAAGGAGTTTCAGCTGGCGGTGGCCATGTCCGATCCGTTCGACAGCGAAACCTGCGACCTGATCGCCCGGATTACCGGCAGCCAGCTGATACCGGTACTGGCTACCCGCCGTGAGATACTGGACGCCATCGCCCGGCACTACCTGAACACCCCCTACACCCCGGACGCCGGTGATACGATCCTGGTGGTGGAAGACTCCCCCACGGTGGCCACCGTGGTGCAGGCAGCACTGGTCAAGGAGGGCTACAACGTGGTCCTGGCCGAAGACGGGATGGAGGCGCTCAAGCTGGTGCTGACCCGTCGCCCCCGGCTGGTGATTACCGACTCCGTCATGCCCAAACTGGACGGTTTCGGTCTGCTGCGGGCCATCAAGGCCAATCCGATGACCGCCGAGACCCCGGTGATCATGCTGACCGGCAGGGCATCCACCGACGATGAGCAGAAGGCGCTGGAATCGGGCTTTATCGATTTTATCCCCAAACCGGTCCAACCGCTGCGGGTGGTTTCCCGGGTCAAGCGGGCCTTGGAACTCTCCCGCCAGATGAAGACCGTCTAGCGTCGACGACCGCCCTGGCCGCTGCGTCTGAACTCCCAGGGCGGCTGCGGGTTGGTCTGCTGCCAGAGCCCCATCCGTCTCCGCCGCGCCCGATCCTCCAGCCGCAGGTACTCGGAGGCGTAATCCCCCTCCAGATGATGACGATAGGCCCAGGCCAGCCCTTCGGCCACCATGGCCGCGTTGATATCCGTGCCGGCCAGCCTGACCACCCCCACCACCCGTCCGTACTGATCCTGATCCCGCACCTCCACCGTGACCGCCTTGCCCAGCAGCTTGTACATCAGCACCCGCTTGGCTACGCTGCTGTAGGCCTGCCCCGGCCGGTCACGCTTGGCGGTCTCCGGGGCATCAATACCGTACAGACGCACCTTGAGCTGCCCCTGGGGACGGGCCACCAGCAACAGGGTGTCGCCGTCGTAGACCTGCCGCACCATGCCGTGCAGCGTCTCCCCGCAGGATGGACCCGGCAGGCCGAGCAGGAGCATACAGACTGCCAGCAGCATACGTCTCATGCCAGACCTCGTTCGTAGTTAAAGCTGGTGGTGCCGCTCAGCAGACGGTCGCTGCGGAAGGCGGCCAGCACGACATCGCGGCTGCCGGGCTCGGTTTCGGACAGGTCAAGCTGGAAGGAGCGGCAACCCATGCGGCGCAGCTCGGCCAGATGCCCCAGCAGGGAAAAGGGGGTGGCGGCGCTGATCACCGACAGGCCATCCCGGCCCCTCAGGCTGTAGCCTTCGCCGCGGTCGGACTGAAACGGCGCGCCACTGGTGACCTCCTTGATCCTGATACGGGTGGTCATCACCTCCACCGGTGCATAGACCGTCACGGTGCGCTGGATCGGCAGCTCCCGCCCCAGCAGCGCAGCAAGATTCTCCCGGTCATCCTCCAGATAGAGCGTGGCCCGCTCCACCTGCTGCTCCTGCCAGGCGACCAAGGCCTGGCTGTTGAGCGAAAACAGGCGGTAACTACTGGACAGCCGCAGGTCCGACAGGCCCCGCAGCAAGGGGAAATGACTGTGGTTGGTGGCCTCAAACTGTCGGAAGCCCTCTGCGTGCAGCTGCTGCACCAAGGCGCGGTACCAGGCGTAATCGGCCTCGAACAGCATGAACGGCAGCTGCCAGACCACCCGCTCAGGCGTCTCGCGCAGCCGCCCCAGATAGCGCGGCAGGCTGTGGGCCGTGGCCCGGCGCAGCGGCAACACCACCCGGTCGGCCTGCGACAACGCCCAACGAGCATCGGCCGGGCTGTCCACCACGATCAGCAGTTCTTCACGCTGATCGCTTCGGGCAGCAGGCCGCTGGTGAGCATTCAGCTCGGCCAGGGCACCGGCCTTGGCCTCGGCGATCAGCCGCCGCTGCTGTCCGGCCCCCTCCTGTTCCAGACGACGGTACAGCTCACGGCGGATCTCCTTCAGCCTGGCCGGAGGGATAAAGAGCGCCGGAAAATCAGGGGCCGTCAGACGGGCCAACTGAAAGGGGGTCTCGCCGGTCTCGTTGAAGCGCGCCCTGAGCACGCCAGCCATATCGGCGCTGCGGGCCGGCTCCAACTCGCCTAGCGGGAACTGGTAGTTGAAGCTGGCAGCCCCCAGTTGGGCCGTAATCTGCAACGTCCAGTCCTGGCCCTGCTGGCTACAGGCCAGTTCAAGCGAAACCGCTGCCCGATCAGGACCGGCGGCCTGCAGTTTGCGGTTGGCGGCCTCGTCACTCATACCGAAGGCGTCATGGGCGCCCACCTTGAACAGGGCGTCACCCGGTTTGGCCTCAAAGGGACAGGCCACCTCCACCTGGGCGTGGGCGCTGCAAGCCGGCACTTTTTTACGCCCTACGTACAGCTCCCGCAGGGTCCAGGCCTGGCCGGCCATGTCGCTCTTGGGCTGCAGCCGCAGCCGGTCCCCCACCTGCAACGGGTCGCGGCTTTCAAAACTGATACGGCCAGCAGCGACCCGCTTGACCTCGCCGGTAAAACGTCCCGTGCCGCCCCGCAACCACGGGTTGGCGATATCGCTCGGCTCCTTCGAGGACAGAAAACCCTTGGTGGGTGCTCGACCGAATGAATCCTTCAGACGTTCCTTGGCCAGGGCCAGGGCCTGCTTCTGGCCATCAGGCGGCGCATCCAGCACCAGCCGGTAGGCCGCCACCACCTTGGCGACGTAATCGGCCGATTTCATGCGGCCCTCGATCTTGAGCGACCTGACCCCGGCCGCCGCCAGCTCAGGCACCAGCTCGATGGCGGAGAGGTCGTTGGGGGAGAAGTAGTAGCCCTCCTTGCTACGGTGGCTGTACAGGCGACGGCAGGGCTGGGCGCAGCGGCCCCGATTGCCGCTATGGCCCCCCAGCAGAGAGGAAAAATGGCACTGCCCCGACACGCAGAAACAGAGCGCGCCATGCACAAAGATCTCCAGCTCGGCGGTGCACTGTCCGGCGATCAAGGCGATATCGGCCAATTGCAGTTCACGGGCCAGCACCACCCGCTCAAAGCCCAGCTCTTCCAGCAGCTGCACCCCGGCCAGGTTATGGATCGTCATCTGGGTGGAGGCGTGCAGCGGGATCGAGGGGAAATGCCGCCGCACCATGCGGGCCACCGCCATGTCCTGCACGATCACGCCATCTACCCGTAGCCGGGCCAGCTCGGCCAGGGTCTCGGCCAGTTGCGGCAGCTCCTGCTCCTTGACCAGGGTATTGAGGGTGATGTAGATGCGGCGGTCCCGCTGGTGGGCATAGGCCAGCATCCGCTCCATCTGCCCCAGGGTGAAGTTCTTGGCCCGGGCCCGGGCCGAAAATTCCCTCAGGCCAGCATAGACCGCATCGGCGCCGGATTCCATGGCAGCAAAAAAGGCCTCAAGGGAACCGCAGGGGGCCAACAGTTCAGGTTTGTGGGCCACGGTGGTGGCTGTGTGTGATCGGGTCATTGCGACAGCTTTTCCAATTCCCGCGCCAGGGCATCCAGCGGCGGACGTTTATTGACATCGTGAACATCGATATAGCGGATGATCCCCTGCTTATCGATCACAATCAGGGCCCGCTCGGCCGTGCCGTCCGTGCGGAGAATGCCGAACTTGGCTGCGGTGGCCCCGTGGGGAAAGAAATCAGACAGCACCGGAAACCAGAGCGTGCCCATCTGGTTGGTCCAGGAAAACAGGGACGCCAGACTGTCCACTGAAATACCGAGCAGCACGGCGTCATGCTCGTCAAACAGTTCCTTGACGATGTTGTAGCCCGGCCATTGGTCCGAGCAGACCGGCGTCCAGGCCGCCGGGATGAAGGAGAGTACCACATGCTTCTTGCCACGGTAGTCGGCAAGGGAAACCTGGTGTCCTGAGACGGCCTTCAGGCTGAAATCAGGGGCCTGGTCACCGACCTTGACCGTAAGTACGCTGTCCACCGGCTTGAGGATGCCGGTTTCGTAGAGATTGTCCTTGTAGGCCTCGGAAAGTGCAGCGACCGGGACGGGGACCATGGCCAGCAGACCGCCAATCATGAGGCACGGCAGCAGGCGGGAGGGTAAAGGCATGACACAACTCCTTTCAGATACCGCTCATGGTCAGTACGGCATCAAGAAAACGGGCTGGATCGCCAAAGCTGCCCAGTTTGGAGTAGACCACCCGGTGGCTGCCATCCGGCATGATCCTGATCACGATAAAGTACGGGGTGCGGACATCGCCCAGCTTTTTGTGAATGACGAAGTCGGCATCGGCAAACAGCGGGAACGGCACCTGATACTTTTTCTTGAAGACGCCGACCTCATAGGGGTTGTTACCGGCGCCGACACCGATGATCTTGACTCTGTCGCGGGCCCGCTGACTGCCGTTAACCAGATGGTAAAAGGCATTCATGTTCGGGGCATCCTTCTGGCAGTGGGGGCAGTACATGCTGAAGACCTGAAAGACCACCGCCTGAGCCTTTATCTCCGGCACCCTGAACGAGCCGCCGCCAAAGGAGAACAGGCGCTTTGACAATCCCAGGTAGCTCCGCTCTGCGCCATCCTTGGGCAGCGGCAGTTCGAAGTCAGGCAGCTGCTGCCCCACACCGGGCGGTGTTGCTGCCTGCACTGACGGTATCACGGCCAATACAGCGGCTAACACCAGACAGGTTACCAGGATACGCTTCATAGCACTCTCCCCTTTCAGGCACCGCCGCTTGCAACTGCGGCTGCCATGCAAACCGTCCACGTACCAAGAGCACATCCGAACAGACCATAACGGACCGATCTGGCTGAGTCAACAGCAGGCAGTATTACCGGTTGACAGACAGGGTGCACGCGCTATTATATAACACTGTTAGTCAAGTTACAGATAATTCCATCTCCGAGTTGTATTGCCTACGGAAGCGGCTTCTATGGCGTACGACCGCGGGTGTCGCGGGAAACGGCGGCGCCCTCCTGTCCTTGAAAAGGGGATGGTTGGCATCGGCAACGATAACAACCAGCAAAGGAGGACACCAGATGACGGTATCGAGGCGAGACTTTTTCAAGCTCTCCGGCACCAGTCTGGCTGCGGCGACGTTCGGCTTCAGCCTGGCGCCGGTAGAGGCCAGGGCAGCGGATCTGCAGATCCGCTACGCCAAGGAAACCACCACCATCTGCCCCTACTGCGCGGTCGGCTGCGGCATGATCGTGCATACCCAGCGGGGCGAAATCATCAACGTCGAGGGTGACCCGGATCACCCGATCAATGAAGGGGCGCTCTGCCCCAAAGGCTCCTCGGTCTACCAGCTGCGCGACAACAAGGCCCGCCTGACCAAGCCACTCTACCGTGCCCCCGGCACCAGCGAATGGCAAGAGGTTTCGTGGGACTGGGCCCTCGACGAGATCGCCAAAAAGGTTAAAAAAACCCGCGACACCACCTTCGTACCCACCAGCAGCATCAAGGTTAATAACCAGCAGGTCGAGGCCGTTGTCAATCGCACCATGGGGATCGCCTCCATCGGCAGTGCCGCGCTGGACAATGAAGAGTGCTACCTGTATCAAAAATTCCTCAGGGGGTTAGGTCTGGTGTATATCGAACACCAGGCCCGCATTTGACACAGCGCAACGGTAGCGGCTCTGGCAGAGTCGTTTGGACGCGGTGCAATGACGAACCACTGGATTGACCTGAAGAATGCCGATGTAATCCTGATCATGGGTGCCAACCCAGCCGAGAACCACCCGCTCTCCTTCCGCTGGATCATGAAGGCCAAGGATGCCGGGGCCAAGGTGATCTGCGTCGACCCACGCTTTACCCGCAGCGCGGCAAAGTCCGACCTGTACGCCGCCCTGCGCTCCGGGACCGACATCGCCTTCCTGGGCGGGATGATCAACTACATCATCCAGAACAAGGCCTACTTCGAGGAGTACGTCACGCAGTACACCAACGCCAGCTACCTGGTGAACGGCGATTTCAAGATGCCGGGCGAGCTGGCCGGCCTGTTCTCCGGCTATGACCCCCAGAAGCGCAGCTACGATCCCAAGGCCTGGTCGTTCCAGAAAGGCGCCGATGACAGCGTCAGGAAGGATATGACCCTGCAGGACCCCAACTGCGTCTTCCAACTGCTGAAGAAGCATTACTCCCGCTACACCCCGGAGCTGGTGTCACGCATCACCGGCACCCCCAAGGAAAAACTGCTGGAGATCTACAAGCTGTACGCCTCCACCGGAGCGCCGGACAAGGCCGGTACCTCCATGTACGCCATGGGCTGGACCCAGCACACCGTGGGCACCCAGAACATCCGCACCATGTCGATCATCCAGCTGCTGCTGGGCAACATGGGAGTGGCCGGCGGCGGCGTGAACGCGCTGCGCGGCGAATCAAACGTGCAGGGTTCCACCGACCACGGG
This sequence comes from Geobacter sp. UBA4074, assembly GCA_002383415.1. Classification (GTDB taxonomy): domain Bacteria; phylum Desulfobacterota; class Desulfuromonadia; order Geobacterales; family Pseudopelobacteraceae; genus Trichlorobacter. Next base: position 7,202 of record DFYU01000116.1, read on the forward strand.
CTGCTGTTCCATATCCTGCCCGGGTACCTGCCGGTCCCGTCGGCCGACCTGAAGGATCTGGCCGCCTACAACGAGAAGTACACCCCCAAGAGCAAGGACCCCCAGAGCGCCAACTGGTGGCAGAACCGGCCCAAATATATCGCCAGCTACCTGAAGGCGATCTACGGCGCCAAGGCCACTAAGGAGAACGACTACGGCTATGCCTGGCTGCCCAAGCTGGATCCGGGCATGAACTGCTCCTGGCTGATGATCTTCGACAACATGATCAAGGGCAAATTCAAGGGCTTCTTTGCCTGGGGACAAAACCCGGCCTGCTCGGGCACCAACTCCAACAAGGTGCGCAACGCCTTGGCCAAGCTGGACTGGATGGTGACGGTCAATATCTTCGACAACGAGACCGCCTCCTTCTGGAAGGGGCCCGGCATGAATCCGTCTGATGTCAAGACCGAGGTCTTCCTGCTGCCGGCTGCCGCCTCCTTTGAAAAGGAGGGCAGCATCTCCAACTCAGGCCGCTGGGCCCAGTGGCGCTATGCCGCAGTCAAACCGCTCGGCTCGAGCAAACCGGACGCCGAGATCATTCACGAGCTCTACCAGAAACTGAAATCACTCTACACCAAAGAGGGCGGGGCCCTGCCCGAGCAGTTGCTGAATCTTACCTGGAACTACGGCTTCAAACATGCCGACGGCAGCATCCACTCCGTCGATCCGCACCTGGTGGCCAAGGAGATCAACGGCTCCTTCCTGGAGGATGTGCCGGACAAGAAGACGCCACTCAAGCTGATCGGCAAGAAAGGTGAGCTGGCCGGCGGCTTTGCCCAGCTGCAGGCTGACGGCAGCACCTCCTGCGGCAACTGGATTTACAGCCAGAGCTACAACGAGAAGGGCAACATGATGGCCCGCCGGGGCAAGAAAGACCCGACCGGCCTGGGGATGTTCCCGGAATGGTCCTGGTGCTGGCCGGTCAACCGTCGTATCCTCTACAACCGCGCCTCCTGCACGGTGGACGGCAAACCGTTCAACCAGAAAAAGGCGGTGGTCTACTGGAACCCGGCGGCGGTGCAACCCACCGGCGCCCTGGGTGCCTGGGTGGGGGATGTGCCGGACGGCCCCTGGCCACCGATGTCCAACCAGAAGGACGGCAAGAAACCGTTTATCATGCGGGCCGACGGCGTGGCTGCCATCTTCGGCGCCGGCATGAAGGAAGGGCCGTTCCCGGAGCATTACGAACCGCTGGAGTGTCCACTGGCTGAAAACCTGCTGTCAAAGCAGATCAACAACCCAACCATCAAGCTGTTCAAGGACACCGATGTCAAAGAAGACATGGTGGCTTCCTGCGACCCCCGTTTCCCCTATGTGGCCAGCACCTACCGGGTGACTGAACATTGGCAAACCGGGGTCATGACCCGTAACACCCCCTGGCTGCTGGAGCTGCAGCCGCGCCTGTTCGTTGAGCTCAGCCCGGAGTTGGCCAAGGAAAAGGGGATCAAGAGCGGCGACATGGTTGAGGTCTCCTCAATCCGGGGATCGGTTGAGGCGGTGGCCATGGTGACCCAACGCTTTAAACCGTTCACGATTGGCGACCAGGTGGTCCACGAGGTCGGTATGCCCTATTGCTACGGCTGGCACACCCCCAATGTGGGGGATTCGGTCAACCTGCTGACCCCCACCGTCGGGGATGCCAACACCATGATTCCTGAAACCAAGGCCTTCATGGTCGGCATCAAGAGAAAGGGGTAAGCCATGGCGACGACACCGACACCATTCAATGCCGATAAACGCAAAGGCTTTCTGGTTGATACCGCACGTTGTATCGGCTGCCGCTCCTGCCAGGTGGCCTGCAAGCAGTGGAACAAGCTGCAACCGGACAAGACCACCAACAAGGGGACCTTTGAAAATCCCCGCGACCTGACCCCGGCCCTCTATAACCGGATCCATTTTGTAGAGAGTGCAACCAGCGACGGCGGCATGAGCTGGCAGTTTTTCAACGAACGCTGCATGCACTGCGGCGAGGCCGGCTGCATGAAGGTCTGCCCCTCTCCCGGCGCGCTGACCAGAACCAAAGACGGGATCGTGGTCTTTAACAAGGAGAAGTGTATCTCCTGCAAGTACTGCGTCTCGGCCTGCCCGTTCAACATCCCGCGCTATGACGAGGATGACAAGGTATCCAAGTGTCACCTCTGCATCGACCGGGTTTCAAACGGCCTGACGCCGGCCTGCGCCAAGGCCTGCCCCACCGAGGCGCTCAAGTTCGGCAACCGCGACACGCTGATCGCCTCGGCCAAGGCTGCCAACAAAACTCTCTACGGCGAGAACGATCTGAACGGCCTGGGGGTGGTCTACGCCCTGGAAGGGCCGCCGGACCAGTACGGTCTGCCGAACAAGCCAAGCATTCCATTCTCGATCTTCCTCTGGAAGGATGTCATCAAGCCGCTGGGGATTCTAGGGTTCTGGGGCAGTATCGGCGCAGTGCTGCTGCACTACGTCACCATCGGCCCCAAGCAGCTTGAGGAAGAGCAGACCCGCAGGGAGGAGGACCACCATGAATAAGAACCGGATCGAACGGTTTACCACCAAGGAACGGGTACTGCACTGGGTGGTCGCCCTGTCCTTTTTCACCCTGGTACTCTCGGGACTGGGGCTTTTCTCCCAGATGTTCAACGGCTACTTCAACCTGTTCGGCGGCGGCCAGAATGCCATTATGGTTCACAAGCTGGCCGCACTGATCTTTTTTGTCACCTCATTGATGATGTTTTTCCACAACCGGACCGAGATCACGACCCTCACCGAGAACGACTGGAGCTGGATCAGGAAGAAGGGCTGCTACCTGACCAAGGAGGACTGCCAGTTCAACATGGGCAAGTTCAACCCAGGCCAGAAGCTTTTTGCGCTCAGCATCGCCGTTGCCACCGTGATTCTGGGCATTACCGGCATTTTTATCTGGTTCCCGACCTTCTTTCCGCGTATCGTTGTGCAACTGTCGCTGATGCTGCATGGCCTGATGTTTGTCTGCGCCCTGATGTTCACCGTCGTGCACGTCTATCTGGGTTCGGTCGGCAACCCCGGCACACTGGAATCCATGCTGTGGGGTAACGTCACCAGGACCTGGGCCAAGCATCACCACGCCCGCTGGTACAAGGAAAACTTCGAGAAGAACCGCTGATGCGCTAATGCCAGGATCAGGCCGAAGCGACCCCCTCCCCGCACAGGGAGGGGGTTTTCATTAACACACCCAGATAACCACAGGGATAGGGACACTGATGAACACAACCGAGGCAAAGCTGGCAGCCCTGCGCGCAGCGCTCACCACAGCGCCAGAATATGCGGAGATCATTCCTTTTTTCATTGCCATTCAGGAGTATCTGCAAGGCCGTGAGCTGGAAACCGGCATCACGGCCACTGTGGCCGCCTCCCCCAAAGAGCGTAACCAGTCGGGCTTGCCGCTGCTGTCGCCTACGGAACTGCAGGTGGACCGCCAGCAGGCGCGCCAGTTCCTGGCCGGCCTGGTAGCGGTGATCAAGGCCAACAGCCGTGAACCTGTGGATGGCATGGACAAGCTGGCCGCCGCGCTGGCCGCTGACCAGCTTGACCCTGCTCCGCTGTTCAGGGCCATCCTGGAGCGACAACGGCCACCGCTGGACGAAGCTGCTGCCAGGCTGGAAGTGCCGTCGCCGCTGATCGAATTTCTGTGCGAGATACCGCTGCGCACCATGCTGGAACTATTCGCAAAACCATTCGGAGCGGGCGATGTTGACGGCTGGCAGGAAGGATTCTGCCCGATCTGCGGTTCGCGGGCAGGTATGGCCGAATTGGCCGGTGACGAAGGCAAACGTTACCTCGCCTGTTCAGCCTGTAGTTTCAAGTGGCCGTTCAGCCGTCTACAATGCCCCTACTGCGGCTGCGAAGAGCCGGACAAGCTCTCCTACTTCACCGTTGATGACGGCCCGGTGCGAGTCGACACCTGCAAGGGCTGCAGCCGCTACATAAAGACCCGCGACTCACGCAAGGGTGACGCCGCTGTGCCCTTGGAGGTGAGTGACGCCCTGACCATGCACCTCGATCTGATGGCGTCGCGCGAAGGATTTGAACGTGGAAAATAGGAAACCGGTCATCCACCGTTACCAAAACGGCAAGTTGACCCTGGAACTGGGCGAAACGGTGCAGGAGTTTGCGCTGTTGTTACAGGTGAATGGCCGCCAGATCGCCACACTGGTCTCCTCGCCCCACGACCTGCGCCAACTGGTGGTTGGGTTCCTGCGGTTGCAGGGATTCGTGCAATCAATCGCCGATTTCGACCTGTTGGCGATCTGTGACGATTTCGGTGTCGCCAATGTCCGCATCAAGGGTGAGCTGCCTGACCAACTCAGGCCGGTGCTGACCTCCGGCTGCGGCACCGGCATCACCTTTACCCTGCCCGAGGCGCCGACCGGCATGATCTGCCCAGCTGGCCAGCCAACTGAGGCGGCAACCATCTTCAGCTTGATGGATCAGCTGAACCAGCTGACCGAACGGTACAGTACCCACGGCGGTATCCACTCGGCCGCTGCCGGTGACGAGCAGGGGCTGCTGCTGCATTGCGAAGATATCGGGCGTCATAACACCGTCGACCGGATCGCCGGTGAGGCTCTGCTGAGAGGTATCGACCTGAGCGGCAAGCTGCTGATGACCTCGGGGCGCATATCGTCAGAGATGGCTGCCAAGGCAGCACAGCTGGGGGTTCGACTGCTGGCGTCACGCACCTCCCCCACCGACATGGCGGCCACCATCTGTCAGCAGGCCGGCATCACCCTGGTGGGCTATGTCAGGGGAGGATCGTTCAAGGTCTACAGCCGACCCGAGGGGATCATCACCCCGATTGGTTGACCATTACAGGCCAAAAAACGCCGCAACATAGGGATTGGCGGGCTGCCGGGCTATCTCATCCGGACTGCCGGCCTGGATGACCCTACCCTCTTCCAGCACAAGCACCCAATCAGCAAGCCGGTACACCTCTTCCCGGTCATGGCTGGCAATGACCGCCGCACCGCCGGCCGCATGCAGGCTCACACCAAAATCCTCAATCAACGTCTTGCGCGCCAAGGGGTCCAGCGAGGAAAACGGCTCGTCCAACAGGATCACCTCCGGCTGGGCAGCAAAGGCCCGTGCCAGACTGGTGCGTTGCCCCTCGCCGCCCGACAGTTTGCGGGCCGATCGCTTGGCCAGATGGGCGATCTTGAAACGTTCCATACTGGCAGCGACCCGTTGCTGCAACTCCGCCTTTGCCATACCACGCAGTTTAAGCCCTGCGGCCACATTGTCCTCCACCGTCAGATCGAACAGCAGCGGTTCCTGAAAGACCATAGCCAGCTTTCTGCGATACTCAACTGCAGCCCGGCCTTCAGGCACCGGCACACCACGGTAGCACAGCTCACCGCTCACGCTGTCCAGCAGCCGGGCGAGGGCCAGCAGCAGGCTGGTCTTGCCTGAGCCATTGGGACCGATCAAGGCCACGGTCTTGTTTTCATGCAGCACGAAGGACGGCATCTGCAGCACCTCGCTGCCTCCGCGCCTGACAGCCAGGTTCCGCATCTCCAGTAATGGTACGTTGCCGGTCATCGCGGACGCTCCCGTTGCTGGATCACGGTCAGCAGATAATTGACCCCGAAGGCCAGCCCCAGCAGGACCAACGACAGGGCGATCGCCACCTCAAAGTTGCCCTTGCCGGTCTCCATCACCGTTGCGGTGGTCAGCACCCGCGTCTGCCCCTTGATGTTACCCCCCACCATCATTGAGGCCCCCACCTCGGAGATCACCCCGCCGAAACCGGCCATCACCGCTGCTAGCAGCGGCAGCCGCGCCTCACGGACCAATAACCAGACCATCTGCCGACGGGTGGCGCCCAAGGCCAGAATCTGCAGCTTCAGATTGGCAGGCAGGTTTTGAATCGAGGCGATGGTGATGCCGGTGACAATCGGCGTGGCAATCACGGCCTGGGCCAGCACCATGGCCGCTGGCGTGTAGAGGATCTCCAGAAAGCCGATCGGGCCATTGCGCCAGAGGAAGATGGTAATGAACAGGCCCACCACCACGGGTGGCAAGCCCATGCCGGTATTTACCATGCTGATGATCAGCCGCCGCCCCGGAAAATCAGACAGCGCCAAAAGCGTGCCGGTCGGCAAGCCAAGCGCCAGACTGATCAGGGTTGCGCTACAGGAGACCTTGAGTGAAAGCAGGGTGATCGACAACACTTCGCTGTCCAGGGCCAGCACCAATGCCAGCGCCTGACGTACACCCTCAACAATCAGTTCCATCAGAGCCCCAATGATTCAGGCGTTTTGCCTGCATCCGGAAAAAACAGTGCTGAACCGTACCTGCTGACACCGAAGCTGCCGATCAGCTGCTGCGCTTGTTTCGAGACCATGAAATCGGCAAAGGCCTTGCCGCCGGCACGGTTTACCTTGGGCCATTTGACGCTGTTCAGCTCCAGCACATGGTAGATGTTGAGCAGTTTGCCGTCACCCTCGCTCAGGATATCCAGGCCCAGGTTCTTTCTAAGCGCCAGGTAGGTGGCCCGGTCGGTCAGGGTGTAGCCCTTCTTTTCTGCTGCCACGCTCAGGGTCTGGCCCATGCCCAGGCCGGTCTGTTGGTACCACTGCTGCCCCTCTGGATTAAGGCCGGCTGCCTTCCACAGGCCTAGCTCCTTGGCGTGGGTACCTGAGTTATCGCCGCGGGAAGCGAATAATGAACCGCTGCGGGCGATACGACTGATGGCCTCGATGGCGCTGGTACCTTTGATCTTGGCCGGGTCAGCGGCCGGACCGACAATCACGAAATCATTGTGCATCACCAGACGACGGGTGGCGCCAAAGCCAGCTGCCATGAACTTCTGTTCGGCAGCCGGGGAATGCACCAGCAACACATCGGCCTCTCCCCGTTCTCCCATCTTCATCGCCTGGCCAGAACCGACCGAGATCGTCTTGACCTGGTAGCCCGTCTGCTTCTCAAAGACCGGAATCAGCAGATCCAGCAGGCCCGAATCCTGGGTGCTGGTCGTGGTGGCCAGAATAACGGACTTGGAGCCTGCCGCCTCGGCGAAGACCGCTCCACCACCTATCGACATCACCAGCAGCACTACCGCGATCAACATACGTACGATCAGCATGGTTCATCCCTCCTGTTTGGTTGTAGTACAAAAAAAGGCCGCTTTTCATAAAGAAAGGGGGCCTTAGGACACCGGGTAACCGGGTCACTGATGCGCATCCCCTTTTCAAAAGGATGGCGACGCTGTTTCCGGCGGCACCGGCGATCACAGTCCATGAGGTTTTCTCCCTGGTAGGGCCTGTGATTCGGAGATAGTGCGGTGTACTCGTTGCCTGTCATGGCATATTTTTATCAACTTGTCTAGCAACAGCGAATGGTCCGGCTGGACGTTCAGCTCCCTTACTGCAACCGCTCCAGCAGTGACGGCAACTCCCGATCCAGTCGATACTGCCTGCGACAGAATTCGCAGGTCACCTCTGCGCTGCCCTGCTCGACCATCAGACGCTCAAGCTCCTCCTTGCCCAGCGACAGTAGCGCCCGCTCCACCTTGTCGAGCGAGCAGCCGCAGCGGAAGGAGAGATCGGTGGACTCCAACAGGTTGTACTCCAACCCCTCCAACAGCTGCTCCAGCAGTGCAGTTGGGCTTGTGCCCCCTGCTAACAGGGTCGTCAGCGGAGGCAGCTGTTCAATGCGAGTCATGACCTGCTCCACCGCAGACTCGTCGGAGGGCGGCAACGACTGGATCAGGAAGCCACCGGCTACAGCCACCTGACCGTCCGGCGCCAGGCTGACCCCCAGGCCGACCGCCGACGGGATCTGCTCCGAGTCGGCCAGGTAATAGGCCAGATCTTGTGCGATCTCGCTGGTGTAGAGCTGCACCATGCCACTGTAGGGTTCTTTCAAGCCTAGGTCTTTGGTGACGGTCAGGAAGCCGGCCCGGCCCAGCGCGTCGGGCACACTCTCGGCAACGGCATCGGGAACGGCCACGGTCGCCCGCAGGGCGCCGTCCCAATCAGCCTCGGCGATCAGCTTCTGCATCGGGCCGTTGCCCTCAAACTTGATCGCCAGCCGCTGGCCCTGCTTGAGGGTGCTGCCCAAAAGCGCTGCACCGGACACCGCCCGGCCCAGCGCTACTGAGACCACCGGCGAACAGCCCTGCAGAAAACAGATATCGTTAACCACGCTGGTGGTGACGCAGGCCACGGCCCGTAGTTTACCCTTGGCCGCCATGGCCCTGGCGAGGTGGTCGTTCACTGAGGTTTACCCCTTTCGCGATAAAAAAGCCCCGCAGAGTACTCTGCGGGGCCGGATTATAGCATCAGTTAGAGCGGGAAACTACTTCTTCTCGCAGGTGTCCTCGAAGCTTAAGCTGGCCAGCTTCTGATAGTAGGCGAAGTGAGCTCGGGCCCACTCACCGGCCTGCTTCATCATGGCTTCTGCACCTTTCGGGTTGGCCTTCTTGAGCATCCGGTAACGGTTCTCGTTGTTGGTGTACTCTTCGAAGCTGATGGTGGCAGCCTTGCTGTCCAGCTGCAGCGGGTTCTTACACTCGGCAGCCAGGGCCGGATTGTAGCGGTACAGCGGCCAGTAGCCGGATTGGACAGCCTTCTTCTGGGCATCGACACCTTCGGTCATGTTGATGCCGTGGGCGATGCAGTGCGAGTAGGCGATGACGATCGAAGGACCGTCAAAGGCCTCGGCCTCCAGCATGGCCTTGACGCACTGGGACGGATTTGAAAGGGCCACGGTGGCCACGTAGACTGTGCCGTAGGACATGGCGATCATACCCAGGTCCTTCTTGCCCACCGGCTTGCCGCCGGCAGCAAACTGCGCCACTGCACCGATCGGCGTCGCCTTGGATGCCTGGCCACCAGTGTTGGAGTAGACCTCGGTATCCAGCACCAGCAGGTTGATGTTCTTGCCGCTTGCTATGACGTGGTCCAGACCGCCGAAACCGATGTCGTAGGCCCAGCCATCACCACCGATACACCAGACCGACTTCTTGACCAGATAATCGGCGATCGGCAGCAACAGCTTGGCGGTCTTGTCCTTGCTGCCCTTCAGAGCTGCCTTCAACTTCTCGACCCGACCACGCTGGGCCTCAATACCGGCCTGGCTGGACTGGTCAGCGGAGGCGATCTCCTTGAACAGCTTAGCGTTGGCTGCAAAGGACTTGTCAGCCGTCAGTTCGGCCAGATACTCCAGGGCCGACTTGGTGAACTGATCCACGGTCAGACGCATACCGTAGCCGAACTCGGCGTTATCCTCGAACAGCGAGTTGGACCAGGCCGGACCACGTCCGTCGGCACGCTGTGCGTAGGGGGTGGTGGGCAGGTTACCGCCGTAGATCGAGGAGCAGCCGGTGGCGTTGGCAATCATCATCCGGTCGCCGAACAGCTGGGTCAACAACTTGAGGTACGGGGTCTCACCGCAACCGGCGCAGGCACCGGAGAACTCGAATAGCGGGCGGATCAGCTGGTTGTTGTTGAGGGTATCCAGCTTGACCTGGGATGCATCCACATCGGGCAGCTTGAGGAAGAACTCGAAGTTATCGGCTTCCTGCACACGCAGCGGCGGCTGGAAGGTCATGTCCAGCGCCTTGTGGCTGGCGTTGGTCTTGTCCTTGGCCGGGCAGTTGTAGGCGCAAGCGCCGCAACCGGTACAATCTTCCGGTGCCACCTGGACGGTCAGTTTCTTGCCTTCCTGACCCTTGATCCGGCAGTCGGCCGACTTGAACGCCTTGGGCGCACCCTTCAGCTCCTTGGCGTCGTAGGCCTTCATCCGCACAGCGGCGTGGGGGCAGACAAAGGAGCAGATACCGCACTGGATACAGAGCTTCTCGTCCCAGACCGGGATTTCGGTGGCGATGTTGCGCTTCTCGTACTGCGAGGTGGCAGTCGGGAAGGTACCGTCGGCCGGCATCTTGGATACCGGCAGCTGGTCGCCCAGGCCGGCCACGATCACGCCGGTCACGTCTTTCACGAACTTGGGGGCCTTGGCCGAGACAGCAGCAGCCATCTTGATCTTGCTGCTGGCCTTGGTGGGGACCTTGACTTCGTAGAAGTTGTTCAGGCCGGCATCCACCGCCTTGTAGTTCATGGCCAGCACCTTCTCGCCGGCCTTGCCGTAGGACTTCTTGATGGCGTCTTTGATGGAGGCCACGGCATCCTTGATCGGGATGATATTGGAGATCTTGAAGAAGGCGGTCTGCATGATCACGTTGATGCGGGGTCCCAGGCCGATCTCGTTGCCCAGGTGCACGCCGTCGATCACGTAAAACTTCATCTTCTTGTCGATGATCTGCTGCTGCACCTCTTTGGGGATGGTATCCCAGACCTCGTTGGGTCCGAAGGGGGCGTTCAGCAGGAAGGTGGCGCCTGTCTTGGCCTTGGCCAGCATGTCGTACTTCTCCAGGAAGGAGAAGTTGTGGCAGGCCACGAAGTCGGCTTCCTGCACCAGGTACGGCGCACGGATGTACTTTTTGCCGAAGCGCAGGTGCGAGGTGGTCATGGAGCCGGCCTTCTTGGAGTCATACACGAAGTAGGCCTGGGCGTTGTTGTTGGTTTCCTCGCCGATGATCTTGATCGAGTTCTTGTTGGCGCCCACGGTGCCGTCGGAGCCCAGGCCGTAGAACATGGCCTGATAGACCCCTTCCATCGGGTTCTTGTAGTTGTAGTCCACCTTGAGGCTGGAGTTGGTGACGTCTTCCTCGATGCCGACCACAAACTTGTTCTTCGGCTTGGCGGCCTTGAGGTTGTCAAGGACGGCCTTGGCCATGGCCGGTGAGAACTCCTTGGAGCCCAGGCCGTAGCGGCCGCCGACGATCACCGGGTAGCCGTTGAACTTGAACTTGCCTTCGGCCATCCCTTCGCCGATGGCGGTGCGCACATCCAGATAGATCGGCTCGCCCAGGGAACCAGGCTCCTTGGTGCGGTCCAGCACGGCGATCTTCTTGACGGTCTTGGGCAGCGCCTTCAGGAAGGCGTCCTTGGGGAAGGGGCGATAGAGGCGGATCTTGACCACGCCGACCTTCTCACCCTTCTTGACCAGGTTCTCGACCGTATCCTGCACCACGTCGGCGCCGGAGCCCATCACGACGATGACCCGCTCGGCATCCTTGGCACCGACATAGTCCACCAGTTTATACTTGCGGCCGGTCAGCTTGCCGAACTTGTCCATCTCCTCCTGCACGATCTTCTCGCAGGCCGGGTAGTAGGGGTTGACGGTCTCGCGGCCCTGGAAGTAGACATCCGGGTTCTGGGCGGTACCGCGCATCACCGGCTTGTCAGGGTTCAGGCCCCGGGCCTTGTGCTCGGCGATCAGCTTGTCGTCCAGCATGGCGCGCATCTCGTCGAAGGAGAGTTCCACCACCTTCTGGATCTCGTGTGAGGTGCGGAAGCCGTCAAAATAGTGCAGGAACGGCACCCGGCTGCGCAGGGTGGCGGACTGGGCGATCAGGGCGAAGTCCATCACCTCCTGCACGTTGTTGGAACAGAGGAAGGCCCAGCCGGTTGAACGGCAGGACATCACGTCGGAGTGATCACCGAAGATCGACAGTGCCTGGGCGGCGATGGCGCGGGCCGAGACGTGGAACACGGTGGAGGTCAGCTCGCCGGCGATCTTGAACATGTTGGGGATCATCAGCAGCAGGCCCTGGGAGGCGGTGAAGGTGGTGGTCAGCGCGCCGGCCTGCAGGGCGCCGTGCACGGCACCGGCGGCGCCGCCTTCCGACTGCATCTCGACCACCGAGGGAACGTTGCCCCAGATGTTCTTCTCACCCACGGCGCTCTTGGCGTCGGAGATCTCGCCCATCACCGAGGACGGGGTAATCGGGTAAATGGCAATGACTTCGTTGGTGGCGTGGGCCACGTGAGCGGCGGCGGTGTTGCCGTCAATGGTCACCATCTTCTTGCTCATGCTGCTCCTCCTGTTGATTGTGGTACCTAGAAAATGTCCGCTACACCGGATTCTTAAAGCTCGCTTCTGCCTTTGAGGGCCCATTGCACGGTGGCCGGGTCCACAAATTCGATATCGCTGCCCAGCGGGATGCCGTGGGCCAGCCGGGTCACCTTAACCCCCAGCGGTTTCAGCTGCCGGGCCAGATACAGCGCGGTGGTTTCGCCTTCCACCGTAAAGTTGGTGGCGATCACCACTTCCTCCACCCCGCCGGCCTTGACCCGCTCCAGCAGTTCTGCAATGCGCAGG
>DFYU01000156.1 GCA_002383415.1 Geobacter sp. UBA4074
CCACCACCACCTTTTCGGTGGTCTGTACCATGGCCCGCGAGGTCGGTTTTTCGATCATCACGTCGGCGGAATATTTGGGCGCTACGTCCCGCGACGGCCGATGACGCTCGACCCGGGCCGATGCGGCGGCCTTGATGGTGTCGCAGATCTGGATGCGGGATTCCTCGATAAACTGGCGGGTACCCATCTTGGGTTTGGTGATGATATCCACCGCCCCGTATTCCAGTGCCTTCAACGCGGTTTCACTGCCTATGTCGGCCAGACTGGAGCACATCACCACCGGTATTGGATGCTGGCTCATGATCTTCTGCANNTCCAGGGTGATCACATCCGGCACGATGGTGCGCATCCGCTCCGCGGCCAGAAACGGGTCGGCGGCAGTGGCGATTACCTCGATCTGGGGGTCTGAGCTGAGGATGTCGCTGAGGGTCTGCCGTACCACTGCGGAATCATCAACCACCAGCACCTTTATCTTGTCAGTCATGGAGTGCGACCTCTTGGTTTGTTTCGTCCAGTGTGCTGTTGCGTACCTTGCGGATGAATACCTCGCCGGTGCCGGAGTTGAAAAACAGCATGCGGCCCCGCAGCCCGCCGGTGTTTTCTGCGATCAGATGCACATTCAGCTTGTGCAGCAGCAGCTTGGCATAGGCCAGATTCTGTTCACCCACGGTCAGCCGTTGCGAGGCAGGCACCCCCAGCACCCGGCTGCCGCCAAACAGCTTGGCCTCCAGCAGCTGGTGCCGGGCGCCGAAAGCGATCATCCGATCCAGCAACAGCCTGACCGCGCCATCCACGTGCCGTTCCGCGTCATCCGGCCTGCCGGTGGGCAGCAGGGCATGGCAGATGCCGCCGAATCCCCCGCGGGGGCAGAACAGGGTCACCGATATGCAGGAGCCAAGGATGGTCTGCACCAGTGCCGGCTGATTGTCAACGAACAGTTCGCCCGGCTGCAGGTAGATGTGGCGAAGTTCCAGCTCTCTGAAACGCTTCATATTTTTCTGTAAACTGTCGAGGCCACCGATTTGAACGGTACATCCAGCCCGTTTAAGGTCTCGGAATGACCAAGAAACAGGAACCCCCCCGGTGCCAGCCGTTTGTGAAACTTGTGCATCAGGCGGGTCTGGGNNAGATGATCACATTGCGGCAGAAGATCACATCCTGCCGCTCGCTGATCGGCAGTTCGTCATCCATCAGGTTGATCCGTTTAAAGCTGACGTGGCTGCGCAGTTCACTGCAGATGCGGACCAACCCCTTTTTTTTGTCCTTGCTACGCAGCAGATATTTTCTTTTCATGGTCAGCGGGATCGGGTCCACCCGGTCTTCGGGATACACGCCGTTCATGGCGGTTTTCAGCACCTTGGTGCAGATATCAGAGGCGGTGATGGCGAAACGGAAGCCAGGGTTGGCCTCCGCGTATTCATGCAGCACCATGGCCATGGTGTAGGGTTCCTCGCCGGTGGAACAGCCGGCACTCCAGATCTTGAAGGCATTGCTCAATGATCTGCTCTCATTGGCTTGCTGCAGATAGGGCAGCACCTGTCTGACTAGAAAATCAAAATGCTGCGGTTCTCGAAAGAAATCGGTCTTGTTGGTGGTGACCACATCCACCAGGTGCACCATCTCCTGACGCTGTCCGTCGAGGCTGAACACAAAAGCGGCATACTCCTCGAAACTCCGCATGCCCAGGATCTTCAGTCGTTTTTGCAGCCGCGCCTCCAGCATGGTCTTTTTGGCGGGCGGTATCTTGATGCCGGCTTCATCGTAGATCAGGGCGCTGAAGCGCTCGAACTCGCGCTGACGCATGGTTTGCAATGCTGGTTGTGTCTCTGCGGTTGGCATGGATGATTCCGTTCGTTAAGGTCTGCGGCGTCCTTTGCTTACCAAAACAACACCGGTTTGTGTGTTCATGATGATTTTGCGTCCGGTGCGGCCACCTACATCGGAGGCCGTCACCGGTATGTTCCAGTCCTGCAGCACCTGCAAGGCCAGTGTGGCGTTGCGGTCGCCGATCAAAAAGGCCTCATTGGCGGTGTTGTTGATGTTGGCGCCCCCGAATACCTTGGCCACCAGGTGCTCGCGGCGGCAGCCGAATCCAAGCACCCGTTCCAGCAGCCGCTCCATGGCGATGCTGCCGTACTTGGGGGTAGCCAACCCTTCACCGTTCCAAAAAGGCAGCATAAAGTGGTTCATGCCGCCCCCGCCGCTGACCTTGTCCCACAGGCAGACCGCCACGCAGGAACCGAGCACCGTGGTGATCTGACACTCCTGATGGGCAGCATACAGAGTGCCCGGAAAAAGGAAATGTTTGTTGTCGGGCAGCGTGGACATCGTGGTGTCTACTGTTCATCCGGTTCTTGATCGAACAGGAACAGGTTGCCTCCCATGCCAAGGGTTTCGCCCTCGCCATCAGGTTGCAGCCAGGGTAGCCAGACCGAGAAACAACTTCCTTGGCCTGGGGTGGAAACCACCTCAATCCGCCCTTCAAATAGCTCAACCAGCGCCTTGACAACGCTCAACCCCAGGCCGTGGCCGTGGTGGGCCCGGGTGGAACCGCTGTCCAGCTGGCTGAAGCGATCGAAAATGCGGGGGACATCCTCCTCGAGAATGCCGATGCCGTTATCCTCCACCTTCAGTTGCAGACCGTCCTCTTGGGGGAGCAGGGTAACGCCAACCAGGCCACCCGGATTGCTGAATTCGATGGCGTTGGCCACCAGATTGCTGATGATCAACGTCAGCTTGGTGCCGTCACAAACGACGTCGGGCTGGTCAGGGATCGGGCTGTCGAGGATGGTCGTGTTGAGCCGGACCTGTTTGGCATCGGCCCTGTGCTTAAAGCTGTTCAAGATGTCCGACAACAAAGGCTCCAGCTCCAACAGGGCCGGGGCTGGTTGAGCCTCACCTGCCTCCAGTTCTGCTGCCATGAAGATGTTGCGCAGCTGAAAATCAAGGTCAAACGCCTCTTCATGGATCATACGGACCAGTTGAGCTGCTTGCGGTCGGTCGGCAGTCAGTGCGCAGACCTCATCGGCCAGCCCCATGATGGAGTTCAGCGGATTGTTGATCTCGTTGCGGATGTTAGACAGAAAATTACTCTTCAGCCGCTCCGACTGCTCAAGCTTGCTGTTCATGTCGCGCAGCCGCAGGTTCACCGTGGTCAGATCGGCAAAGGCCTTGCGGCTGCGTTCGAACCGCAGTTTGAGCTCTTCAATCAGCTCCTGGTCGGTGATGATGTGTGACATCCGTTCGCCTCCTGTGGCGTCGACCTACTCCCTGCCGCCTACGGACTGGACCGCCACCATTTCTTCTTCACTGAAGACCTTGTCGATATCGAGGATCATCACGAAGTCACCTTCATGCTTGCCCATTCCCTTGATAAAGTTGGTGTTCAGCCGGGTACCGATATGGGGGGCCGGTTCGATCTGATCCGGTTCCATCTCCACCACCTCCTGCACCGAGTCAGCCAGGGCACCCAGTACGGTG
This sequence comes from Geobacter sp. UBA4074, assembly GCA_002383415.1. Taxonomy (GTDB): domain Bacteria; phylum Desulfobacterota; class Desulfuromonadia; order Geobacterales; family Pseudopelobacteraceae; genus Trichlorobacter. The sequence goes on from DFYU01000156.1 coordinate 3,481, forward strand.
GTCTCCCCCTCAAGGGTCACCTCCACCACGATGATGCAGGTGTTTACGGTCTGTTCAGTGGCTGACATGCCGAATTTAAGCCGCATGTCAATCACCGGAACCACGCTGCCCCGCAGGTTGATCACCCCCCGCATGAATTCGGGAGTCTGCGGAATCTTGGTAATGGAGGTAATCTCCAGAATCTCCCGCACCTTGGCCACATCCAGGGCAAAGACCTCGTCTGCCAGCTTGAAGGTCAGGTACTGCACCGCTTCGGTTATGTTTGTAACACTCATGGCGACCTCCTAGTATTTCTCAAACTCATCATCCAGGTGGTCACTGGCCTTGCCCAGGTCGATATGCACCCCGCCGCCCGGTTTGGCCGGCTTGGGTGCGGCATGGGCCGCTGCCAGCTGTTTGGGGGCTGCTGCCGTCCTGTGGGGCAGGGCGCGCTGCATGCCATGGTGGCTATCCAGGCTGAAGAACGAGATGCTGGATTTGAGTTGCTCGGCCTGGCTGGAGAGCTCCTCCGTCGTCGAGGCCATCTCCTCGGCAGCAGAGGCGTTCTGCTGGATAACCTTGTCCAGTTGCTGAATCGCCTTGTTGATCTGCTCGGCGCCGGAATCCTGCTCCTTGCTGGAGGCTGAAATCTCCTGTACCAGTTCGGCGGTACGCTGGATATCCGGCAGGATGGCGGTCAGCATCTGACCGGCCGCCTCAGCCACCTGCACACTGCGGCCGGACAGCTCGGAGATCTCCCCGGCTGCGGTCTGGCTGCGCTCGGCCAGCTTGCGCACTTCACTGGCCACAACTGCAAAACCCTTGCCATGTTCACCGGCCCGGGCCGCCTCAATGGCGGCGTTCAGGGCGAGCAGGTTGGTCTGGCGGGCGATCTCTTCGATGATCGAGATCTTGGTGGCGATCTCCTTCATGGCATCTACCGTTTCGTTCACCGCCTTGCCGCCCTCACGGGCGTCGTTGGCCGACTTCATGGAAATCTTCTCGGTCTGGCTGGCGTTGTCGGCGTTCTGCTTGATGCTGGAGGACATCTCTTCCATGGAGGAGGAAACCTCTTCCGCCGAGGCTGCCTGCTCGGTGGCACCCTGGGACAGCTGCTGGGCCGTGGCCGAGAGCTGCTGGCCGCCGGAGGCTACGTTGTCGGCTGCGGACTGCACCT
>DFYU01000014.1 GCA_002383415.1 Geobacter sp. UBA4074
ATGATCTCCAGGTTCATCAGGGTCAGGAAGACCCAGATGGCATTTTCCACCATCTTGACATTGCGCACGGTGAACATGCTCGGTTCCGGGTTAATGCTCAGAAAGACCCATGACAGCAGCAACAGCAGCATGGTGCTCAGGTAGATCGTCTGTTTGCGGCCGGTAATCTCAAAGGTACGGCAAAAGACGTAGTATTCAAGAAAACCGTGGGTGATCAACATGATGGCGACGGTGCCGGTGATATAGGTAAAGGTCGCCACAGTGGGGGTATAGAAGAGCTTGTTCAGCAGGTAGAACTGGCTGACCAGGATCAGGCAGAAGCCCATCGAGATACTGGTCCAGATCCGTGCGTTGCCGAGACTGAAGATAAAGCTGATCACACCGGCCAGGAGCCAGAAAACGAGCTGAATAAGGTAGAGTGTGGGAATCCCTTGCAGTTGCTCCAGCACTAGTTCCATCATATCCCCCGTTGGTACAGAAACTGTAGTTCTAGGCCCGTGCTTGTGTCAGTAGGGCGTTGATCTTTTCTTTCATCTCGGTGATCTTTTTGACGTTAATCAGCAGTTTGGCCGCCTTTTCCAGGGCAGCCACAAACTGTTCCGAACGCTCTGGATCCTGCAGACACGTATTACCGCCTGCCGTCGTCAGTTCCTTGTCAATGATCCCGCGACCCACGGTGCCGACATACTCGACATAGACGTTGCGGATCTGGTTTTCCAGATCATTGAGCAGATTGAGGGACAGCATCCGGTCTTTCTCGGCCAGCTCGCGGTTCATGCGCTCCAACTCCGCCTGCTTGCGTGCCACGGCAGCATCCCAGATCTTGGCCACATTGATCACATCCAGCAAGTCGTGGGCCATCAGCTCATCTGCGCTGACGGAGGTGTACAGGTCGAGTTTGGCTTTCGGGTCCTGGGCCAGTTGATGGGACTCGCCCGGCGAGGAGTCGATGTCCTGCGAGCCATCATGGAAGAAGCCCAGCGGGTTGCCTTCCTTGTAAAAAATCATGGCTGACTTTTCATCGGTGTAGATACGCAGGCAACCGTTCATCCGTTCGTTCTTGATCCGCTCCAGCAGGTTCTTGATGTCGATCAGGACCAACTCCTGGGAGCGATAGAGCACCTCACCCTGCAGCAACGAGTTGACGCACATGGTGAGGTCCTTGGAAAGGCGATAGACGTCCATGGTGCCGGTGCCACTGTTTGCCATCTGCTCAGCCAGGGCGGTCATGGCTTCGAAGTCGCTTAATGGCTGTCCCTGTGTTGTTTTGTAAAAGGTGGTGATCAGCTTGCCTGCTTCAAAGACCAGGATGCCGGTCGCGCCGGGAAAGGTGAAACTGGCATAGCCACTGAAGCTTCCGTTGGCCAGTTTGGTGACTACATCGGTCAGCTTCAGCTTGGTGACAGCCAGATTTTCAAAAAGGGGATTGCCCTTTGGGAGCTGAAACATGGAAGCGCCTCCTGCTTGGTATCAGTTGATGTTACCGTTGAGCACAACGTGGTAACAATAGAGCAGCACAGCGGTGCTGTCAAAAAATATTTGGTATGGAGGAGGCGTAGCAAAGGCCTGCCGGGGACGGGGTAAGGGCCCCCGGCAGGTTGGAGGGATATCAGGCGCGGATTTGTTGTGCGTCGACAACGGCAATGGCGGCCATGTTGACGATTTCATTCACATCATCACCGCGTTGCAGGACGTGGACCGGTTTATTCATCCCCATCAGGATCGGTCCGATCGCCTCGGCGCCGCCCAGACGGGCCAGCAGCTTGTAGGCGATGTTGCCGGCATCCAGATCAGGGAAGATCAGGATATTGGCCGGGGAGCTCAGTTTTGAAAACGAGTAGTGGTCGAGCAGCTCCTGTACCACGGCGGTATCGGCCTGCATCTCGCCATCCACGATCAGGTCCGGTGCCCGTTCTTTTACGATCTGGACCGCCCGGCGTACCTTTTCGGAATGGGGGTGCTGTACCGAACCGAAGTTGGAGAAGGAGAGCATCGCCACCCGCGGTTCAACACCGAATACCTTAACGTTTTCAGCTGCCAGTATGGCGGTCTCTGCCAATTCTTCCGGAGAGGGTTCGATCTCAACGGTGGTGTCAGCCAGGAAGTAGATGCCTTTCTTGAAGACCATCATATACATGCCATGCACCGAGGCAAGATTTTCACGTTTTCCAACAACCTCCAGTGCCGGTCTGATAGTGTCTGGGTAGTGGGCGTCGATGCCTGACAGCATGGCATCGGCGTCTCCCATCCGTACCATCATGGCGCCAAAATGGTTGCGGGATTTACGCCGCATGATACGGCGTGCCTCACTCTCGGTAATACCCTTGCGCTGCCGCAGGCGGTACAGTTCCTGCGAGTAGGGTTCCGTATATTTTGAGTTTTCGGTGTCGACGATCTGGATGTCATCCAGATTGAGTCCCAGTTCGTCGATTTTGTTGCGAATCTTGATACTATTGCCGATCAGGATCGGGGAGGCGATCCCCTCATCCACCAGCAGTTGGGCCGCGCGCAGAATCTTCTCGTTGTCCCCCTCAGGGAACACGATCCGTTTCGGGTCACTTTTGGCCTTGTTGATGATCATCCGCATGATCTCTTTCGACTTGCCCTGGGTCGATTCGAGGTGTTCGATGTATTTGGCCATGTCTGCGATCGGTTGGCGGGCAACGCCGGTGTCCATGGCTGCCTGGGCAATGGCCGGGGCCACATGCAGCAGCACCCGGGGGTCGAACGGTTTGGGGATGATGTAATCGCGACCAAAGGAAAATTTTACATTGCCGTAGGCCTTGCTGACCGAGTCGGGCACCTCTTCACGGGCCAGTTTTGCCAGGGCATGCACCGCTGCCAGCTTCATCTCTTCGTTGATGCATTTTGCCCGCACATCGAGGGCGCCGCGGAAGATGAACGGAAAGCCCAGTACGTTGTTAACCTGGTTGGGGTAGTCGGAACGGCCGGTGGCAATGATCACGTCGCCACGGGCGGCCAGCGCCTCATCCGGGGTGATCTCCGGATCGGGATTGGCCATGGCGAAGATGATCGGGTTGGGTGCCATGCTGCGCACCATGTCAGGGGTGAAGGCCCCCTTGGCGGAGAGACCGAACAGCACGTCGGCTCCCTTGGCTGCCTCTTCCAGGGTACGGAAGGGGGTGTCGGCGGCAAACAGGGCCTTGTAGGGGTTCATGCCTTCGGTACGACCCTTGTAGATGACCCCTTTGGTGTCGCACATGATCATGTTGTTGGGCTTTACCCCCAGCGCAATCGCCAGCTTGGCGCAGGAGTTGGCCGAGGCGCCGGCACCATTGACCACGATCCGGATATCCTCGATCTTTTTGCCGACCAGTTTCAGGGCATTGATCAGGGCAGCCGAGGAGATAATGGCGGTGCCATGCTGGTCGTCATGAAAGACTGGAATCTGCATGGTTTTTTTCAGCTCTTCCTCGATGTAGAAACACTCCGGCGCCTTGATATCCTCCAGGTTGATGCCGCCAAAGGTCGGTTCCAGCAGCTGACAGGCCTTGATGATCTCATCCGGGTTTTCGGTGTTGAGCTCGATGTCGAAGACATCAATGTCGGCAAAACGCTTGAACAGAATCCCCTTGCCTTCCATGACCGGCTTGCTGGCCAGGGCGCCCAGGTTACCCAGGCCCAGTACGGCGGTGCCGTTGGAAATCACCGCCACCAGGTTGCCCTTGGCAGTATACTTGTAGACGTCATCGGGGTTTTTTTCGATTTCCAGGCAGGGATCGGCTACGCCGGGCGAGTAAGCCAGGGACAAATCTTCTGCGGTCAGGCAGGGCTTGGTGGAGACAACTTCGATTTTGCCCTTACGACCCATGGAATGGTATTCAAGTGCGCCTTTGGTCTTTGCCATCTGTTAGCTCGCCTCCGAAATTTAGTAAAGATAAAAAACTTGTTGATTTAATCAAGAAAATTGCAGGTTTATTTAATAAAACTAAAGAACACTATGCCGATCATGTCTACCCTGTCAAGAGCAATCACTTGCTGGTAAAAAAATAGTCTCATTTAGGCCTCCGATGGTTGCGACTCTGCTGATGCTGGATTACAATTGCAGTTCACATCTGCTGGTTACGGGGAGACGTTTGGTGGCAGAGAAGTTACACAGCTTTATTGGTATTGATATAGGTGGCACTAATCTGCGTGGGGCTCTGATAAGCTCAGGCGGGGAGGTGTTACAGCGCTTCCGCATGCTCAGCATGATCCATGAGGGGCGAAAGCCGTTTTTGGACCGCCTGCAGCAGGGGGTGAGCGGTTTGATGGCAACGGCTGATGCCCATGATCTATCGGTTGGTGGCGTGGGGGTCGGTGTGCCGGGCCTGATCGATCGTCATGGTGTGGTCCATTCGTCGGTCAATATGCCCGCTCTGGAAGGGTTGGGGCTGCGCGAGCAGTTGGAGAGCCAGCTGAAGCTTCCGGTGCGCTGCGCCAACGATGCCAATCTGATCGCCCTGGGAGAGGCTCGGTATGGCGCGGGGCAAGGACTTGATTCGATGATGGTCATCACCATCGGCACCGGTTTGGGAAGCGGCCTGATATTGAACCGCCGGTTGTGGGAGGGCAGCAACGGCTTTGCTGCGGAGTTCGGTCACGTGACCGTGGAACCTGAGGGCTTTCCCTGCCCCTGCGGTAACCGGGGCTGCCTGGAACAGTATGTGTCGGCCACAGCACTGCGTCGCCTGAGCGGCGGACTTGAGGCGGCCGAACTGGCGCAGTTGGCGCGGGAAGGCGATCATGATGCTCACCAGCTCTTTTGCCAGCTTGGCCGGCATCTGGGTATCGCTGTGGCCGGTCTGCTGAACGTGCTTAATCTGGATGGTATCGTGATTGGCGGTGGCGTCTCCGCCAGTTTTGACCTGTTTCAGGTGCCGCTGGTTGAGGAGTTGCAACGGCGCACCTTTGCTCAAATCCTTGCCGGGGTGGGCGTTCGGCAGGCTGCATTGGGAGATGACGCAGGCCTGCTGGGGGCCGCGCTGCTGGTTATGGACGCATGATCATGAGTGGTGTTTACATTCGGCTGAATGGTGATACCGTAGCTGATGTAGGCTCTGCGTCATCTGCTGCAACGTCCGGTTGCATCCGGACATGATTTCTGGTTGTTCAAAGGAGTGTCCTATGAAACGTGCATGGTTGTTTATGATGGCTGTGCTGCTGGTGGCGGCAACCGGTTGTTCCCAAAAAGTGGCCCGCTGTACAGCACCGGAGGATAACCCTGCTCACCACTATCTGCGGGGGATGGAGGCGTTGGAGGCTGGTAAGCTTGAACTGGCCATGGAAAAGTTCGATCGCGCCGTGTACTGCGATGACGAATTTTCGGCAGCCTACGGAGGCAAGGCGATGGTGGCCGCACTGCGTGCTAAGGGACTGAGCGACCCTCGCTATCGTGACGTCGAGGCCCGTCAGGCTCGCGAGTTTCTTGAGCGGGCCGATGACCAGATCGACAATGACAACGACCGTTTCGAATTCTTGCTGGCCAGCCTGCGGGTGGCAACTGCACTGAAGGGTCAGGGATGGCTTGAGTCTGCCGAGCAGTTCTACGCCAAGGCGCTCAAGGTGCCGGTGGATGAAAAGCTGTTGCCTTATTACCAGGGCAAGGAGGCGGCCTCTTATTTCATGGGCCTGGCCTATCTTGAGGCCTATACGTTCCGCAAGGCTGAGGACAAATTCCGTGAAACCCTTGATAGCCGCAAGATGGGCAAATGGAACGCCCCGGCTGATCAGGCCTGGAAAAAGACCTCAAAGATCCTGCGGGCCCTGGGGGGGATCACGGTGGGCGATGTGGGGCGCAAGATTGCCGTTAAGGACAGCGTCTCCCGGGGGGATCTGACCGCACTGTTGGTGGACGAGCTCAAGGTTGAGCAACTGTTTGCCGGCCGCATCCCGGCCAAGTCGCAACTGGCTGCCATGAAGGCCGAATTCACCCCCGCCGATGTCCTGACCCACCCCTTCCGTGATGAGGTGCTGACCACTATGAAGTGGAAGGTGCGCGGACTGGAGCCCAAATTCGACCAGACCACCAAGGCCTACCTGTTCAAGCCGGATGATAGTGTCACCCGGGGTGAAATGGCCTTTATTCTGGAGGATGTGCTGATCAAACTGACCGGCAATGAAAAACTGGCCACTGCCTTTTTCGGACAGGATCGTTCGCCGTTCCCGGATGTGAAGGCCACCTCGCCCTACTACAACGCTGTGCTGAACATGACCAGCCGTGGTATTATGGAAGGTGATCTTTCCGGTGAATTTCGTGTCGCCGAGCCGGTGGACGGCGCCGAGGCGATCCTGGCGATCCGGATGCTGCAGCAAAAGATCAATATCTACTAGATTGAGTGAAGACTACCGTAGCGTGAGGAGGCAGGTATGAAGATGAGACTGTTGCTGATGGGGCTGGCGTTGGTGGGTATGGCAGGCATGGCCCAGGCTGAAGAGGTGGACCTTAAGTACAAGGTTGCCCGCAAATATCTGATAGAGACCAAGCAGACCATTACGGTGACGACGGAACAGGCCTTCAAGCAGGATACTATTCTGGTGATGGGTGAAGGGGTCGGTAAAAAAGGGACCAGCGGCGCCCAGAAACGTCTGACCGCCATAACCGCCGCCAAGGTTAAGGCCCAGCGCGCCCTGGCCGAGTTGCTGCACGGCGTGGCTGTAGTCAGCGAAACCTCGGTGCTGGATTCCGAACTGGGCTCTGACGAGATCAAGACGGTAGTGGCCGGTTTTGTGCGTGGTTCGCAAGTGGTGGTGCAGGAGTGGAACCCGGCGGAGGAGACGGCATTGGTGATCCTCAAGGTGGGGATGACCGGTCCCAAGAGTTTTGCCAGCGTGATGTATGAGAAGATTCTGACCGAGCCCAAGATTGTGCAGCAGCTCGATACGCCCGCTTTCGTCCCCCCGGTTGAGGCGCCTGTTGCTGTTGCGCCGGAGTTGCCTTACGACGGCCTGATCATTGACGCCACCGCTTACGCCTTCCGGCCGGCCCTGATCAACCGGATCTTCAATCCCAAGGGTGAGGTGCTCTACGATCCGGCCAAGATCAGCCAGAAGGTGCTGGTGGAGCAGGGCTGCGGCGAGTACACCAACAGTGTTGACAAGGCGCGGGCTGCCCTCGGCAAGCGGGGCGTCAAGAACCCGTTGGTGGTGTCGGCCTCGGGTATCGTCAGCGCTTCAGACCTGCAGGTGTCAGATGAGACCGCGCTGCAGATCTTTGCCGCCAATCAGGCCAATGGCTTCATGGCCGATGCGCGGGTGGCCTTTGTGTTGAAGTAGCTAGCGTTTCCCTTTCTTCTCAACGGTTTCAAACAAGGCCCCGTGACGTCAGTTGCGGGGCTTTTGCGTGGCTTGCAAAAGTTTCGGTCTGCCGTACACTTTTACTACGTCAGAGTTTGGGAGGTGTCCATGGATCGACGAACGTTTCTGAAAGGCACAGCCGCTAGCCTGGTAGCCGGCTCACTATTGGGCCGCCAGGCCCTGGCCGGAAGCGGCTCAACGGTGGCGGTGGCTGAGGGGGGTGACTATGCTGCCATCACCCGGCGGGCAGTGGCTGCCTTGGGTGGGATGGGTGCCTTTGTCAAGCGGGGTGACGTGGTGGTACTGAAGCCCAACATGGGCTGGGACCGCGCTCCTGAATTCGCCGCCAACACCCATCCACTGGTGGTACGGGCGCTGGCGGAAGAGTGCCTGGCTGCAGGTGCCAGACGGGTCAAGGTGTTTGACCATACCTGCAACGATCCCCGGCGTTGCTATATCAACAGCGGTATCCAGCTGGCGCTGAAGGGGATGAAAGGGGTCGAGGTCAAGCAGATCGAACCGGAGCGGTTCAGGAAGGTGCTGCTGAACGGGCAGTTTCTGAAAGAGTGGGAACTGTACGACGAGGCCCTGAACGCCAATGTCTTCATCAACGTGCCGATCGCCAAGCATCATGGACTCTCCCGGCTCACCTTGGGATTAAAGAACATCATGGGGGTGATGGGAGGCAACCGTGGTTACACCCATCGCAATCTGGAGGTTGCCTTGGCCGATGTAAACCGCGTGTTGAAGAGTCACCTGACCGTGATCGATGCCACCCGTATCCTTACTGCCCACGGCCCCCAGGGCGGTAGCCTGGCGGATGTACGGGTGCTCAATACCATTGTTGCCTCCCGGGATATTGTGGCTGCCGACGCCTACGCCACCACCCTGTTCGGCATGCGACCGGCTGATATCCCGACCACGGTGGCCGCTGCACGTCGGGGGCTGGGTGAGATGGACCTCCGGCGGGTACAGGTAATCAAGGCCTGAAGTAGGATTGAGCTGTAGTGGGGAGGTGAACCGATGTCCGACCTGAATGGCGTGATGATGCAGTATTTTCACTGGTACCTCCCGGCAGATGGTTCACTGTGGCGTGAGGTGGCGCAACGGGCCGATGAGTTGAGCCAGGCCGGGGTCACGGCGCTCTGGTTGCCGCCGGCCTATAAGGGGATCGGTGGTGGCATTGATGTCGGTTACGGGGTTTACGATCTGTATGACCTGGGAGAGTTTGATCAAAAGGGCTCGGTGCGGACCAAGTATGGCACCAGAGACGAGTATCTGCAGGCCCTGCAGCGGTTGCGGCAGGCAGGGCTGCAGGTATATGCCGATGCTGTCTTGAACCACCGTATGGGGGGCGATCAGGTTGAGGTCTGCCGTGCCACCCCCTATGCACGGGGAGACCGCATCCATCCCAAAAGCGCGTCACGCGAGATTCAGGCCTACACCGGTTTCAGCTTTCCCGGTCGCCAGGGGCGTCACTCTTCCTTTCAGTGGCACTGGCAGCATTTCGACGCCGTTGACTACGATCAGCTGCATCCGGAGGAACGGGATACGGTCTACCTGTTGGATGGCAAACGTTTTGACGACGAGGTTTCACTGGAGTTCGGCAATTTTGCCTATCTGATGGGCTGCGATCTGGATTGCCAGCACCCCGAGGTGCGGGAGGAACTGGCCCGCTGGGGGCGTTGGTATCTGGATACGACCGGTGTCGATGGTTTCCGGTTGGATGCCATCAAGCATATTGCGGCCTGGTTTTTTCCTGAATGGCTGGACCAGCTGGAGCGGCACGCCGGACGTGACCTGTTTGTGGTTGGTGAATACTGGGTCAACAGCCTGTCGACCCTGCTGTGGTACATCGATGACGTGGGAGGGCGGATGGCGGTCTTCGATGTGCCGCTGCACTACAACTTTCATCGCGCCAGCCGGGCTGGACGTGAGTTTGACCTGCGACGTATTCTGGACGGCAGCGTGATGCGGGCCCGTCCCGGCCATGCCGTCACCTTTGTGGAGAACCATGATTCTCAACCGCTGCAGGCGCTGGAGTCGGTGGTGGAGGCCTGGTTTAAACCGTTGGCCTACGCCCTGATACTGTTGCGGCAGGAGGGGTATCCCTGTCTGTTTTATGCGGACTACTACGGCGCTGAGTACCAGGACCAGGGCCACGACGGAAAACAGCATCGGATCGTGCTGTCTTCGCACCGCTTTCTCTTGGATCGTTTTCTGTCTGCACGGCGTAGTCATGCCTATGGACCGCAGTACGACTATTTTGATCACCCGGCGACCATCGGCTGGACACGGCTGGGAGATAATGAGCATCCTGGCGGGATGGCGGTGCTGATCAGCAATGGTGATGATGGCTGCAAGTGGATGGAGGTAGGGCAGCCGGAGACGGTCTATCGTGACGTGACCGGTCACATCAGCGCAGCGGTGATCACCAATCAACAGGGCTGGGGTGAGTTTCTGTGCAAAGGCTGTTCCGTGTCGGTCTGGCTGCCGCGGGAGGAGGACGTTCGTGAAGGCTAAGCCCGTTTTGATCAGGTTGGTGGTTCTGATTGCCCTGGGCGTGCTGCTGCTCGGCGCCGGCTGTTCCTCGTCGCCGCAGCTGACGCCGCTGACTCCCGATGCAGTAGTCGTGGCCTTTGGTGATAGCCTGACCGCCGGGACCGGGGCTGACCCGGACTCCAGCTATCCGGCGGTGCTGAGCCGGTTGATCGGCCGTCGGGTGGTTAATGCGGGGGTGCCGGGTGAGGTGACTGCGGCTGGCCTGGCGAGGCTGCCGCAGCTGCTGGAACAGGAACAGCCGGCACTGGTACTGCTGTGTCTCGGTGGTAACGATTTTTTGCAGCGGCTTGACCCTGCAAAGGCCGAACAGCATCTGCGCGCCATGGTGGGGCTGCTGCGTGAGCGGGGGATTGGGGTAGTGCTGATCGGTGTGCCACGCCTGGGGTTGGGGCTGGAGGTGCCGGGATGGTACGACGACATTGCCAGAGAGGCCGGTATTCCGTATGAGGGTAAGGTCCTGGCTCGTATCTTGGCGGATCGCTCACTTAAGTCGGATACGATCCATCCTAATGCTGCCGGCTACCAGCAGATGGCTGAGGCGTTGGCTGTGCGGCTCAGGAAGGCCGGTGCGTTGCCCTAGGGTGATGCGTTACGGAGCCACCATTGCACGGTTCTTGCCGGCCTGTTTGGCCTGATACAAGGCCTGGTCGGCACGCTTGATCGACTCGAAGATGTTCTGGTCGGCCTGGTATTCGCAAACCCCCAGGCTGGCGGTCAGTTTTATGCCGTGGCGATTGGCAGAAAAGACCGTCATGGCAATCGATTCGCGAATCTTGTTGGCCACCGATAATGCGCCCTCCAGCGGTGTTTCCGGCAGCAGCAGCAGAAACTCCTCACCGCCCCAGCGGGCACAGATATCTTCGCTGCGGACGCAGCTGCGTAGCACCCGGGCCACCTCAACCAGCAGATCGTCGCCGGTATTGTAGCCGTAACGGTCGTTTACCTGCTTGAAGTTATCCAGGTCGGCCAGAACGATGGAGGTTGACCGTTGATGACGCTGGGCCCGGCTGAACTCCTGATCGATCTTTTCCATAATGGCTCGTCGGTTGGCCAGGCCGGTCATGGCATCGATCCGGGTGGCCAGGTCCAGTGAGCGGTTCATGTTGCCCAACTGCGTTTCAAGGCGGCTCTTTTCCTTGGCCAGCCGCTCGGCGCGTTGGGCCAGTGTGCGGTACAACTCGTGCAGCTGGCTCATCTCAGGCAGCAAGGGGTTGTCTTTGAAACGCTCATCTGCCATAAGTTGTTCAAAGCGAGTTGTTTCAAGGTCCTCAAGGCAACTCACGATTGCGCGATCGTTTCTGGTCATCTGATCAACTCCTTGACTGCTTACAATGGGCCCTATTGTACTGTAGATTTCGCAGATTACAACCGTCTTGATGCTGCAGGGGTGCCTGCTGCCAGAAAAATCACTCGAGGTTACCGTGCGTTGCGACATCAGAAGCGGCAATCTGCTGGCAAATCTACCCGATGCACAACAAGCTGAAATTTTTCAGGTGTTGCTGGAACAACCGGGCAGTATGCAGATTGAACGAATCGTCTCCCGGGGGCAGGTTACGCCTGAAGGTGTGTGGTACGATCAAGAACGCGATGAGTGGGTGCTCATGTTGACCGGCGGCGCAGAATTACAGTTGGCTGACGAGGGCGCTGCCCGTCGCCTGGAGCCGGGTGACTGGTTGCATCTGCCGGCCCATTGTCGTCATCGCGTGGTTTGGACCGCGCCGGAGCAGGAGACGGTCTGGCTGGCAGTACACTGGAAACAGGAGAAGGAGGCGTGATGTTGCCGATCATGGTTGAACAACAGCCGGCAGATGAACGGCTGGAACAGCTGGGGGTGAAGGATTGGGCGGTCTGGAGCTGCGAGGTTGCTCAGTTTCCCTGGCAGTACGACCAGCGAGAGGTCTGCTACCTGCTGGAGGGGCAGGCGGTGGTGACGCCTGCGGATGGCGGAGCGCCGGTGGAGATCGGCGTCGGTGATCTGGTGGTCTTTCCGGCCGGTATGAGTTGTCAGTGGGAGGTACTGCAGCCGGTGCGCAAGCAGTACCGGATCGGCTAGCCATGCTGGCGCGATGGTACCGTGGTCCCGCCCGACATGATGTGCTCCTGCGGTACCCGTTTTCAATGATGGTGAGGCATGAACGCCGTGACCGATGAGATACGCCCGTCCCAGCGACGGGTGCTGCTTATGCTGATACTGACCACCTTTTTCTGGGGTGGTAGTTTCCTGTTCACCAAGATCGGTCTGCGCGAGGTCCCACCGCCGTACTTCGTGCTGTTCCGCTTTTCACTGGCCACCGCGCTGTTGGCCCTGGCTTGCCTGCCCCGCCTGCACCGGCTCGATCTGGTGACCCTTAAACGTGGTCTGATCGTCGGCACAGCACTGGGAATAACCAACCTGACCTTTGTGTTCGGCATTCAGGGTACCAGTATCTCCCGGGCTGGCGTGATCAATAATCTGTTTGTGCTGTTTATTCCGCTGATTTCGCGCATTGTCTGGCGTGACCGGATCGGCAAGATCAATCTGCTGGGCATCATTCTGGCCTGTCTGGGGATCGCCCTGCTGGCCAGCGGCGGCGGTGAGGGCTTCAACCGGGGAGATCTGTTCTCGACCCTGTGCGCCTTGCTGATCGCCGTCCATATCCTGAGTGTTTCCAAGGTGCTCAAAGACGAAGATGTGTATCTAGTCTCGCTGGTGCAGTTCGGGGTGGTCTCCTTGTGGGCCGGCACCGCTACGATGCTTTTGCCGACCCAGGCCTTCAGCGTGTCATTGCAGGGGATCGGCGCGGTTGTCTATTGCGCCATTTTTCCGACCATCTTCTGCTTTACCCTGCAGAACAGGTACCAACGGTATGTTACCCCTACCCAGGCCGGTCTGATCTACACCCTCGACCCGGTCTGGAGTCTGGCGGCCGGCTTTCTTGTGCTGGGCGAACGGCTCACGCTGCACGAGTGGCTGGGCTGCGGTCTGATCTTTTCAGCCGTGACCATTCCGTTGTTAGTGCGGTTTGCCGTTGAGCGCCGCCTGGTGGCGCGGTATCGGGGAGGAGGAGCGCCATGAAGCGGCTGCGACCGTCCCGCATCAGCCAGTACCTGTTTTTGGCGTTGTTTCTGGTGCTGTTTGTGCAGACCGACTACCGTGGCAGTGATACGATCAACGCTGCGGTCAACAGCTTTTTCAGGGCCGATCCGCTGGTGCTGGCCAGTCACCTGCTGGCTGTCAAACAGTGGACCTGGTTGCTGTTGCCAGCACTGCTGACGGTGGTGGCAACGCTGCTGTTGGGCCGTTTTTTCTGTGGCTGGATCTGCCCGCTGGGGACGCTGCTGGATCTGGTTACGACCAGGATGGCCAAGACAGGGCCGCTACGCTGGTTGCAGGGACGGCTCAAGTACTGGCTGCTGCTGCCGTTATTGATCAGTTCGTTGTTCAATCTCAACCTGGCTGGCTTGTTTGACCCGATTGCTCTGCTGGTACGGGCCTTAGGTTTTTTCTTCTATCCGCTGTTCGGCTTTGCGTTCCGGCAGGGCTGGGTCGAGTTGTACGGTCTGCTGGGGGAGCAGCGTGATCTGTTGGCCCCGGCCTACAGTCTGCTGCGGGACTACCTGCTGCCGTTCCGTGATGCCTTTTACCCCCTGTCCGCTCTTTCTGCCGGGCTGTTGCTGCTGATCATCTGGCTGGAGCGGTTCGAGACCCGCAACTGGTGTCGTAACCTCTGTCCACTGGGGACCTTGTTGGGAGTACTGGCCCGGGTTGCACCGTTCATGCGGGTTCCAGACCGCCTTTGCAGTGATTGTCGCAACTGCCAGGCCCACTGTCCGACCGCCTTTCAGGATACACAGCTACACAAGGCAGATTGTGTGCTCTGCATGGATTGCCTTGAGTTTTGTCCTCACCAGCGCACCCGTTTTGTGCTGTCCTCACCAGCGACACAGCAAGAGGTGCAGTGGCCCCAGCGCCGGCTGCTCTTGGGCGGACTGGCCATCGGGGTTACGCTGCCGGCGGTGGCCCGTTTCAAACGGAGTGATCAGCAGACCCGTTTCTTGCGTCCGCCCGGAGTGCGCGACGAAACGGCATTCATGGCGGCCTGTGTTCGTTGCGGCGAGTGCATGAAGGTCTGCCTGAAGAACGCCCTCTACCCAGCCGTGCTGGAGGGGGGGCTGGCGGCGGTCTACACACCGCAGCTGATCCCGCGCCTGGGCTACTGTGAATACAACTGCACCCTCTGTGGCCAGGTCTGCCCCACCGGGGCCATACCCAATCTGCCTGTGGAGCAGAAAAAACGTGAGGTAATCGGCAAGGCGGTCTTTGACCGGAACCATTGTCTGCCCTTTGCAAGGGGGATTGATTGCATTGTCTGCGAAGAACATTGCCCGATAGCTGATAAGGCGATTCGCTCCCGGCCGGTTGCGGTTCGCCAAGACGATGGTACCCTAAAGACGGTGCGGATGCCTTGGGTGGTGGAAGAACGCTGCAACGGTTGCGGCATCTGCGAGCATGTCTGTCCGCTTGAGACCAAGGCCGGCATTGAGGTTTTCCGGGTGAAGGACCGGCGACCGCTGGAGCTGCCGCCGGTTGATGCCGTTTGGAGCGATCCCTACGGCGGCAGATAGTGGCTGGAATTGCGATTTGACATTAGTGGCGCTTTGTTTCTATATACGACGCTAGGTTTTCTATGCAGATACGGGAGTAGGCATGCAAAAAATACCACTTAACCTGGCGGAAGCCGAAATGGTGCTGGCCCGGGACGTATTCCGGAACGACAGCCCGGCCGGCATCCCGATTTGTGGCAAGGGCACGACGCTGACTGATAGCCTGATCGGTCGCCTGGCCCACCTGGGCGTACAGTCGATCTACGTGGAAGGGCACCCGGTGCAACAGGAGGGCGAGCGTTCGTTGGAAGAGCAGTTGGCCGATCTGGAGCGACGTTTCTCAAAGACAGGCGCCAACCGGTATAATCAGGTATTGCTGGACGTGTACCGCAAGCATATCACAACCATGATGGGAGAAGACGGTGGACGAACGGCGGAGTGACCTCAAGCGGATCATCATGGACACCAAGACGCTGCCGACGCTGCCCGGTGTCATTACCAAGCTGAATTCACTGTCTGAAAACGACAAGGCCTCAGTGCAGGAGATGGCGCGCATCGTTGCGTCCGATCAGGTGCTGTCGGCCCGCATCCTGCGGCTGGCCAACTCCCCCTCCTACGGTTTCTACCGTGTTTCCACCATCAGCAACGCCATGATCCTGCTGGGGGTCAATGTGGTCAAATCCCTGGCCCTGTCATCATCGATCTTCGAGATCATGGAGAAGAACAGCATCGGGCTGTGGGAACACTCATTGGGGGTGGCCACTGCCGCCAACATCACCGCCAAAAAACTGGGCATACCGGAGGTGGAGGAGATCGCCACCGCCGGCCTGCTGCACGACATCGGCAAGGTGATCATCGGTCTTAAGTGTACCGACGAGATGCTCGATATCCGCCATGCGATCGAAACCGACGAGCTGTATATTCTGGAGGCGGAGCGCCAGATTCTGGATACCGACCACGCCGAAGTTGGTGGCTGGCTTGCCAAGAGCTGGTACCTGCCGGACAAACTGTCGGAGCCGATCTCGTTCCATCACAATCTGATCAAGTCGGATTCGCATCGCGTCAAGGCTGCGGTGGTACACGTTGCCGATGTACTGATCAAGGCCAGTGCCTTTGGTGACAGTGGCGACCCGTACGTGCCGATGATCGATCCCTTGGCCTGGGAGGTACTCAAGCTGGATGAGAAGCTGGTGGAAGATATTGTTGCCGAGCTGGAAGACAAGCTGATCGAGGTCAAGAACTTCAGTCTGGAGATGCAGATCGCCGATGCCACCGAAGCCTAGGATTGCACTGATATCAAGCGACCAGTCAGCGGTTGCGCTGCTGCAACTGCGCCTGCAGAGTAAAGGCTACCAGGTGACGGTGGTCGACAAGACCTCGGCGGCTCTGGGCGTCTTTTATTCTGACCCGCCCGACCTGATCATCGTCGACTTCTCTTCGCCTTGCACCGGCTGTCGTGATCTGCTGCTGACCCTGCGCAGCGACAGCTTTTTCAGTCCGATCCCGATCATCGGCATCTTTCCGCTCAGTTCTGAACAGGAGTCGTGGGACGACTTTCCGCTGGACGACTTTATTTCCCTGCCGATCAACTTCAATGAGCTATTCAGCCGGATCACCCTCTCGTTGACACGGCTCAAGCGTATCTTCGACAACAATCCCCTGACACGCCTGCCGGGTAATACCTCCATTCAACGGGCCATTGAGGAGTCGATGGGTTGGCCCTTGACGGTTTGCTATGTGGATATCAACCACTTCAAGCCCTACAACGACGTCTACGGCTTTTCCCATGGCGACGAGGTGATCAGGATGTTGGCGCGCATCATGTCCAACACCGTGCGCGAGACCGGCGGTGGTTTCTGTGGCCATGTGGGAGGAGACGACTTTGTCTTCATCGTGCCACGTGAGCGGGCCGAGCAGGTCTGCAAGACCGTGATCGATCACTTTGACCGGATTGTGCAGACCCTGTTTGATGAGCAGATCAAGCAGCAGGGCTACTACCTGGCCCATAACCGTAAAGGCGAGGAAGAACAGATTCCGTTGTTGGCGATATCAATCGCGATTGTGCCGATGGATTGCGCCGACCTGACCCATGCGGCACGGGTGGCTGAGGTGGCGGCAGAACTGAAGAAGCTTGCCAAAAAGAATAGCGCCAGCAGCTACGTGATGGACCGCCGCAAGCTGCATTAGACTCCACAGCGACATTGGTTATGCAAAATGCAAAAGGCGTCACCCGATCCGGGTGACGCCTTTTGCGTGCTGGTGCGAACGTTATTGCGCTATGGTTTTTTGTGACACTTGGCGCAGCTGCTGGTGGTGGCAAAGGCGGTTTTGCCATCGTGGCAGGCACCACATGATTTGCCCTTCTCCATTTCGGCCATGGTGGTCCGCTTGCCACCGCCGTAGGGGTAGAGCTTGGTGTGGCAGTCGTTGCACTGGAAGGCAGCGGTATGGAAATCGTGGCTGAAGTA
This sequence comes from Geobacter sp. UBA4074, assembly GCA_002383415.1. Classification (GTDB taxonomy): domain Bacteria; phylum Desulfobacterota; class Desulfuromonadia; order Geobacterales; family Pseudopelobacteraceae; genus Trichlorobacter. Next base: position 16,911 of record DFYU01000014.1, read on the forward strand.
GCCTACAAGCGTACCGCGGCTGTTTTTAAAGGTCAGGTTGGCCGGCTTGTAACCGACGTGACACTTGTTGCAATCACCGCTGGCGGCGAAGGCGGTCTTGCCGTCGTGGCAGCTGCCGCAGGACTTGCCCTTTTCCATCTCGGCCATGGTGGCCTTGCGGGAACCCTGACGGTAATCAAATTTCTTGGTGTGGCAGTCGTTGCACTTGTACACCTGGCTGTGGAAGTCGTGGCTGAACACGGCATCGTTAACCGGTTTTGATTTGTATTTGAGGGTTTTGGTCTGCAGTCCGCGGTGGCAGGAACCACAGTTGGCGGCCACGGTGAAGGCCATTTTACCGTTATGGCAGGAACCGCAGGATTTGCCCTTTTCCATGGCCGCCATGGTGACGCCGCGGCGTTGGGGGCCAGCATTGTGACAACTCTTGCAGCCAAAGCCCTTGGCGTTGACGTGGGAGTCGTGGCTGAAGGTGGCGTCTCCGGCCGAGATCTTGTAGACGCTGGCGCTGGGAACGGCACGGTGGCAACGCAGACAGTCTTTCTCTGTTGCGACGCTGAAGGCCTTCTTGCCGTTGTGGCAGGCACCGCAGGATTTACCCTTCTCCATCTCGGCCATGGTGTAGCTGCGGTGTTTGGACAGGTCAAAGATGGCGCTGTGGCAGGTCTTGCAATCCCTGTTCTTGGCCAGGTGGCTGTCGTGGCTGAAGGTGACAGACGGCGCATTGCCAAAGCTGTACTTGACATCTTTGGCCTGCACAGTGGCGGTCGTCAGCATGACCAGAGCTGCAACAACGAAGGTAATAATCCGGCCGTTCATCGAAATCCCCCTTAAAACTGGATGATATGGCTTTTGAATCGGGATACTGTAAGGGTGATGGCCTCGGTTGTCAATTGATAATTGTATACAATTGGTATACACCCTTGCGTCAGCCCGGCAGGGTGGATTGAATCGGTTGCGAGGGGGGTACAGCTGTGATATAGAGGTGCCACTCTCCTAGAAGGAAGGCGCTTTTTGATGCTTACCCTTGACCTTGATGACCTGATCCGCCACGCCCTCAAGGAAGATATCCATACCGGCGACCTGACCACCCAGGCCTGTGTGCCCGATCGGCGGCCTGCCACTGCCCGGCTGGTGGCCAAGGAGCCGTTTGTGCTTGCAGGACTGCAGGTTGCGGAGCGGGTTTTCACTCTGCTTGATCCTGCTGTCAGCTTTGATGCCTTGACGACTGACGGTGCACGGCTGCAAGCAGGTGCTGTTGTCGCCCGTATCAGCGGTGACGCCGCTTCTCTGCTGCAGGCTGAGCGGGTGGCCCTTAACCTGCTGCAACGGATGTGCGGTATCGCCACGCTGACCTCATGTTACGTCGCTGCAGTATCCGGCACCCGTGCCCGCATTGTGGATACGCGTAAGACCACCCCCGGTCTGCGCATGCTGGAAAAATACGCCGTCCGTGTGGGGGGGGGCATCAATCACCGCACCGGCCTGTACGACGGGATCCTGATCAAGGAAAATCATATAGTCGCCGCTGGCGGTATCAGCGCGGCGGTCAATCGCGCACGATCCTACATTCCCCATACGCTCAAGATCGAGGTAGAGACCGAGTCGGTGGCGCAGGTGCAGGAAGCGCTTGCCGCCGGTGCCGATATCATCATGCTGGACAACATGGACTGCACCACCATGCGTGACTGTGTGATGATGATCAATGGCAGGGCACTGGTGGAGGCCTCCGGTGGTGTCAATCTCGAGACGGTGCGGGCCATTGCCGAAACCGGTGTGGATATTATCTCAGTGGGTGCCCTGACGCACTCTCCCAAGGCAGCGGATATCTCGATGCTGCTGGATTAGCGGGGTTTATGGCGTCTCGGCTTGCACAGAGCGATTTGTTGCGTCTTTTGGAACAGGCCGCTGGCTTCGTTTCCGGTGAGCAGCTCTCCCGCACTCTGGGGGTTTCACGGACGGCGGTCTGGAAACGGATTGCCGTCTTGAGGGACGCCGGCTACGGTATAGAGGCGCTGCCCTCCCAGGGCTACCGTCTGGTGACCCGGCCCGATCTGCTGAGTGCTGATCAGCTGGCAGTCGGGTTGTCATCGACCTGCCTGATCGGACAGCGGCTTGTCTGCCTGGATGAGGTTGGCTCCACCAACCTCGAGGCGTTTCGTCTGGCTGAAGCCGGTGCTGTCGAAGGGACGACGGTGCTGGCTGAACGGCAAACCGCCGGCAAGGGCCGTCTGGGGCGCCAGTGGGTCTCGCCGGGCGGGGTCAACCTGTATCTGTCGGTGGTGTTGCGACCAGAACTGCCTCCCTATGAGGCGCCGCAGCTGACCTTCCTTTCGGCCGTTGCCGTGGCGCGCACCATTGAAGAGTTGACCAGTCTGCAACCCGCCATCAAGTGGCCTAACGATCTTTTGCTGGATAACCGCAAGGTGGCGGGTCTGCTGAATGAGATGAGCGCTGAGACCGACCGGGTCGCTTTTGTTATCCTGGGGATTGGCGTCAACCTGAACATGACTACCGACCAGTTCCCTGATGATCTGCGAACCCCTGCCACGTCGCTGGCTGTGGCGTCCGGGCGTCCGGTATCACGTGTGACGTTTGCGGCGCGGTTGTTGTCGAACCTGGATCAGGAGTATGCGCGCTTTTGTGCCTCGGGGTTCGGTCCGGTGCGCGACGAGTGGGCCCGGCGTTGCAACGCCTTTGGCCGTCAGGTGGCGGTAACGGTCGGCAACCAGACGCTGCAGGGTCCCTTTGCCGGTATTGATCATGATGGCGCACTGCTACTTCGTCTGCCGGATGGTAGGTTGGAGCGGATCATGAGTGGTGATGTGAGCGTGGTTTAATGCAGGGAAGGAGAAACGCGATTGCTCCTGGTTATTGATGTCGGCAACAGTAATATCGTACTGGGTATTTATGACGGCCAACAGCTGCTCAGGCACTGGCGCGTCTCCACTGACAAGGCCCGCACCTCCGATGAGTACGGTATCCTGTTTCACGACCTGTTTTCCCTGGCTGGCATCAGCTTCAGCCAGATCAAGGCCATCATCATCTCTTCGGTGGTGCCACCCCTGACCGGTGTTCTGGAAACCCTCTGCCGCGACTTCTTTTCCCTCACGCCGTATGTGGTCGGGCCCGGTATCAAGACCGGCATGCAGATCCAGTACGATAACCCCCGCGAGGTGGGGGCCGATCGGATCGTTAACGCCGTGGCCGGTTATGAGCAGTACCGTTGTGCCCTGATCATCGTTGATTTCGGCACGGCCACGACCTTTGACTACGTCAATGCTCATGGCGAGTACTGCGGCGGTGCCATCGCCCCTGGCCTGGCGATTTCCCTGGAGGCACTGTTCCAGCGGGCCAGCAAGCTGCCCCGGGTGGATATCTGTCGTCCACCCCAGGCCATTGCCAAGAACACCGTTAATTCGATGCAGGCCGGTATCTTTTACGGCTACGTGGGGTTGGTGGATGGCATTGTGGAACGGATCAAGGCAGAAAGCCGTGACCAACCCAAGGTGATCGCCACCGGAGGACTAGCGTCGCTGATCGCCGTCGAATCGAAAAGTATTGAAGCAGTTGATGAATTTTTGACCCTGGAGGGCTTGAGGATCCTGTACGAACGTAACCGGTAAATCCTGGCAGTTGTCCATACACCTACTAACGAGGATAAGGAGGCAGCGCATGGGGACGTATCCAACCGAGAAGATCCGTAACCTGGGAGTTGTGGCACACGGTGGGGCCGGCAAGACCTCGCTGGCCGAGGCGATCCTGTTCAACACCGGCATGATCGATCGCCTGGGCCGGGTGGACGACGGTACCACCGCCATGGATTATGAGCCAGAAGAGATCAAGCGTAAGATCTCGATCTCGTCGGCCTTTGATCACTGCGAGTGGGACGGGCATTCGATCCATTTTGTGGATACCCCCGGTTATGGCGATTTCATCGGTGATACCCGTGCCTGTATGCGGGCCTTGGACTGCGCAGTGGTGATCCTTTCCGCCATCTCCGGCGTCAAGGTCCAGACCGAGGAGGTCTGGGAGTGGGCCAATGAGTTCGAGATCCCCCGTATCGCCTTTGTCAACAAGATGGACAAAGAGCGGGCCAATTTCCTGCGGGCCATCGACGATATGGAGAAAAGCCTGAAGGCACGCGGTGTTGCGATCCAGATGCCGATCGGTGCTGAAGAGGCCTTTGAAGGGGTGGTGGACCTGATTCGGATGAAGGCCTGCAAATATGCCAAGGATGGTTCCGGGACGTGCGAGGAGATTGCCATCCCGGCTGACTACCTGGAAGAGGCCCAACGGTTGCGGGAGCATATGGTTGAGATCGTGGCCGAGGCCTACGATGCCCTGACCGAGAAATATCTGGAGGCCGGCGAGTTGACCGAAGAGGAGATCCTTGACGGTCTGCGGGTCGGTACCATGCGCAATACCTTCACCCCGGTGTTGTGTGGTTCTGCTACCCTGAATGTGGGCGTCAAGCAGCTGCTGCGGGCGGTCTGCGACTTCCTGCCATCGCCGCTTGACCGTACCAAGGCGGTGGGCAGCAACCCCAAAAACAATGAGCTGATCGAGCGGGGACCGGACGAGAAGGAACCGTTCTCGGCACTGGTCTTCAAGACCACCTCCGACCCTTATACCGGCAAAATTACCGTCTTCAGGATCTACTCCGGCACTTTGAACTCTGATTCCACTATCTTTAACTCCACCAAGGGGGTTGAGGAGCGGATCGGCCAGATCTATGAACTGGAAGGCAAGAAACAGAAGCCGGTCAAGCAGGCCTTTGCCGGCGATATCGTGGCGGTTGCCAAGCTGAAGGAGACCGTCACCGGCGATACCCTGTGCGATCCCACTAATCCGATCGTGTATGAACCGGCCAAGCAGCTGCTGCCGGTGATTTCCTACGCCATTGAACCCAAGACCAAGGCCGACGAGGACAAGATTCACAATGCGCTGCACCGGATGATCGAGGAGGAGCCGACCCTGGAGTCGCACCGCGATCCCCAGACCAAGGAGTTCATCATCTCCGGCCTGGGTCAGGTACACCTGGACGTGATCGTGGAAAAGATGAAGCGCAAGTTCAACGTGGAGGTGCTGCTGAAGACCCCCAAGGTGCCTTACTTTGAGACCATTCGCGGCACTGCCAAGGTGCAGGGGAAATACAAGAAACAATCCGGTGGCAAGGGACAGTATGGTGACTGCTGGATTGAACTCTCTCCCACCGGTCGCGGTGAAGGCTATGTCTTTGATGACAAGATTGTTGGCGGGGTGATCCCACGTCAATACATCCCGGCGGTGGACAAGGGCATACAGGAAGCTGCAGCCGACGGATTCCTGGCCGGTTATCCGGTGGTGGATTTCAGGGTTGCACTGTATGATGGTTCATTCCATACGGTGGATTCGTCGGAAATGGCCTTCAAGGTGGCTGGTTCCATGGCCTTCAAAAAGGCCATGGAACAGTGCAAACCGGTACTGCTAGAGCCGATCGTCAACCTGTCCGTTACCGTGCCGGACGAGAATATGGGCGACGTGATCGGCGACCTGAACTCGCGCCGTGGCAAGGTGGTGGGGGTGGAGCCCAAGGCAAATTCCCAGATGATCAAGGCGGTGGTGCCGATGTCCGAAGTGCTGGCTTACTCCAATGACCTCAAGTCGATGACCAGTGACCGCGGTCTGTTCAGCACTGAATTTTCACACTACGAAGAGGTACCCACCCATCTGGCGCAGAAGGTAATCGCTGAAGCGGCTGCAGCAAAAAAAGAGTGATGCATGTAACTGCTTATTAACGTGGAGGTAAGGTATGGATTTCAAGTTTGATGCGGGATCAAAGGGTGATGCAGCTCACCAGGGCCAGGACAAGGGGCGTCAGACCTTGCTGCTGGTGCTGTTGCTGCTGTTGCTGGGCGGCTTCGGCTACCTGTACTTTTTTACCGGACTGATCAGGCCGCAGGAACAACCAGTCGCTCCGCCGCCGGTGCCGCAGGTGGTCAAACAGCCACTGCCTGCTCGTGACGGTGTGCAGGCGCAGATGTCGTCTGCTGTGCAGGCTAATGTAGCCCCTGCGACACCAGCTGTGCCTGCTGCTGCTCCGGCTCTGCCTGCTGCAGATGCAGCCAAGCCATCAGCTGCAGCGGTAGCCCCGCAACCGGCAAGCAAGCCGGCAGCGGTCAAGCCTGCAGCCTCTGTGGCTAAACCAGCGGCCCCTGCAGTCAAGCCTGCGGCCAAAAAGCCTGTTGCCGATACAAAACCGGCAGCACCCAAAGTGGCTGCCGTGCCCACGGCGAACGTTAAAAAGGCGCCAGCACCCAAGCCGGCCCCAAAACCAGTGCTTTCAGCCAAGAGAGGTGGCCCCTGGACCGTGGTGGTGGGCAATTATGTGCTGGAAGAGAAGCTGGCTGCTGACATGGCACGGGTAAAAGCGGCCGGGTTGACGCCGGTCATGACCAGCGGGCAGCGCCACATGACCACCATGCATCGACTGAAGTACGCCGACTACGCCGACCGCGACATGGCGCTGCAGGCGGTCGAACTGCTGAAGCGTACCGCTGGCGACGGATTTGCCCTCCAGCGGTCTGGCAAACATGAAGTCTTTGCCGGTTCTTATGCCCAGCCGGCAAGCGCCCAGGCCGAGCAACAGCGTCTGGCCGCCGCCGGTATCAAGGTCAGCATCCAGAAGAGTCAGGTGGGAGTTCCCTCACGCAAGCTGACCGCAGGCACCTATACCGACCGTGCGTTTGCCGAGTCGACCCTGAAGAAGCTGAAGCAGGCAGGTATCGGTACGCCGGTTTTGGAGTAGCGTTTCACACCATGTCTGAAGCGGTCAAGATAACCATTCCAGCGGCAGTAGCGGCCTTTATCAGGCCAGGTACTCCGCTGGATGTGCGTCTGCGCGGGGCGGAGGGGCAAACGGGCCTTTCGCCCCGTGAGCAGGTCATGCTGCTGTTTTGTCTGAGCAAGGATACTGATCCACAGGTTCGTGAACGGACGTCCGTCAGCTGGCAAGCCCTTGATCAGACCGTGGTCTGCGAAGCGTTGGACCAGGGGAGCTTTCATCCGGCGTTGCTGCATGACCTTGCGTTGGCCCACGGTAGCAGCCCGCCGGTCCGCGAAAGGCTGCTGGCGTTTCCGGAGTTGGCACATGCAACTAGGGAACTGCTTGCGTCCGAGACGTCTGCCCAGGAACCAGGTGAAGAGGATGAAACGGAAGACGTGCCAGACCAGTCGCTGTCTGGTTTGCCGCCTGATGATGAGCCTGCCGTAGCCGATGATGAGGGTGAAAAGCCACATCTGGACGAGCAGGAGGGCGAGGAGTACCTCAGCAAGTATGCCCTGGCCCAGACGTTGGGGATCAGCGAGAAGATCAAGATGGGGCTGACCGGTGACAAGGAGTGGCGCAAGATACTGATCAAAGATGCCAATAAGCTGGTCAGCAGCGCCGTTATCAAGAATCCTCGTATCACTGAATCAGAGGTGCTGACCATCATCAAGTCCGGTTCGCCCAATGATGAGGTCATGCGCTTGATCTGCGCCAACAAGGAGTGGGTGAAAAATTATCCGATCCGCAAGGCGCTGATCGAGAACCCCAAAACGCCATTGGCCAACGCATTGCGCTATCTGGGCACCATGAACGAAAAGGATCTGGCCGGGTACGCCAAGAGTCGTAACGTCTCCTCAGTGATCGTCACCCAGGCCAAGCGGATGCTGTTGAACAAGAAAAAGTAGCTATCCTCCGAGCGGAGTCCCTTCCCCCATGGCAGTCATCAACCACGCCAAGCGTGAAATCAACGCCAAGATTGTGTATTACGGCCCCGCCTCCACAGGCAAGGGTAGCCTGTTTCGCTACATCCATCAGCGGATCAAGCCAAACCTGTGCGGACCGCTTAAATCGATGCCGGCCGCAGGGGATACCCTGCTGTTTTTCGATTATCTTCCCTTCGAACATGCCATTCTGGACGGCTATCAGGTCAGATTACATCTCTATACCCTGTCTGGTCAGGTCACCAATCCGGGCACCTGGAAGATGGTGCTGAAAGGTGTGGACGGCCTGGCTTTGGTGGCTGAGGCGGGGAAAGAGCAAGATGCTGCAACTCAGCAGGCGCTGCGGTCGCTACGGGCGGTACTGGCCGGTCATGGCCGTGATCTGCGGCAGCTTCCGTGTATCCTGATTGCAAACAAGGCCGAGCAACTAGAGCAGCAAGCTGCAGCCGGTTGGGGTGATGATCTGGGGCAGTTCCCCGCAGTGCGCAGCTCGACGATAACCGGAGAGGGCGTAGTGCAGGCCTTGGCCAGCTTGTCGCAAGCGGTTGTGCAGCAACTGCGGCTGACTCATACGGTTCCCAAAGACCTTTCAGAGGAGATCTCTTCGCCCGCAGCCGAGGAGTCTGAAGCCGCCGTTGTGCCAGAACCGGTCAGCGTCCAACCGGCGTCTCTGCAACTGCCGGCTGTTCAGGTTGGTCAGCCCAGTATTGTGCAGCTGCCGCTGACCGTACAAGTGGACGGGCAATGCCGGCGCTTTACGTTGCGGGTCACGCTCGATCTGGAGGAGGTTGGTCATGGCACCCCCGGCGTTTGATCTTGATACTGTCATCAGGTTGTTGCTGGCCTCACTGTTGGGAGGTTTGATCGGTCTTGAACGGGAGTTGCATGGCCGGCCGGCCGGCTTTCGAACGCATTTACTCGTCTCCCTGGGGGCAGCCTTGTTCGTTGCCGTTTCGATCGGCTTTTATAAGACCTATGGCAACTTGAGCGGTTCCGCACCGGTGGGGGTCGATCCGGGTCGTGTAGCGGCCCAGGTTGTGACCGGTATCGGTTTTCTCGGTGCTGGAGCGATCATCAGGGAAAAAGGTTCTGTTCGAGGCCTGACCACCGCCGCCTGCCTGTGGGTGGCTGCGGCGATCGGCGTTGCCTGCGGAGCAGGTATGTTTGCCATCTCGCTGGTGGTAACGGCAATCGCCATGATCAGCCTGTTGGTGTTGAAACAGGTTGAAGGTATGCTGAACAAGGACACTTACCAGCAAGTGACCGTGGTCAGCAACGACCTGCCCGGGCAGTTTGAGCGCATTGAGCAGATCATGAAAGATTGTGGTGCCAGCTTGATAAAGACAGCGCTGGAGCGCCAGCTGGATACGGCCACGATCCGTTTTGAATTTCAGCTGAGGATCGCAACACGCAGCGCCTCGTGCCGTCTGCTGGATCTGTTGTCAGGTGTAGAGGGTGTTCGTAACATCAGTTTGCGCTGATGGTTGTGGGATTTCGACGGATGTGCGGTAGTAAAAATGGAACGACACGCTGGTAGCGGGCATAGCGTTCACCGTGCTTGAGCAGCAGGCGTCGCTCTTCCAGCTTGGCGCCAAGCAGCATATAGGCGGTGCCCAGGATGGTGAGCGTCAGCCAGCGGGTTGTCATAACCGGGTTCAGCAGAAAAAACAGGATGCTCAGCAGGTAGAGGGGATGACGAACCAGGGCATAGCATCCGTCGGTACACAGCTCTTCTTCGCTGTTTTCTTCGCGCTGCAGACCGAGAAAATTGCTTAGGCCGGTCTGCCGCAGACAAAGCAGCATAGCCAGCAATGACAGGAGTTGCAATGCCTGCATCAACAGGTTGCCGATACCGGGAACCAGGTACAGCACGTGGGTTGATTGCCAGGCCATCATCATCCAACCGAGCAGGAGCAGCGAGAGCAGGTTGTAGGCCAGTCGATACCAGGGCAGGTGACGCAGCCTCTCTTTGACCCGGGGGATGGCCAGTAGCGAGTGCAGCAGGGCGAACATCAGAAAGCGCAGGGTAAAATCGATGCTGTCCGGCATCAGGCCTCTCCTTGCAGTGGCAGTTGCAGAACCCTAGCATTGCTGACTTGTGCAGACAAGCGGAACGTGGTAGCGTGCAGCAGGTTGTGGTGAGCAGATTATCCGGAGGTGCTTCTTTAGATGGCGATTATCACAATTTCACGTGAAATGGGCACTGGTGCTTATTTTATAGCGCAGGAGCTGGCCAAAAAGCTGAAGTATACATTGGTGGACGGACCGCGCTTGGCCAGTTGCGCCAAACAGTACGGACTTGATGTTGAAATGATGCAGATGGTTGATGAAAAACCGCCCTCTTACAATACGGTGGAAGATCGTGAACGGGCAGCCTTCCTGAACAGCATTGAGTTGATGCTGCTTGATTTCGCCAAAAAGGGTAATGTCATACTGTATGGCCGTGGCGCCCAGGATCTGCTGGAAGGCTGCGGCAACCTGTTGCGGTTACGTTTTGTGGCTGATTTTGAGGAGCGGGTTGAACGCTTTGCGGAACGTGAATGGATTGATCCTGATCTGGCGCAGGAACTGATACGTCGAAGCGACCATCAGCGGGGTGGATTCATTCATTTCTATTTTGATCGTGATTGGAATGACCCGCTCGGCTATGACCTGATCTTCAATACCTCGCGCCTTTCACAGGCAGCCATTGTTGATATCGTTGTGGCGGCTGTCAAGGACCCACAGCTGAAAGAGGCAGAACAGTGGGCAGAAGCGATTATAAAAAATGCCATCCTGGTAAAGCGGATTGAAACTGCCCTGCTACGTTCCGAGGAGTTGGAGTATCGCCCCTTCCAGATCGAGGTGGATGACGGGGTCGTGATATTGTCCGGCTACATCGGCTCGGAACAGGAGCGACTGGCCGCCCTGCGGGTGGCTGCCAGCGTGGAAGGGGTAGGGCGGATTGAGGAAAATCTCCATGTGGTGAACTACAAGGCCTACAAAGATAAATGTTGACCTAGGCTGCCTGCCGGGCCTTTGCACGCTGGGCGGCAAGAGACATGAGGGGCGGGAGCAGGGCGTCGGAAAAACGGATGCCCCCCCGCCCTTTTCCTATCTGGTCTTCTGCTGATGTACCGTGGAAGTCTGAACCGGCGGTCACCAGAAGGTCGAGTCGACGCGCCAGTCCCTGCAGAAAGAGCATGTCGGCCTCGCTGGCAAGGCTATTGTAAATCTCGATACCGTCCAAGCCCAACATCTGCAACTCGGTTATCAGGTCGGTCAGTAGCAGCTGATCTTGGCTGATGGTGGTGGGGTGGGCCAGCACCGCCACACCGCCTGCGCGACGGATGGCGCTTAATGCTTCGTCCATTGGCCAATAGAATTTGGGAACGTTGCACGGCACCAGGTACTGGTCAAAGGCATGCTGCATATCGCGGACATACCCCCGGGCCAACAGCGCCCGGCCGATATGGGGCCGACCGATCACGCCGTCGGCCAGGGCTTCCACCTCGGCCACCTCCAGCGGGGTCTTGCCCTCTTGGCTGAGCCTGGTATTGATGACGGCGATAATCTCGCGGTTACGGTTGGCTCTTCGCACGGCAAATGCATGCAGGTTGTTAAGCAGTTCGGCATTACTGATATCAATGCCATAGCCCAGTAGATGGATGTCTTCGTGGTCGCGAAAGGCGACGGAAAGCTCGACGCCCGTGATGATGCTGATGCCTGTTGCGGCAGCACTTTGTTGAAGTGCCGCTACCCCGCTGACGGTATCATGATCGCAGAGGGCGATGGTGGTCAGCTTGGCTTGACAGGCGGCAGCAACCAGCTCTTCTGGCGTAAGCAGGCCATCAGAACAGGTTGAGTGCAGGTGTAGATCAATAAAGCCCATAGATAACATCCTTTGCATTAATCATGGCGTGACAGCTGAGAAATTGCAAGCACCCAGCTTGCGGGGCACCGCCTGTTGGGCTACACTGTTGACCATGCAGCACGACGCTATCCACCGTTTTATAGAAATATTACGCTCTGAGTGCCGTCAGTGGGCTACACCTTCGGTAACCGTTATTGCGGAGCGATTACGTAGCCCGTTTAACGTATTGGTATCTTGTGTAATCTCGTTGCGCACCAAGGATGCAGTCACCGCCGAAGCCTCGACTCGCCTGTTCCAGAGAGCCAGCACGCCGCAGGCCATGCTGGCCCTGTCTGTAGAAGAGATCGCCACCCTGATCTATCCTGCTGGATTCTATCGTACCAAGGCCCGGCAGATCAGGGAGATGTCTGGCGCCTTGGTGGAGCGCTTTGGTGGTCGTGTGCCAGACCAGATCGACCAGCTGTTAACCCTGAAGGGGGTAGGCCGAAAGACCGCCAACCTGGTGGTGACGCTGGGGTATGGCAAACCAGGCATCTGTGTCGATATTCATGTCCACCGCATCATGAATCGGTGGGGGTATGTGGCCACCAGGTCGCCAGATCAGACCGAGGCGGCGCTTCTTGCTTGTCTGCCACAGGAGTATTGGATTGAGATCAACGACCTGCTGGTCAGTTACGGCCAGAATCGTTGTGTGCCGGTTTCGCCGTACTGCTCATATTGTAAGCTTTCTGGCTGGTGTGATCGGGTCGGTGTGGAGCGAAACCGTTAGTTTGTGGACGTTGTTTTATTGGTAAGCTGAACCGAAAAACCTAGTTGCCAGCACCCCTGATTCCGTGTATTACTAGCAGTAGTCTGAAATGGATAACAGTATTTGATTTTAATGATTGGAGGAAACGCGATATGTTGCGCAAGATAGGTTTCATCGGCCTTGGAACAGTTGGCCAGCACATGGCGGCAAATCTCACCAAGGGTGATTATGAATTGACGGTCTATGATCCCAATGCCGACAAGGTGGCCGAAGTGGTTGCCATGGGGGCCACCGCCGCCGCCACTGCGGCAGAGGCGTCCCGCGGCAAGGATCTGGTGATTGCCATCATGACCGAGGCTGATGAGCTGGGGCCGATCTTCTTCGGTGAGAGCGGCATCCTGACCGGTCTTGAGGCAGGCACCATTGTTGCCGATATGGGTAACCACTCCCTTGAAACCACCCTTCGCATGGCAGAAGAAACCTCCAAAAAGCGTTGCGCCTACCTGGATGCGCCGGTTTGGGGGAGCAGGGAGCATGCTGCCAACGGGCTTTTGACCATCATCGTTGGTGGCGACCCGGCAGTAATTGGTCGCTGCCGCGAACCGTTTTCGAGTTTTGGTCTGAATACCATCCGGGTCGGCCAGATCGGCGACGCCACCAAGATGAAGTTTATTGTCAACCTGGTGCAGGCCCAACTGGTACAGGTATTGGCCGAGGGGTTGGTCTTCGGCGAGAAGATGGGGTTCAATGCCGACAAGATTCTGGAGGTGCTGGACACCCGTGGCGTGGCATCGCCCCTGTTCCATCTCAAGGGGCGATCAATGTGTCGCGGCGATTTTACCCGCTCCCTGGCTCTCAAATATGTGAACGATCAAATGCATCTGGTTATGAACGCCGCCCGTCTAGTGGGGCTGCATCTGCCTGCTGCCGAGGCTGTTTCCCGGGTCTATGAACAGGGTGTAGAAGCCGGTTTTGGAGAAGAGGATTTTTCGGCAGTCATCAAGGTGTTGCGTAAATAACCAATCAATCTGATGGTCTTGCTTTACCCTTTAAAGGGCGCCCTTGTGGCGCCCTTTTTCGTTGTCAGGAAGATTTGCCCGTTTTGTTAAGTGATGATATCTCCTTGCATTCATTGTTAACTGTTGTTATATTTTAGCAGTCAAGTGGGTAGAGTGCTAAAAAAGGGGGCTAATGCAATGCATGCAGCACTTCCAGTAGTTAGTGATAATTTGTCGATATACCTGGCCGAGATCAGAAAATTTCCGGTGCTGACTGAGCAGGAGGAAAATAGCTTGGCGCTGCGCCTGTATGATCATCAGGATCTTGCTGCTGCTCAGGCGCTGATTACGTCGAATCTGCGTTTTGTGGTCAAGGTGGCCAACGAATATCGCAATTATGGCATGCGTATGCTTGACCTGATCCAGGAGGGAAATATCGGCCTGATGATGGCCGTCAAGAAGTTTAATCCCCACCGGGGAGTGCGACTGATATCCTATGCGGTGTGGTGGATTCGGGCCTATATACAGAACTACATTGTGTCCACCTGGAGTCTGCTTAAGATCGGTACTACTCAGGCCCAGCGCAAGCTTTTCTTCAAGCTGAAGCAGGCCCGCAACGCTATTCTCAACATGTCGGATAGCGATGAAGGGGTGCCGACCGTTGCTCAGTCCCTTGCCGTTGGCGAGGGTGAGGTAAATGAAATGGAGGTCCGTCTGCAGGGCGAAGTGTCGCTTGATGCTGAGCTGCGGGCAGGAGAAGGGCTTACGGTGTTGGACGGGCTGGCCGATCAGCAGCCGAACCAGGAAGAGCGATTGGCCGAATACCAGGAACAGGCACAGTTGCGTCAGCAGGTGGCGGCAGTTGTCGCAGGCCTGGGTGAAAAGGAACAGTTTGTGGTCAGCCATCGTATAACGGCTGATGAGCCGCTGACACTCCAGGAAATAGCAGATCACTTTGGCATCTCCCGCGAGCGAGTGCGTCAGATTGAGGAAAACGCTTTGCGCAAGGTGCGTGCTGCGTTGGCGCCAGTGGTCAAGGCGCAGCTTGCCTGATTGTTTAGGGGGCAGGGGTATGTTAGATGTTTGTATGGCGCCCGCCGGGTTGGGTGCCATTTGTATTTTGTTTGATAAAAATTCTTGACATCTTTCACGTGATGCAGTAGACAATCAAATTCCACGCTTGGTCAAGATTTGCTGGCGTAGCTCAATTGGTAGAGCAGCTGACTTGTAATCAGCAGGTTGCGGGTTCGAGTCCCATCGCCAGCTCCAGCTAGCATGTGACGTTTTTCTGCCTTGGAGGGATTCCCGAGTGGCCAAAGGGAACAGACTGTAAATCTGTCGTCGGACGACTTCGGAGGTTCGAATCCTCCCCCCTCCACCATTTACAGACTGCAGAAGAAAATGGTCGATCGTTCCCTCCCAGGAGACGGCAGTCGCATGAACTGGTGGCGCGACGTCCATGTTCTTCAAAAAACTTCAGGCGTACGGAGTGCGGGAGTAGCTCAGTTGGCTAGAGCATCAGCCTTCCAAGCTGAGGGTCGCGGGTTCGAGTACCGTTTCCCGCTCCACAATTCTAGGTTTTAGTGTGCCCACATAGCTCAGGAGGTAGAGCACTTCCTTGGTAAGGAAGAGGTCTCCGGTT
>DFYU01000094.1:0-15586 GCA_002383415.1 Geobacter sp. UBA4074
CAGAAGCCACCATGAGCGCCATCCGCGTGGCACGTGGCTATACCGGCCGTGACAAGATCCTCAAATTCTCCGGCTGCTACCATGGCCATGCCGACGCGCTGCTGGTCAAGGCGGGCTCCGGTGCCGCCACCTTCGGCGTACCCGACTCACCCGGCGTGCCGGCCGATTTTGCCAAGCACACCCTGACCGCAGAGTACAATAGCCTTGATTCGGTCAAGCAATTGCTGACCGAGAACCCAGATCAAGTGGCCTGCATCATCCTTGAACCGGTGGCAGGCAACATGGGCACCGTCCCTCCCCGTCCCGGTTTTCTGGAAGGGCTGCGGGAACTGTGCACAAATCAAGGGATTGTGTTGATCTTCGACGAAGTCATGTCCGGCTTTCGGGTTGCCTACGGCGGCGCACAACAGCTGTACGGCGTGACTCCTGACATGACCACCCTGGGCAAGATCATCGGCGGGGGCCTGCCGGTGGGCGCCTTTGGTGGCAAACGCGACATCATGGAAAAACTCTCACCGTCTGGCGGCATCTACCAGGCCGGTACGCTGTCCGGCAACCCGCTGGCCATGACCGCCGGCATCGAGACCCTCAAACTGCTGCAACAGCCCGGTTTTTACCAGCAGCTTGAAGAGAAGAGCGCGGCCCTGTCTGAAGGCATCAGCCAAGCGGCCAAGGCCGCCGGCTACCCACTCTATAGCACCCGTGTTGGCAGCATGTTCTGCGCCTTCTTCACCACGGGCGAGGTCTTTGACTGGCCTACGGCATCAATCTGTGACACCGCCGCCTTTGCCACCTACTTCAAGGCCATGCTCAACGAAGGGGTCTATCTGGCACCCTCCCAATTTGAAACCGCCTTCATGTCAATCAGCCACAGCCAGACAGAGATCGACGCCACCATCGCAGCAGCAGCCAAATGCTTCAAGCTGCTCGCCTGACCGATGAAGTGATTGACAGGTGTCGCGGCGGTGTGGTATTAAGCACAGGTTTTGTATGCAATCCCGCCGCGAAGGAGGTCAACGTGGGTGAATTTCGTGACCTTTTCCGTAGCGCGGGGTTGGTTTCCAGCATGGGCCTGTCGGTGGTCATCGCCATTGCCATCGGCGTCTGGTTCGGCCTGACTCTGGATCGCTGGTGGGGTACCGCCCCTTGGTTCTTCTATATTTTCATGTTCATCGGCATCGCCGCCGGTTTCAGGAACATCCACCTGATCGCCAGCCGTGAACTGCGCAAGAGCCGAGACGATGAAAACGGATAATCTGGCCACCCTGTTAATTGGTGGCAGCCTTGTGCTGCTGGCACTCCTGGCAGTCATCAGTTTCTTTGCATTCAGTACCGCTGTCGCGGTCAGCGCTACGGCAGGTGGCGTTATCGCCATCATCAATCTGCTCTGGCAGCGACGCACCTTGGGAAGCCTGCTGACCTTGACCCCAGCCGAACGCCCTGTAGCGTCGGCCATGGTCCGCTTCCTGATCAGAATATCGTTGACGGCCCTGGCCCTCTACCTGATCATCACCTCCCGCTGGTTCTCAGTCTGGGGGTTACTGGCCGGGCTGTCGGTGACGGTGTTCTGTCTATTCGGTCTTACGTTATACGTTGCCATACAGACGAAGGAGAATGAGTCATGATCCACCCCTTGATCTTCCTTGATTTCTTCCGCAAGCTCCTCGAGCCTCTGCATATTGGTGATGCTGCGGTCTATGCCATCGCCTACACCTGGCTGATCATCATCGCCCTGCTGATCGTTTCGCTGCTGGCAACCCGCGCCATTCGCGAGGTACCCAAGGGACTCCAGAACTTCATGGAGATCATTGTGGACGGCATCGAAAACATGATCACCGAGTCGATGGGAGAAAAGGGTCGCCCCTTCTTCCCGTTGATCGCTACCCTGGCCCTGTTCATCTTGGTCTCCAACCTGATCGGCCTGATCCCCGGCTTTTTCCCGCCGACCGCCAACATTAACACCACCGCAGCCTGTGCCGTGGTGGTATTTGTTGCCACCCATGTGGTCGGTGTGCGTAACCACGGCTTCCACTATGTGCATCATTTCATGGGTCCGATCATCTGGCTGGCTCCGCTGATGTTTTTCATCGAAGTGATCGGCCACCTGTCCCGTGTGCTGTCGCTGACACTGCGTCTGTTCGGCAACATGCAGGGCCACGAACTGGTGCTGATGATCTTCTTTACCCTGGGCGCCAAGTACTATCTGCCCCTGGCCCCGCTGCCGATGATGCTGATGGGTATCCTGGTTTCCTTTATCCAGGCCTTTGTCTTCATGCTGCTGGCCATGATCTACATTCAAGGCTCCCTCGAGGAAGCTCACTAATTTATCACTCCTATACTGTTTAGGAGCACACACCACACGGAGGTAGTACGATGGAATTTTTCACTATGTGTATGCTGGCAGCAGGTTTTGGTATGGCAATCGGTGCATTCGGTACCGGTATCGGTCAAGGTCTGGCTGTTAGCCGCGCCGTAGAAGGCGTTTCCCGCAACCCCGGCGCTTCCGGCAAAATCATGACCATCATGCTGATCGGTCTGGCCATGATCGAGTCCCTGGCAATCTACGTTCTGGTTGTCTGCCTGATCATCCTGTTTGCCAACCCCTATGCAAAGGTTGCCGAAGAGGCCCTGAAGCTGGTGGTCAAGTAAGCAACCCGGCTTGCATCAAACAACAAAAAAGGCGACCGATCCTCGGTCGCCTTTTTTGTTGTCTCCACCACGCTACACCAGCTTACTTTGGCGTTTCATCCAGGGAAGCCGCTACCACTGCAGAGAGCTCACTAGAAAGGATCAGCTCATCCCAACGTCTGACCAGCATCCGCGCGGCATAGCGATAGCGAGTGCCCGGCTGGACACCTTGATCGAGGTACCGACTTGCACCCAGGGTGGTTACCAACGGCTGAAACGGCAATTCCTCATCGCCGGCAGCACGGTAGATCGCATAGCCTACCAACTCGGCGTTGTCAGGCACCGTTCCCTGCATCACCAACTCAATCACCCCACCGTGCTGAATCGTGGCATTGACCAATGGCGCGGGCGGCGCTGAACAGACCAGGGCCCGCACCGTTTCAACAGCAGCTCCGGCCTCTCCATCGGCACCGACCGCCACCATTCGGTACTGATAGCGCTTACCCTGCTGCACGTCGCTGTCTAGCAGCACTAACCGCTTGCCAAACTTACGGGCAGGTTCAGGGAATTCGGGGTCAATCCGCAGCGGCGGCTGATAATCCCTCGGGCAACTCCCGCACTCGCCGACCTCATCAGGCTTAAGCTCACGGCGCTGTATCTCAATAACGAACGGCTCCTGCAAACCGCGTCCACGCAGGTCGCGGCCGGGCAGATTAAAAGAGAGCTGCAGGCTGCTGCCACGCTGTTCCAGCTGCACCGCCTGTGGCGCCTCGGGCACCAACAGGTCCGGATAGACCAGCGGTCCCTTTTTGCCGCATCCGCTCAGGGTCAGCAGACCGGCCACGGCAAGGCCGACCGGGAGTCGTAACGCTGGTTGCATACTATTTCCCTTCACGGCTGCAGCGGATCTCGGCCTCAACCCGTCTGCGGGCGGTGCCACCTATTACGTCGCGTGCATTCACGCTGGCCTCGACCGTAATGACACTGAAGATGTCGTCACTGAAATGAGGGGAAAACAGCTGCCACTCCGCCAGCGAGAGATCGGTAATATCCATCTCGTTTTCGACACAGTAGGCCACGGCCTTGCCCACCGCTTCATGGGCATCGCGGAACGGCAGTCCTTTGCGCACCAGATAGTCGGCAACGTCGGTGGCGGTGGAGAACCCCTGGCCTGCCGCCTTGGCCATGGCAGTGGCATTCACCCGCATCTCCCTAACCATGTCACCGAAGATCTTCAGGCTGCCCTTGACGGTATCGATGGTGTCGAACAGAGGCTCCTTGTCTTCCTGCATATCCTTATTGTAGGCCAAAGGCAGCGCCTTCATAACGGTCAGCAGTGCCATCAGGTTACCGTAGACCCGTCCGGTTTTGCCCCGCACCAGTTCAGGCACGTCAGGATTTTTCTTCTGAGGCATGATGGAGGAGCCGGTGCAGAAACCGTCAGACAGCTCCACAAAACGGAAGGCGCTGGTGGACCAGAGGATCAGCTCTTCGGAAAAACGGGACAGATGCATCATCAGAATCGAGGACGCAGCCAGGAATTCAATCGCAAAATCACGATCAGAAACCGAATCGAGCGAGTTGCGGGTCACGGCCGGGAAATCCAGCTGCTCGGCTACATACTCACGGTCGATCAGAAAGGTGGTGCCTGCCAATGCACCGGCCCCCAGCGGCATGACATTGACCCGCTTGAAGCAGTCCTCCATGCGGGCCTTGTCGCGCTTGAACATCTCGACATAGGCCAGCAGATGGTGTGAAAACAGGATCGGCTGGGCGGACTGCAGGTGGGTGAAACCGGGCATGACCACATCCAGGTTAGCCGAGGCCTGCTCCAACAGCGCGTCGATCAGCATATCGAGATAGGCGGTGATCTCTACAATCTCATCCCGCAGATAGAGCCGGATATCCAGTGCCACCTGATCATTGCGGGAACGACCGGTGTGTAACCGTTTGCCAGCCTCGCCAATCCGTTGCGACAGTCGGGCCTCGATATTCATATGTATATCTTCCAGCCCGATCGAAAAATCGAACGTGCCGGCCTCAATCTGCCCCAGGATATCCTTAAGTCCCTGGACGATCGACTCCACATCCTGCTGCGGGATGATTCCCTGACGGCCCAGCATCCGGGCATGGGCCATCGAACCGCGTATATCCTGATGATAGAGGCGTTTATCGAACTCGATCGACGCGGTGAACTCTTCTACGAACTTGTCGGTTGGCTGGGTAAACCGCCCTCCCCAAAGTTTATCGTGGGACATGACCCTCTACTCCTTCTCTGAATGCTTGAGGTTCTTCAGCCAGCCAGTAACCTTCGGTCGGCTCTGCGGCGGGAATCTTTTCCCAACCGCCGTCTGCACTGCGCGCCATGATGCTGTGCACCTTGAGCGGCACCCGTGAGCTGCGCGGGTCAAGCTCATGGTGCAGCGGCAGGTTAAAATACAGTAATCGGGTGGCACTGCCAAACCTGAGTCGGCAGACCGGCGCATGGTCAAAGGTGTCCGTGCGGAATTCGCTGAACTGAACCTGTGCGAGCCGGTGGTGTCGGTTGATCACCACCGCTGCGTGACCAAACCCCTGCGGCACGGTTGCGCCGTCAATCATGGTCTCGCCGGAGGTGTTGCCGAAGACCGTCACCGTTTCGCGCACACCGGGCAGATCCTCCAGATACTCACCGTAAAATCCGCAGACCACATCACGGTAGGCAGAATGGTCAGGCTTGGGTGTACATTGGATCACAAACAGCGCGTCCAGCCCCTGGCGAGTGTTGAAGTAGAGCTGATTGGCGTGATCGATGATCTGCTTGATGTTGGACTGGTACAGGTTGCGATACAGGTAATCAAGGCAGATGATCGCCATAAAGTTAAAACAGGACGGCTTGCTGCGCAGCAGATAGAAATGTCGACCACGGTACAGGTCACGGTGCTTGTCGATGAACTCCTCTCCATGAAACGGGTGGCTCTTGGCCTCCAGAAAGACCCGCAGCCTGCCGTCAGCCTCCTTGATCACAATGGCGCACCAGTTGACCGGCATCGCCAGCACATCGCCGGCGTCGATGTCACGCTCCACCAGCTCGATCGCCTCGGCATTGTCGTCACGAAACCGCTCAAGCAGGGTCCGATACTCTTCCAACGCCACATGTTCGAGGCCGATCATGGTGACGGTGTTGGGGCGAAAGGTCTGCTGCACCTGCTGCAGGAAGTCGTCAAAGCGGTTGACCGGCAGACAAGACTCAGGAAACAGCAAGAAGTGCAGCTTCTTGAGATTTCCCTCCCCCTGGGCCACCAGCTCCAGCACCGAGCGGACATCCCGCCACTGCTGCTCCTGCTCAACCGGCAGGCGCCCGCCACCGGTGTGTAGGTGGTTGGGAAGCTGCGCGATCAGACAGTGCAGGTGGTGCCCCAACGGAAACTGTAGATTGACCTTTTTTTCAATGATCTCCGGCATGGTCAGCTCACGGTCCAACAGGACAGTTGAGATCAGGAAACACCTTGGTCAGTATGTGGCGCGTGCCGTCCGGCATCGGGTAGCGGGCCAGCTCATGGCGCGGCACCCACTGTGCTTCGTCCACCTCATCCTGATTATGGTTCACAACCGTATGCATCGGCCAGCAGCGGTAAAACAGGATGATGTAGTGGCAGTTTTCCTCACCCGGGGTGACATGCTCAAAGACATCGATCAGATCGCCGACCTCAACCGCCAGACCGACCTCTTCATCCACCTCGCGCCTGAGTGCCACCGCAATCGGTTCGCCCAGGTCGATCTTACCGCCAGGCATGACCCACATACCCTTAAAGGGGGGGATGCTCCTCCTGGTGAGGAGCACCCGTTCCTGGTCGTCAATGATCACCGCCACCACCGAGGTGACAATATGTTCCTTACGGAACCGCTGCTGGGTCACACCCTACTTCTTGCCCTGCATCAGGGAGCGGATCCGCAGCCGCAGCGAGTTGATCTTTATGAACCCTTCGGCATCGGCCTGATTGTAGACCTGATCCTTCTCAAAGGTGGCGAAATCCAGATTGAACAGCGAGTTGGTCTCGGATTTACGGCCCACGGTACGACAATGTCCCTTGTACAGCTTGACCCGGGCCACCCCGTTGACGGTCTTCTGGGAATCGTCGATCAAGGTCTGCAGCATCTCCCGTTCCGGCGAGAACCAATAACCGGCATAGACCAGTCGGGCATACTCGGGGATCAGTGAATCGCGAATCCGCATTACTTCACGGTCCATGGTGATCTGCTCCACCGCCATGTGAGCCTCGCGCAGAATGGTGCCACCAGGGGTCTCGTACACGCCGCGGGACTTCATCCCCACCGAACGGTTCTCCAGCAGGTCCACCCGGCCGATACCATGTTCGCCGCCGATGAAATTCAGGTGGGCCAACAGCTGGGCCGGCGACATCTTGACGCCGTCAACGGCAACGGCATTGCCGTTCCTGAACTCGATCTCCACGTACTGCGGCTTGTTGGGGGCCTTTTCCGGCTTCTTGGTCAGCACGTACATCTCTTCCGGCGCCTCGGCCCAGGTATCCTCCAGGATGCCGCCTTCAAAGGAGATGTGCAGCAGGTTACGGTCAGAGGACCAGGGACGCTTCTTGGTGATCGGAATCGGGATGTCATTCTTCTTGGCATAGGCGATCAGAGCCTTACGGCTGTTCAGCTTCCACTCCCGCCAGGGTGCAATCACCTTGATCGAGGGATCGAAGTGGTAGTAGGCCAGTTCAAAACGGACCTGATCATTACCCTTGCCGGTGGCGCCGTGGGAGACGGCGTCACAGCCTTCCAGCTTGGCGATCTCCATCTGGCGCTTGGCGATCAGCGGCCGGGCAATGGAGGTGCCCAACAGGTAGTGCCCTTCATAGATGGCATTGGCGCGGAACATCGGATAGACGAAGTCGCGGACAAACTCTTCCTTCAGGTCATCGATGTAGACCGTGCTGGCACCGGTTTTGAGGGCCTTCTCACGGACCGGATCCAGTTCATCGCCCTGACCCAGGTCGGCGGAGAAGGTGACGATCTCGGCGCCGTACTCGTTCTTCAGCCACTTGAGAATAATGGAGGTATCCAGCCCGCCTGAGTAGGCCAGCACAATCTTCTTCGCATCCAACTTCGGTTTTGCCATGGTGTGTCTCCTTGAAAAATAGCTTGTTATCGCAACAACGTGGCCATGATGGCCTTTTGTATATGCAGCCTGTTTTCCGCCTCATCCCAGACCACGGAATGGGGGCCTTCAATCACACTGTCACTGATCTCCTCGCCACGGTGGGCAGGCAGACAGTGCAGCACAACACTCTCGGGGTGGGCCAACGCCATCAGCCGGTCATCCACACAGTACCCCTGGAAGGCCTGCTCACGCTGTTTCTGCTCAGCTTCCTGGCCCATGCTGGCCCAGACATCGGTGTTGATGACATCGGCATCCCGCACCGCCTCTTCGGGATCTTCGGTAATGGTGATGCTGGCGGCGCCTTGGGCCTGGGCCCACTCCCAGACCTCACGGTCCGGCTCATAGCCGTTCGGGCAAGCCAGGGCCAGATCAAAACCCAGGATGGCGGCCGCCTCGATCCAGGTGTTGGCCATATTATTGCCGTCACCGATCCAGGCGAATTTCAGCCCCTGATAGCCGCCCTTGTGCTCAATCACGGTCTGCAGGTCGGCCAGGATCTGGCAGGGATGGTACAGATCCGTCAGGCCGTTGATCACCGGCACGCTGGAGTACTGGGCAAACTCGTCCACGATCTCCTGGCCGAAGGTGCGGATCATCACGCCATCACAGTAGCGGGCCATCACTCGGGCCGTGTCCTTGATCGGCTCGCCACGCCCCATCTGGGAATTGGCCGATGAGATGAACAGGCCATGACCGCCCAACTGGAAGATGCCCACTTCAAAGGAGATACGGGTACGGGTGGAGGCCTTCTCGAAGATCATCGCCAGGGTCTTGCCCTTCAGCAGCTGGTGATCAATACCGTTTTTTTGCTTCTGCTTCAGCTCAGCCGCCAACGCCAGCAGGCCGTCCAGCTCTTGTTTTGTATAGTCCCGCAGACGCAGGAAGTGCCGGGTCATGCGCTGATCTCCTTAAATATCCCGTCCAGAATCTCGATCATCCGGTTGATCTCCTGCTTGGTCACGATCAGTGCAGGCACAAAGCGCAGCACCGTGTCGTGGGTCACATTCAGCAACAGGCCCCGTTGGTGGCCTTGCTTGACGATATCCGCGCCGGGAATGCTGAGCGACATACCGATCATCAGGCCGATGCCGCGCACCTCTTTCACAAACGGGTACCTCTTGCCCAGGGTCTCCAGCTCACCCAGCAGGTATTCGCCGATCTCTTCGCAACGGTTCAGCAACCCCTCTTCCAGGATCGTCCGGAGCGAGGCGATGGCCGCTGCGGCCATCAGCGGGTTGCCGCCAAAGGTGGAGCCGTGGGTGCCGGGCACAAAGGCGCCGGCGATCTCTTCACGGGCCAGCATGGTACCGATCGGCGCACCGCCGGCCAGGGCCTTGGCCAGGGTCATGATGTCCGGCTCGATACCAAAATGCTCATAGGCGAACAGCTTGCCGGTCCGGCCGATACCGGTCTGCACCTCATCCAGAATCAGGACCAGCTTGTGCCGGTCACAGAGCTCACGCACCTTGGCCAGGTAGTCATGCGACGGCACGTTGATCCCCCCCTCGCCCTGGATCGGTTCCAGCATCACGGCACAGGTGTTGGGGGTGATGGCCGCCTCAATGGCGGCAGCATCGTTGAACGGCACATGCTTGAAGCCATGCAGCAACGGATCGAAGAAGCGCTGCACCTTCTCCTGACCAGTGGCCGAAACCGTGGCCATGGTGCGGCCATGGAAGGAATCAGCAGCGGTGATGATCTCAAATCGCTCCGGCCCATAGGTGTCACGGCTGTATTTACGGGCCAGCTTGATGGCGGCCTCGTTGGCCTCGGCTCCTGAATTGCAGAAAAAAGCCCGATCCGCAAAGGAGTGGCTGCAGAGCAGCTCGGCCAACTCGATCTGCTGGGGAATCTGGTAGTAATTGGAGCAGTGAATCAGCGTGGCGGCCTGATCCTGGATCGCCTTGACCACCCGCGGGTGACAGTGCCCCAGGTTGTTGACCGCCACCCCGGACAGGAAATCCAGATATTCATTACCATCCGCGTCCCACAGCCGACAGCCCTCGCCCCGCACCGGTGCGATCGGGTAGCGACCATAGGTCTTCATGATGCAGTGGTCTGATTTTTCAAGCCATTGTTGGTTGGTCACGCGGTTATCTCCGTCCCGATGCCGACATCGGTAAATATCTCAAGCAAAATAGAGTGTTCCATCCGCCCGTCAATGATGTGAGCCTTCTTGACGCCATCGTTCAGCGCCTCAGCGCAGCAGACCACCTTGGGGATCATGCCGCCGGTGATCGATTCATCGTCTATCAGGCCATGCATCTGGGCCACACTGATCTTCTGGATCAGCTTTTTATCCTTGTCCAGCACACCTGGGGTGTCGGTCAGCAGGATCAATTTTTCGGCATTCAGGGCAGCAGCCACCCTGCCAGCCACCACGTCAGCATTGATGTTGTAGCTCTCACCTTCCGAGCCCACGCCGACCGGAGCGATAACCGGCAGATAGCCGCCCTGTTCCAGCACCCGGATCAGATCGGTGTTGACCTTGATCACGTCGCCAACATAGCCGATATCCACCTGTTCAACGCTGCCGTTCTCTGCCGGCACCTCCTGCAGCAGTTTTTTGGCCAGCAGCAGGCTGCCGTCCTTGCCACAGAGTCCCACCGCCTTGCCACCATGCTGGTTCAGATAGCCGACCACCTCTTTGTTGACCTGGCCCACCAGCACCATCTCAACCACGCCCATGGTCTCGCTGTCCGTCACCCGCATGCCACGCACAAACTCGGAGACAATCCCATACCGTTTGAGGGTCTCGTTGATCTGGGGTCCGCCGCCATGCACGATCACGGTGTTAATGCCCAGCGACTTGAGCATGATCACGTCCAGGGCAAAGGACTCTTTCAGTCGCTCGTCCGACATGGCGTGACCGCCGTACTTGATCACGAAGGTCTTGCCGGCGAAACGCCTGATGTAGGGCAAGGCCTCCATCAGGGTGTTGGCTTTATCGATCAGCTGTTTCACGATGGTTCACTCCTCTTCCGTCTTGAGACTGATGGTGACGGTTGTGCCTTGCCCCTGTTCACTGCTGATACTGATGCTGCCACCGTATTGCCGGATGATCTCGCGGGCACAAAACAGGCCCAGCCCGAAGCCGGGCACCTGGCCGGTGGCATCAGGGTCCACCTGATAGAACCGTTCGAACACCTTGGGCATCTCTTCCGGTGGAATGCCGCAGCCGGTATCCTGCACCACGATCTCGGCATGGTCCGGTCGCCGCAGCAACGTAATCGTTACGGTGCCGTTCTTTTCAGCAAACTTGAAGGCATTGTCGATCACCTGCTGCAATGCGAACAGCAGACGTTCACGGTCGCAGGTGACCCGTGATGCCGCCGACAACGCAACACTCATTTTCACATCAGACCTGCCGGCACTCCACTGAACTGCCTCGGCGGCGGCTCGCACCAATTCAGAAAGATCGCAGCTGCTCAGCGCAACAGGTGTGGTTGGCAGCATGACCTGATTAAAACGCAACAGACTCGCCACCAGGCGCGACAAAAACTGCAGATCTTCCCGCATGGAACGCAGCCGCTCATGACACTCCGCCTCAGGACTGAACTGCGTGGCATAGCGTTGCAACTCCTCAAGAGCCAGCGACAATGAGGTAATCGGCGTCTTCAGCTTATGAGAAATGAGCGCAAGAAATGAGCCTTTCAGGCTATCCAGACGTTTGAGCGTGGCGATCTCATCTTTCAGCGCCTTCTTGCCCAGCGCCTTCTGCACCGTTGTCCGCAACTGGAGTATCTGCAGCGGCTTGTTGATGAAATCGTCAGCATCCTCCTTAAGGGCGCTGAGAATGACCTCTTTGTCGCCGAAGCCGGTCATGACGATCACCAGCGCCCCAGGGTCCAGCTGCTTGAGCTGCCTCAGCAACTCAAGACCACTGCCGCCGGGCATCATCACATCGGTCAGCACCAGGTCGATCCGCTCTGACTGGTAGAGATCTAGTGCCTCACGCATCGAACCTGCATGCAGGACACGGTACTCCTTGAGGGCGTGACCGCACAGATCACGGATGACCTGTTCGTCATCCACCACCAGCACGGTAAGCTGTTGCTCTGCTGCTGCCACGGGACCGTTCGCTTTCTAGGACAACAGGCCTGCTACGGCCGCCAGTGCCTCGCTCAGTTTTTCCGGCTGGGGCCCGCCTGCCTGGGCCAGTTCCGGCTTGCCGCCACCGCGCCCACCAACCACCGGCGCCAGCTTGGCCACCAGCTCGCCGGCCTTGATCCGGCCGGTCAGGTCGCTGGTCACCGCCACCAACAGATTGGCCTTGCCGTCCAGCTCGGCCCCCAGTACCAGCACGCCTGAGCCCAACTTGTCCCGCAGCTGATCGGCCAGATCACGGAGCGCCTTAATGTCGGCCACCTGCACCTTGGTTGCCAGCAGCTTGACGCCGGCCACCTCCTGCACCTGGGACAGCAGATCACCCGACTGGGCCGCATTCAGCTTACCCTGCAACGCGTCCAGCTCCCGCTGCAGTTCACGCTGACGTTCAACCAGCTTCTCCAACCGTTCGACCAGCTTGCTGCTGTCGGCCTTGAGCAGTTCGGCCACCGCGCGGCGTTCATCCTCCAGACGGCGGACGAACTGCAGGGCGTTGAAGCCGGTGGCCCCTTCGATCCGCCGCACACCGGCAGCGATGCCGCCTTCGGAAAGGATCTTGAACAGGCCGATATCGCCGGCAGCCCGCACATGGGTGCCGCCACACAGTTCGGCGCTGATCTCGCCGACCCGCACCACCCGCACCGTATCACCATATTTTTCATCGAACAGGGCCGTGGCACCGCCGTCCACCGCTTCCTGCATCGCCATTTCACGCACGTTCAGCTCAGCGTTGTCCATAATCCAGCCATTGACCAGCTCTTCGACCTTTTGCAACTCTTCAGCACTCATGGCGGCAAAGTGGGTAAAGTCGAACCGCAGACGATCCGGCTCCACCAGCGAACCGGCCTGCTTGACATGCTCCCCCAGCACCTGACGCAGGGCGGCCTGCAGCAGGTGCGTGGCGGTATGGTTGCGGGCCGTGGCACGGCGCTCATCCACCGCCACCGTCAGATTGACCGCATCGCCGACCTTGATGGCCCCTTCCTTAACCTGACAGTGATGCACCACCAGATCGGTGAAGGGACGTGATGTGGCAACCACGTCAAGGTGCGCACTGCCGGAGGAGATACTGCCGGTATCGCCCGCCTGGCCGCCGGACTCACCGTAGAAGGGGGTGGTCTCGCAGATCAGATCGACCCGGTCGCCGGCGGCGGCCGATTGCACCTCGACGCCATCCCGTAGCAGGGCCGTGACCGGCGCAAAGGCGGTCAGTGCGCCATAGCCGACAAAGCTGGACCGCAGGCCACGGTTGTGCAGCTCCTTATAGACATCGGCGATACCGGCCACGCCGGAGCCTTTCCAGTTCTCACGCCCCAGTTCCCGCTGGCGGGCCATGCAGGCTTCGAAACCCGGCTCATCAACGCCGAATCCTTCAGCCCGCACGATGTCCTCGGTCAGATCAACGGGAAATCCGAAGGTGTCGTACAACTTAAAGAGGGTCTCACCGGGGATTACCGACTGGCCTTGTGCCCTCAGGCTGGCCACCTCTTCGTTCAGGATCGCCAGGCCACGGTCGAGGGTCTCGTTAAAGCGTTCTTCCTCGGCCAGGATCACCTTGCGGATATATGTCTCACGCTCGGCCAGCTCCGGATAGGCCTCGCCCATCATCTCCCGCACCGCATCAACCATCCGGCACAGGAGCGGCTCAGCAACGCCGAGCATCTTGGCATGGCGGGCGGCCCGACGCATGATCCGACGCAACACGTAGCCGCGGCCCTCGTTGCTGGGCAGGGCGCCATCACAAATCAGGAAGGTCACGGCTCGGCAATGGTCGGCGATGACCCGCATCGAGACGCTGTCCTTTTCGTTGGCACCGTATTTTTTGCCGCTGTGGCGTTCGATATGGCGGATGATCCCTTGCAGCAGGTCGGTGTCGTAGTTAGAACGGACCCCCTGCATGACGGTGGTGATCCGCTCCAGCCCCATGCCGGTGTCCACGGCCGGCTTGGGCAGCGGGTGCAGCACACCGTCGGCAGTGCGGTTGAACTGCATGAAGACGTTATTCCAGATCTCCATATAGCGGTCGCAGTCACATCCCACGGCGCAGTCCGGCGAACCGCAGCCCACCTCGGGGCCGTTGTCCCAGAAGATCTCGGTGCAGGGACCGCACGGCCCGGTATCCCCCATGGACCAGAAGTTGTCCTTCTCGCCGAAACGGTAGATCCGCTCCCGGGGCACCCCTTCCTGCTGATGCCAGATGTCGGCCGCCTCGTCGTCGTCAGTAAAGACCGTCACGTACAAACGGCCCTTGTCCAGTTGCAGGTCCTTGGTCAGAAACTCCCAGGCAAAGGCGATGGCCTCTTTTTTGAAGTAGTCGCCAAAGGAAAAGTTACCCAGCATCTCGAAAAAGGTGTGGTGACGAGCAGTACGCCCCACATTTTCCAGATCGTTGTGCTTGCCGCCGGCCCGTACGCACTTCTGCGACGAGGCGGCCCGGTAGTAGCCCCGGTCCTCCATGCCCAGAAAACAGTCCTTGAACTGGTTCATGCCGGCGTTGGTAAACATCAGGCTCGGGTCGTTGTGAGGAATCAGGCCCGAGCTGGGCACAACGGTGTGGCCCCGTTCCTCGAAATACTTCAGAAAACGCGCGCGAATCTCTGTTCCGGTCATCTGCTACATCCCTCTCCTATAAAAAAAATCGAGCTAACCATATCAATCAATCTGTTGGCGGCGGTCCAGCAGTTGCCGGATCACCCCAGCGCCAAAACCGCGCCGCTGCAGAAAACCGATCACCCGACGACGGTCGCGGTCATCGCTGGCACCAGGATCAAAGCCGGCATAACGCCGGCTGATCAGTTGACGGGCCAGAGCGAGCTCTTCGCCGTCTTCTTGCGGGTCGGCCAGCAGTTCGGCAGCAACTTCAGCAGGCACGCCCCGTCGTTTCAACTCTTGTCGCAAGCGGTAACCGACATACCGTCCGCTGGCACGGCACTGGGCAATCAGACGTTCCCCGTAGCGATGGTCATCCAGAAAAC
Source organism: Geobacter sp. UBA4074 (assembly GCA_002383415.1). Taxonomy (GTDB): domain Bacteria; phylum Desulfobacterota; class Desulfuromonadia; order Geobacterales; family Pseudopelobacteraceae; genus Trichlorobacter. The sequence continues at coordinate 14,875 of DFYU01000094.1, forward strand.
GCTCCCCCACCAGCCGGGTCACGGCCTCTGCCACCTGCTCCGGCCCGTGGCCCCGTTGTTCCAGCTTACGAGCCAGGGAGACAACGGTGTAGTCACGACCAGCCAGCAGCCGCAAGGCTGCCAGGTAGGCCTGGTCAACGGGTTCGCTAACGCTCGACCTCAATCTTGTCTTCCTTCAGCACCGCGTCCACCTGCTCTTCCTTATGCTCGAAGTTGTCCCAGGTGGCATCGGAGGTAGACGAGATACCGGACACCTTGAGGGCGAAGTCATCCGGGTTGGAACTCTGGCGCAGCGCCTCCTCATAGGTGATCAGCTTGGAGGTAAACAGTTTCATCAGCGACTGATCGAAGGTCTGCATACCATAGGAGACAAAGCCCTGGGAGATGGCGTCGTGCAGCTGCTTGGTCTTGTCCTTATCGTCAATGCACTCCTTGACCCGGGCGGTACCCAGCAGCACCTCCACAGCCGGTACCCGTCCTTTGCCGTCGGCCCGGGGCACCAATCGCTGGGAGATGATCCCCTTGACAATACCAGCCAGCTGGATCCGCACCTGACGCTGGTGGTAGGGCGGGAAGACACCGATGATCCGGTTGATGGTCTCCTGGGCATCCATGGTGTGCAGGGTCGACATCACCAGGTGACCGGTCTCGGCGGCGGTCATGGCGGTTTCCACCGTTTCGTAGTCCCGCATCTCGCCCACCAGGATCACGT
>DFYU01000094.1:15671-16342 GCA_002383415.1 Geobacter sp. UBA4074
CGGAACCGGTGGTGCCGGTCACCAGGATCAGCCCCCGTTCCTCCATGCAGAGCTTCTTCAGCACCGGCGGCAGGTTCAGCTCCTCCATGGTCGGTATCTTGACCGAGATGGAACGGAAGACCATGGCGATGGTGCCGCGCTGTTTGTAGGCTGCCACCCGGAAACGTCCCAGACCCGGCACAGCGTAGGCCAGATCAACCTCAGAGTTCTCCTCGAAGATTCTGCGCTGGCGGTCATTCATCATCGAGGTGGCCATGCCGTTGACTACATCCGGTCCCAGCCGCTGGGCGTTGGGAATCGGGTGCAGCTTGCCGTCGATGCGAACGATCGGCGGCAGACCGGTCTTGATATGGACGTCGGAGCCGCGCGCCTTGACCGCGATGGTAAGAATTTCGTTCAGATCCATGGAGCTACNNCCGGCTTGATCAGCTCCATCAGCTTGCCTTCAATCTCGGCCAGCATGGGCGGGTTCTCCTTCAGGAACTGGCGCGAATTTTCCCGGCCCTGACCGATACGCTCCTTGTTGTAGGAGAACCAGGCACCGCTCTTGTCGATAATGTTGCGATCCACCGCCAAATCCAGCACATCGCCGGTGCGAGAGATCCCTTCGCCATAGAGGATATCGAACTCGGCCTCTTTGAAGGGTGGCGCCACCTTGTTCTTGACCACCT
>DFYU01000161.1 GCA_002383415.1 Geobacter sp. UBA4074
CAGATGCTGAAGATGTCCAACTCGCCCATGTACATGGGGCGCACCAAGGTGGCCACCATCAAAGAGGCAGTGATACGTCTGGGGGCCCAGCAGGTAATCAATATTGCCATTGCCGCTTCACAGGCATCGGCCCATGCATCAGAAAACGCTGCTCTGGATCGCTACATGAAGGCGATGTGGCTGCACAGCCACGGCAGCGCCCTGGGAGCCCGCTGGTTGGCCCAAAATTGCGGCATGCGCGGCATCGCGGATGAGATTTATCTGGCAGCCCTGTTACACGACGTGGGCAAGTTGTACCTGCTTAAGTCCATTGAGCGACTGGTGCAGGCCGGGGTGATCAACTCCATGTTTGATGACGAACTGGTGCTGGAAATATTTGAGGCGATGCACGTCGAGCAGGGGCATCGTCTGATGCAGCACTGGAACTTCCCGGCCATGTACTGTGATGTAGTGCGTGATCACCACCTTGAGGAGTGGGACCCTACCAACAAGATGCTGGCCATAGTACGCTTTGTGAACCAATCTTGCCATCGTTTCGGTTTGGGGCTTAAACATGATCCCAACTTGGCTTTGCAACAAACACTGGAGGCCGAGGTGCTGGATATTGGTGAGATGCAGATTGCAGAACTGCAGGCGCTGTTGGAAGAATCGCGTGAGGCTGAATTTTAACGTTACGATTAATTAGTATATTAGATACAGAAAAGCCCCGTTCAACCATGTTTGAGCGGGGCTTTTTTTTGCCTAGCGATGGGTGATGCGGCGTAACAAGGCATTGATCGTTTCTGCCTGTTCAGGCACCCCGAGGGCAGTAGCCAGCTCATCGGGCGACGACATGTCAGGCCTGGTCTGCAGCAAGGCATGTAGCTGCCGCTGCAGTTCAATGACCGCCCCGGCAGCCTTCTTGCCTGCCTCAACACCGGGCTGATGATAGGCGTTGATATTGATCAGCGAGGCATATAACCCAACCGTCCGCTCAAACAGGGCGATCAGGGTGCCGACGGTGCGTGCATCAAGCCTCTCAACAGTGATGGTCATGGATGCGCGTCCTTGCTCAGTCAACGCCTGGCGAGTGCCGTACAGAAATCCAAACAGAAAGTCACCGCTGGTGATACCGGGCTCAACCTCCAACGACTCGCCTTGGCGATCCTGCAGCACCTCGATGAAGGTCACAAAGAAGTTGTGCACCCCCTCACGCAACTGCTGTACATAAGCGTGCTGATCGGTGGACCCCTTGTTGCCATAGACCGTCAACCCCTGATGCACCTGTCTGCCGTTGCGGTCAAACTGCTTGCCGATCGATTCCATGATCAGCTGTTGCAGGTAGCGTGAAAACAGCAGCAGACGATCCTTGTACGGTAACATGACGAGATCTTTAGCACCGCAGCCGTTGGTTGCGTGGTGCCACATCAGGGCCATCAGGGCCGCCGGGTTGCTACGGGTAGTGGTGATGCGGGTTGCCTGATCACACAGACGGGCCCCCTCCATCAGGCCCTGGATATCCAGACCTTGCAAGGCGGCAGGCAACAACCCCACAGCCGACATGATCGAAGTGCGACCACCTACCCAGTCCCACATCGGGAAACGTGCCAGCCAGCCTTCTGCTACTGTCAGCCGATCCAGCTCGCTGCCTGCTCCTGTAACGGCCACGGCCTGACGGTTGAAATCCAGACCTGCTTTACGCCAAGCAGCCTGGGCCTCCAGCATGCCGTTGCGGGTTTCTTTGGTCGAACCGCTTTTGGAAATCACCAGCACCAGACACTCAGCGAGTTCACCAATCTGCTGAAATACACGGTCCATGCCGTCCGGGTCGGTGTTGTCGAGGAAGTAGGGGGCCATTTTGTCGCCTGGCCTGCCCAGCGCGTCAGCCACAAACTGAGGTCCCAAGGCTGAGCCGCCAATACCGACCAGTAGCAGTTTGCGAAAAGGGCTCCCTGCAGGGGAACAGATGGTGCCGTTATGGATGTCGGCCGCAAAACGCTCGATGGTTTGAACGGTTTGTTCGATCTCCTGTTGCAGCTCCCGCGAAGGAGCCAGTGCGGCATCCCGCAGCCAGTAGTGGCCCACCATCCGCTTTTCATCCTGATTGGCGATGGCGCCTGCCTCCAAAGCCTGCATCTCAATAAAAGCCTGCTGCATGGCCGGTTCCAGCTGTTGCAAAAAGCTATCATCAACACCCATCCGGCTGACATCAAGCCAGAGGCCAAGTTCAGGACAGTGACAGAGATACTGTTGATAACGCTTCCAGAGTGAGGCCGAATCCATGGATTGTAGCTCCTTTAAGTGGTGGTAGTGCATAGTGCTATATCACAAGCTGGATGAATTACCAGCGCAGGCTGATACGCCAAACGGGCGGGGAACTTGCTCCCGCCCGTTTGATATCATTTATTCAAATATACAGAGCTACTCTTTATTTCAGGTTGTAGAACACGTCCTTGCCTTTGAACTGGGCAGTGGTATCAAGCTCATCCTCAATTCGTAGCAGCTGGTTGTATTTGGCAACCCGGTCGGTGCGGCACAGGGAACCGGTCTTGATCTGGCCAGCATTGACCGCCACAGCCAGGTCGGCCAGGGTGGTGTCTTCCGTTTCACCGGAGCGGTGGGAGATGACCGTGGTGTAACCAGCCCGCTTGGCCATCTCAATCGCCTCCAGGGTCTCGGTCAAGGTGCCGATCTGGTTCAGCTTGATCAGGATCGAGTTGGCGATCCCTTTCTGGATACCCTCTTTCAGGATGGCAGGGTTGGTCACAAACAGGTCGTCACCCACAATCTGGACCCGTTTACCCAGACGGTCGGTCAGCAGTTTCCAACCATCCCAGTCGTTTTCGGCCATGCCGTCTTCGATGGAGATGATCGGATACTTGTTGACCAGGTTCTCGTAAAACTGCACCATCTCTTCTCTGGTCTTGACCTTCTGGGCCTCGTTCTCCAGGGTATAGGTGCCTTTCTCCTTGTCGAACAGTTCTGAAGAGGCGACATCAAGTGCCAGCAGTACATCGTCACCCGGTTTGTAACCGGCCTTGACGATCGCCTCCATGATCACTTCCAGGGCCTCTTCGTTCGATTTCAGGTTGGGCGCGAAACCACCCTCGTCACCCACTGCGGTGTTGTAGCCCTTAGCCTTTAATACACCCTTCAGGGCGTGGAATATCTCGGCACCCATCCGCANNCCGTTGATGATATTCATCATCGGCAGCGGCAGCTCGCGGGCGTTGGCGCCGCCAATGTATTTGTAGAGCGGTTGGCCGGCCTCTTCGGCAGCGGCCTTGGCTACTGCCAGCGAAACTCCCAGGATGGCGTTGGCCCCCAGGGTGCTCTTGAACTCGGTGCCGTCCATCTCCAGCATCCGTTGGTCAATCCCCACCTGGTCGCCGGCCTCCATGCCGATCAACTCATCAGCGATCCGATTGTTTATGTTCTCAACCGCCTTGAGTACACCTTTTCCCAGATAGCGGGACTTGTCGCCATCCCGCAGTTCCAGCGCCTCACGCTCACCGGTGGAAGCCCCGGAAGGAACAGCAGCCCGGCCAAAGGCGCCGGACTCAAGGAATACTTCACATTCAAGGGTGGGGTTGCCGCGGGAGTCGAGTATTTCCCGTGCGTAGATGTCGACGATTTCACTCATGCTCTCTCTCCTTCAGGAATAAATGTATCCGGCCGCAGCAAGGCGGTCGCACTGAGATAACGTCTGTCTTGTATAGCAACTGGCACGTCAAAAGGGAAGCCTGCAATGCTTAAAATGTGGTCACTTGATGGTTTTGTGGACTCTGTTTTTTGTATTCGACCACTCGGATCTTTTTTGGGTTCATAATGGGACAATCAGTAGTCTGAGTTTAAACTAATGTTTAGCTTGGCTTGACAGGTGTGGTGTAACAGGCTAATAAAGCCTGATACAAGCAGACAAAGGTCTTGCCATGGTCCCCCACAAAACTACCTCACCAACAATCACGCCGCTTGATCTGCGCGAGCTTTCCATTTTGTTTGCCGAAGACGATGAACTGGTCCGCAAGCATGTTGCCCGTATTCTGACACCGATCTGCGGCGAACTGTATCTGGCTGAAAATGGCCGTGTGGCGCTGGAACGTTTTCGCAGGCAGATGCCAGACCTGGTTTTGACTGATCTCACCATGCCTGCCATGTCCGGGTTGGAGCTGGTTCGTCACATCAAACAAGAACGCCCCCAAGTACCGGTGATTGTCGTTTCGGCCTGCAGCGATACCGAACATCTGCTGAAGGCAATCAGTCTGAAGATCGATGGCTACCTGTTGAAACCGATCGACATTGAACAGCTACTTCACCTCCTGCAAAAAGAGGCTGCTGCCCTGCGCAGCCAGCGTCTGGCCAGCCAGCAATCCCGGCTCTTGTCAGGCGTGAATATGGCAATCCAGTATCTCCTATCTGCCGATGCCAATCAGGATGCCGTTGACTTTGCCCTGCAAGAGATGGCCAAGGCTGCCCAGGCCGACAAGGTTTGTCTGTTCAGCTATCAGGATTCACTTTTTAATCAGCGTGAAGTGCGTCTGGTGAGTGGTTTCGCAAGTGGTGATATGGTCAGGCGGGTACTGGACGGGATCGATCCCGATGCGCCTGAATTGCCCTATGTAGAGCGCTGGCACCGCATGCTGGAACAGGGCAAATCTCTGTCCGGTCCGCGAGCGTCTTTCCCCCCTGAGGAGCGCACCATACTCGATGCGCTCAAGATCCGTTCGCTGCTGATGACCCCTATCTTTGAGGATGGTTGTTTGTGGGGCTTTGCGAGTCTGTATGACATGCATCGCGAACGGGCATGGTCCGATGCTGAAACCTCAATGGTAATGACCGCCACTCGAGGCCTTGGAAGCTTCATGGGGCGCGTAAAACTGGAAGAAGAGCGGATAAGTGCCCGGCGGGCACTGGAACTGGCCAATGTACAGTGGCGGGAAACCTTTGACACAATCCCTGATATGGTCACGGTGATCGACACTGCCCATCAGATTGTGCATATCAACAAGGCTGCCCGTGAACGGTTAGGGAACGATGGTACCGGACTATCAGGTCGAGCCCCCTGTTACCTGCAGTTCCATGGCGCCAGCCACCCGCCGGACAGTTGCCCCCATGTGGCACTACTCAAGGACCGTCAGCCCCACGAAGCCGAAGTGTTCATTCCCCACATGGACAGTTATTTTCATATTACGGTCAATCCGACCTTTGATACGGATGGTAATCTGGTGGGCGCGGTGCACGTCGCCCGCGACGTCACCAAACGGCGCGAGATGGAGGACCGGCTGCGCTATCTCAGTACCCATGACGAGCTTACCCAGCTATTTAACCGGGCCTTTTTCGAGGCAGAACTTGAGAACCTGCGCCAAGGCCGGACAGCCCCCATTTCGGTGGTGATTGCTGATCTGGATGGCCTCAAGACGGTGAACGATCAGTATGGGCATGACCATGGTGATGCCATGATCAAGGCAGCGGCCAATTTGCTGCGGGAGGCATTTCGCGGCGGTGATACCATCGTGAGGCTGGGAGGAGATGAGTTTGCGGTGCTGCTGAAAGGGGTGGGGGAGGAACTGCTTGAAACCATCATGCAGCGCGCCCGGGAACTGCTTTCCAGTGGTAACAGCCGCACTGAACACGATCTGCCGATTCTGTTTTCACTGGGAGCCTCAACCACGCATGTCCCCGCTCGTTTGCATGAGACCATTCGCGAGGCTGACCTGGCGATGTACGAGGACAAAAAACAGCGCAAAATGTCTTAGGATGACTGCTTGCGGCGGTCAAGCAGTAGCAGGAAATTTTGAACCAGTGGCTGGGGAAACTCGGTGCCGGCTTTTGACAACAACAGGTTGGCAATCTCGTCGGTATCCCTGGGGGGTTGATAGGGACGGCGGGTACGCATGGCATCAAAGACATCGGCAATCGAGGTCATCTGGCTGGCCAGGTTGAGCCGCCACCCTCTGGGGGCTGCTGGATAACCGCTCAGATTGTCACGCATGTGATGCTCATAGGCCACGATCGCGGCCAATCTTGGCACCCCGGGTGTCTCCAGCAGATAGCGGGCCCCTTTTACCGGATGTCGCTTCATGATGGTAAATTCCTCATCCGTCAGCTTGCCCGGTTTAGTCAGAATCTCATCCGGCACAAACATCTTGCCGATATCGTGCAGCATGGCCGCCATGCCAATGTCGTTCAAGAGCTGTCCCTTGATCCCCAGCGACATGGCTTGTGCCATAACCAGGATGCTGACATTGGCGTTATGGGTGAAGGTGTACTCATCCTTTTCACGTAAGGCAGCCATCACCAGCAACGCTTCACCTTCCCGCCTGAAAGCCTCCAGCAGCTCGGCAACGGTTGTCGCAATACCGCTCGGCTTGAGCCGTTCGTTGCGCTTAATGGCCTCATAGACCTCCGTCAAGCGGGCCAGCTCGACCCCTGACAGCTCCTCAAGACTGATCTGGCCGCTTCCGCTGCCCATGCTGCCCGCCCCAAGGCTTCCCACATCATCACCTTGTTCCGGCAGTTCGACCCGACCGACCCGAATAAACTCACCAGACCCCAATGGTTGATCGGTCTGTTGTGCCAAGGTGCTGATAAAAGAGGTCAATTCATCCAACGAAACACCGGCCAGGAAGCGCAGGTGACCGATACCGTTGTCTTGCAACATGCGGGCAAAACGCTCCAACACCAGCGAAAACGGTTGCGGTTCAGCATCAATCACCAGCTCACCATTCACCTCCAGCATGGCAATATCGGGACGGACAGCCAAGGCTTTGCTCAGGCTGGCGTAGGCAACTCCCACCAGACGCTGTACCTGCTGATGAGACATGCCATACAAGCCGGCCGCAGCCGATGACGAAAGCAGGTGCCGGATGAATTCATGAATATTTTCAGTCATGACAGCTTTATTCATATGGTCTTGCTCCGTACCAGCTTCAGCTGTTCCGACGCCAATGAAGCCAGTTCGTCAGAACCCTTTGCGAGGCGCTCGAGGAGCGGAAGTGCTGCCTGGGAGGGATAGCGATCCAGAGACCTGACGATATCAGCCTTAAGCCGATTAAGGGTTTTAAAAGCCAGTAAACTGCGACTGCCAAGCACTTTTGTCAGCTCGGGCAGCGCCTCGGGACGCCCCGTTTCAGCCAAGGCCTGCACGCAGGCTGCCTTTAATTCGTACTCGACCGGGCTGTAGCCGCCAGTTAAAAGCAGCTGCACAAGTTTTGCGGTCATCTCTGGAGGGCTGGAACGGTCAACCAGGCTTAAAGCAGCCAGCTGGGTCTCGCGGTCAGCCGAATCAAGGTCGCGCATCACCTGGCGTTGGGCGATCGGATCTCCACCTAACAGCAGTGATTTGAGTACTTCCTGACGGACCTTGGCGTTTGCATGTTTCAGGAGCGGCCGTAAACGGTCTGTTTCCTGGCCCGGCGCCAGAGTGCGTAGCATGACGATGATATTGCGCAGTACATACCAGCGACTATCAGCGAGCCGTTCCAAAAGCGCTGGACGGGCGGCCTCGCCAAAGGCCAGCACACGATCCATCATGAATCTGCGCAGCGACATGGTTTCTTCTTCGGCCAACCGGTCAAGCAGCGGGTCGAGGAACGGCCTGCCGATAACCTGGATCAACAGGCCTACCTGCTCATATTTGGGTTTGCCCCAGATGGTCAATCCCGACAGAATCTCATCTAAAAACTCCCGGCGGCTGAAGGCATCGCGCAATGCCAGACGAAGCTGTTGCGGCACCTGCGGTGAGGCTGCCTGGCTGAGAATCCGCAGTACCTGTGCGTAATCACCCAATTCCAGAAAATATCCGCACATATCGGACAGGTTGTGGATCAGTTGTTCGAGATCTTCTCCTTCCGGGTCAGTAACCACCAACTGCAGAATAATTTCGCTGGCTCGGCACTCAATGGCGCTTACAGCAAGAGTTTCTAATTCCTCCTGCAGGATAGCGGGGGCAAGCTGCCGTAACGGTGTGCCGCTTAAAAGGTCTTGCAAGCCATCCAGATAGTCGTCGGGGATATAGGTCTCCTGGCGGTGTTCTTGTAGCAGTACACGCACCTTGTCGCGGATTTCTTCCTCTTCGCTGCTGGTTTCGTATGATGTTGTCATCTGCGGAACCAGTTTGCGTAAAATACCCTTTAACAACTCAGGAGCGGTTGTAAACTGCTCAGCTGTTGCATAGGTTTCCTGCAGGAGACCTGGTCCAAGATGACGGAAGAAGCTCTCCATGGCTGTGGCATCGCCCGTACCGATCTCGCAGAAACCGTCCAGAATCTGACGACGGAGCGCGGGATCCAGTGCAGCAACAAAGGCAGCAAGACCAGCCTGGTCACCGGTGGCAGGGTACAGCGACACGTCAGATGCAGTGTCAGGTGCTACCGTGCCCTTGGTATTTACGATGGCCTGCATAGTTGACAGCGCATCTCTGATCTGATTAAAGGCGAGACCACTGCCCACACCCATGCGCTGCGTAAACAGGGCATTCAGGGTGGCCGCCAGCACCTCAGGACGTGTCTCTCCGGTGTGTTCCTGACCTGCCAGGCCGACCTGTCCCTGCATCAACAGCTGTACAAACCGCTGCCACAACGAGCCGCTATCAGCATCATCACCAGTCAACTTCAGCTCTTCAGTACCGCTGAAGCGGTCATAGCGGATACCACGCAGCTCAATGGCACTACTGCCAGTTTGCTGCCAGACCGCTTCAATGCCGCCTGATGCCAGGATCTCTTCGCGCTTGAGCGCCAGAATGCGCAACAATGCCTGTAGTTCGTCCAGAGATGGCTGCTGACAGATCACCAGTGCACCAATGCCACGTTCAAAGAGTGCGGTTGCCATGGCACGGCAGTTTGGGCTGGCTTTGTCGAGGTAGTCTTCGCCCAGCAATAAGCCGTCACGCGTTACGCCGATCGTCACCTGTGGCTGGATGGTTAGCAGTTGTTGAAACGATTGCTGTATTTTTTGCAGCCCGTTTTGCACCACTGGATGGCCAGGGGGGTAGGCGATCCAGTGGCGACGGATCAGGTGCAGATCGGTGATCAGCAGGCTGAGTGCCTTCTCCTGATCAATAGAGACGGTCATGTTTTGGATGACGGAATCGAACACAGCTACTCCAGCGCGGGGAATGTTTTGACTATAGCGTACAATTCCGTTAATTCAAACAGTAGCCGTGTTTTAAAGGGGGTATCCATGACTGTCAGACGTCGTGCCGGCGTATTGCTGCACCCGACCTCACTGCCGGGCAACGGCGGTATCGGTTGCCTGGGGCCTGAGCTGTTCCGTTTTCTCGATTTTCTTTCCGAGGCCGGATTTTCACTCTGGCAGGTGCTGCCACTTACTCCGCCAGCGGCTGGCAATTCCCCCTATTCATCCTATTCAGCCTTTGCCGGCAACCCGATGTTGATCGATATCGAAGCAATGGTGAAAGACGGTGATCTGCCCGCTGATACGCAGTTCGATGAGTTTTCCACTGATCGTATCGACTTTGGCGCTGTTACAAACCATAAGGAACGGCTGCTGGCTATGGCCGCAGCCAATTTTTTTGCGCAGGGCCGAACGCCGCGACTCGAGGCTTTTTGGCGTTTTTGCGACTCTACCGACTGGCTACACGACTATGCGCTGTTTCAGGCACTGAAAGGTCACTTTCATGGTCAGCCCTGGACCAGTTGGCCCCAGGATCTGGCTCTGCGTGATCAGGCGGCCTGCGAACGCGCCTCGTTATCTCTGGGGGTCGAGATCGGTGTCCAGAAATATCAGCAGTGGCAATTCTGGCTTCAGTGGCAACGGGTGCGAGACTATGCGGCTGAACGTGACATAGCCATCGTCGGTGATTTGCCGATCTTTGTATCCCATGATTCATCCGATGTCTGGTGCAACCGCAATCTGTTTCTGCTGGACAATACGGGGCTTCCGACCGAGGTGGCCGGTGTACCGCCTGATTATTTCAGCAGTACCGGTCAACTGTGGGGTAACCCATTGTATCGGTGGGAAGAGATGGCCCGTGACGGCTATGCGTGGTGGGTTGCACGCATCAGGCAGATGTTGACGCAGTTCGATCTGGTACGGATTGACCATTTCAGAGGGTTTGAGGCTGCCTGGCAGGTGCCGGCCGATGCTTTGACCGCCGTCGAGGGAAGTTGGGTCCCGGGGCCTGGTGCTGGATTTTTTACTGCAGTGCAGAACGCCATCGGCAGCCTGCCATTCATTGCCGAAGACCTCGGCGTGATCACCCCGCCGGTTGAGGCGTTGCGTGACCGGTTTGGGCTGCCCGGAATGAAAATTTTGCAATTTGCCTTCGATTCGGATGCGTCCAACCCGTATCTGCCTCACCACCATCTGACTAATAGTGTGGTTTATACCGGCACCCACGACAATGATACCAGCTACGGTTGGGCTGCATCGTTACGTCCGGAGGTGGCTCAGGCAATGCGCGAATACCTGGGGGTTACCGGAGACGATCTTGCCGATGACCTGATCCGGACCTGCCTGATGTCGGTTGCAACCGATGCTATCCTGCCGATGCAGGACATTTTGAAGTTGCCAACAGGGGCCCGCATGAATCTTCCCGGCACGGCTTACGGGAACTGGGGGTGGCGCATGCCAACACAATCGTTGACGCCAGCATTGGCGGCGCATTATCGTCAGCTTGTCAAGCGTTACGGACGACTTGCCACGTCGAAGAAGATGTGAAAACTCTTGCTAAAAAAGTAATTGTTGCTTATGTTTTTGACGCTGTTTTGCCGGTTCAGTTTTTAAATCAGCACCGAAAAGGAGTTTGCATCATGAAAAAAAGCTTTTCTGTTTTTATGGTAGTCGTCATGCTCGGCCTTTCATCGCTTGCTTTTGCCGCTGACCAAAAAATTGTCGGGGTGGTTGAAAAAATACAGTTTTCTGGTAACAGTGCCACGGTCATGCTGAAAGACAACAAGACCGGTAATAAAGTGCCGATCACCGTCACTGATGACCTTACCTTGGATAAGTTGCGCGATAAACGGATCGGCGTGGGGGATGAAATACGTTGCAAGTTTTACGATGCAGAGGGCAAGAACGTCAGCAAGCTGTTCCGCAAGACAGCAGGCTGTTAGATACTGAGATACGTGTGTCAGACACGAAAAGGGCGCTGAGATTCTCAGCGCCCTTTTCGTTAGCTCCTAGCAGCAATCAGTCTGGCGAGCCGCTGCTGATATTCTTTACGACAGGCACGCTCCACCGATACAAGAGCGGCAAACGGCTCGCTAAAACTATCCTGTCCGATACAGAAGACACCATGTCCGCGCACAATGACTGTCCTCTTTCCGGTGAGTTTAAAGGCGCGAGGCAGAGTCTGGGCCAAGCCGCCCTGTCCACCTTCACCCCCCACCACCGGAATACCACAGACTTGATCGATCCCTTCATGTTCAGTAGGGCTGCTGAAAAAACTCATAACCACCGGATAACGGGGGTGCCCATGCAGAACAGCACGACAGCCGGTTGCCGCAACAATGGCCCGGTGAGCAGGAAGTTCACTGGATGCCGTAATGCCCGCTGTTGAAGAGTTGTCATGGGGAATCGGATCGATCTGGTGTTCCAGTTCATCCAGGCGGGCTGATGTCTGGGAGATGTAGAGTGTGTCATGACTGGTGTAGGAAATGTTGCCAAAAAAAGAATCAACCAGCCCCATCTTGACAGTGGCGCGCCCAACAGCGGCAAGCTCGCGGATGATACTGGTCGCATCGGTCAGGGAGGCACTACAAAAATCTGGTTCCTCGCCGTTTATGGCTGGCAAGGGGGCCAGTAGCTGTTTAATGGTGTCTGCCTCTTCCAACAGCTGGGGGCCGTAGGCAAGCAGGTCTTCGAGATATTTGATACAGGTGGCGTGATACAGTGACGACCAGCCAATATATGCCTGCTCCACGGTTAACGCGCCATGTGCAACCATGCCGACGCCACTGATAATGGCGCCTTTGCGGCATGCAAGTGCCGTTGCAATCATATCTGGCAACGAATGACCATCTGTGGCAGCAATAAGCGGTATATCGTGCAGCGAGGCACGTGACTCTGAGTCGCGAGGCACAATGGTCTTTTGATCAGGAGTGGCACGACGCTGCAATAATGCGGAATAGGGGAGCAGTGGCTCTGCCACAACCAGCGCCGTGCAGGACAGGCGCTCCATGACTGCTGCAGCCAGTGTTGAGAGATCAGCCGGTCCAATGCACGTCATGGCATCGTTACGGCCGGCCAAGGACACTCTGCCGGGGCGCACGCAGCCCTCTTCTGCCAGCAAACGGTTGTATCGGTTCAACATATGATTCACTACGGAATGGCGTTGGGCACGTTGGTAATCAGCAATGACCCATCAGCCAGCACCTGCTTGCGGAAGCTGGCCCGGGTGCGTTGGTAGCCGGGTAATGAGGCAATCTTGATGGTGCTGCCGGGCATAAAGGCCGGGGTGACGTTGTTGCCTGTCTGCCATGCCTCAAAATGCACATGGGGGCCTGTCGAGCGACCGGTACTGCCGGCCAGGGCCACAACATCGCCTTTTTTGATGCCTTGACCGACGTCTACCGTTATTTTGCTGTTGTGGGCGTAAAGCGTAATCATGCCGCTGTCGTGCTCAATCAGCACGGTCCAGCCGTAACCGGAGCGGAGCCCGGCATACAGGACCGTACCGCCGGCCACCGACCTGACCGGAGTGCCTTCAGGCACGGCGATGTCGATCCCATTGTGGTTGCGCCAAGTGCCGTCAATGGGGTCGATGCGCATACCAACCCCTGAAGTGATCTGGCCATCCACCGGCAGTAAGGTGTCGTGTAATGTGGTGTCAGGCGCTGAGGCCTGGGCCTGAATGGTCTTTTCAATGATTTCGTGCAGAGAAGGGGCCGGTGTAAGCCTGGTTGTTTTTGAAAGGCGTTTGGCAGAGGTTTTACGAGCATTTTTAGCCGTGTCTTTAATGACAACCTGCGCCTCCTTGTCAAGCGGCGCATCGGTGAAAGTCTCGACACCGTCAATGGTTACAAAACGATAAATGTCGGCCATAGCAGGAGAGGGCAGGTAGCACAACACCAGCATACAGATACAAATCAGCCCCGAAAACAACCTGAGACGTGTGCCGTGAACCATACGTTTTTTTTGCATATGAGTGCTTGTGGTCGGTCCTGTTTTTTGATAAAAAAAGAAGTCGTTGTAACTATACGCTTTTTTTAAACCACATTGCAATCGCTTCTCTGCGCCAACCAGGCCAACTTCCAAGGATCCGACGTGGATTTTTCCTACTACGATAATGTGGTTCGTGGCTCCGAGCGGGAAGACAACCTGCTCATCATACAATTTTTGAAGGGAATGGTAGGAGAGACCTTCTCGTTCCTCAACTACTACAAAGAAATCCCTGTATCATACGATGCTCGTCTTGTGTCAGTTGACAACGAGATGGCCGAGTTCGAAGTGCATGAGTACCAGGCAAAGGTAATCACCCTTGAAAAAAAGGTGCTGATCCGCTCTCACGAAAAAAGCCCGGTGCCTGAAGATCTGGTTGGCGAAGTATTTTATGTCAACGCCAGTCGTAAAAAGGTAATCCTCAGTCGTTTCCGCTATGCAAAGATCCGCTCCGACCTGCGTCGCTTCGTACGGGTCTGCCTCGACGGACAACACGGCCGTCGTTCTGATGCTGATATCTACTGCGATTCTGAAATAGTTCCTGCCACGGTCCGGGATATTTCCCTGGGCGGCGTTGCTCTACAGTTACATGGCGAACTTGGTCCCCTCAAATCGGGTAAGGAAGTCAACCTGATACTCAAACTTGAAGCCCCTGATGATCTCTCGGTGCGTGAGATCGGCGTCACCGCAACGGTTGTCAAGATCGTTGAAACAACCCCATCCGTCACCTGCTTCCTCGAATTTCATTCCGAACGACACTCACAGCAGTCCCTTGCCTATTACATCAACCAACGCCAGGTCGAGATTATTCGCGAACTGAAAAACTGACCGTTTAGTCGTCTGATTTATGATCAATAAATAGGCATGCATGCGTGTTGTGCACTTTATTTGTGCAGATATCTTTTGGCCACGTTATCAGACACCACGTTGAATTACGTGATTTTAGCTTGTTACACTGTTTCCAAAATTGGCAAACTGCTTGCAAATGGATGGGGCGAAACCACGACGCTTCAAGATTCCACAAGCCCGGTGATTGAGAGGGGAGGGTACATAGCGTGAAAAAAGTAGAGGCAATCATCAAGCCGTTCAAACTTGACGAGGTCAAAGAGGCCTTGAACGAAATCGGCATTCAGGGCATCACCATCAGCGAAGTAAAGGGGTTTGGTCGTCAGAAAGGGCACACTGAACTGTACCGCGGCGCTGAGTATGTAGTTGATTTTATCCCCAAGATAAAGTTGGAGATCATTGTTGCTGACGGCATGTTACCAAACGTGGTTGAGGCAATTGAAAAAGCAGCCAAAACCGGTCGCATTGGAGATGGCAAGATCTTCGTGACCCCGGTGGAAGCCGTGGTTCGTATCCGGACCGGCGAAACCGGCGAAGAGGCACTTTAACGAGTCCGCTCGTATACTACAAAGACTTTGGCAGTTAGGAAAGGAGACGTTCAATGACCCCGAAACAGGTGGTTGAGTTTGCAAAAGAAAACGGCGTCCTGATGGTTGATTACAAGTTCATGGACTTTATTGGCACCTGGCAGCATGTATCGGTGCCAATCACCGAATTTGACGAGGACACCTTCGAGGAAGGCCAGGGGTTTGATGGCTCCTCTATTCGCGGCTGGCAGCCTATCCACGCCTCTGACATGATCCTGCTACCCGATCCGACCACCGCCAAGATCGACCCGTTTGTTGCCGTGCCGACCATGTCGTTGATCTGCAACATCTTTGACCCGATCACCAAGGAAGACTACACCC
>DFYU01000157.1 GCA_002383415.1 Geobacter sp. UBA4074
GTTGCCGTTATCGGTACCCTGGATATCGTGCTGGGCGAAATCGACCGCTAACCTGAGACCGGAAAAGGAGACGCCGCCGATGAGTGAAGCGGTTGCTGTCACACAAGAAGACGAAATGGAAGAGACAGTCTTTGACCCGGCTCTCGCCGAGCAGGTCATTGAAAAATACAAGGATATCCCTGGTAACCTGATGCCGGTGCTGCAGGGGATCCAGGATGCGTACGGCTATGTGCCCAAGTTGGCTGTCGCTCTGGTCGCCGAACGCCTGAATGTCTATCCCAGCCAGATTTATGGCGTATTGACTTTTTATGCACAGTTCCACCTGAAGCCGCGCGGCAAGTATATCATCCGCGTCTGCATGGGAACTGCCTGCCACGTGCTCGGTGCGGAACGGATCCGTGAGACCTTCTACGAGCGTATCAAGATTGGCCATGCCGAAACAAGTGCAGACAAGCGTTTTACCTTTGAACTGGTGGCCTGTCTGGGTGCTTGTGGTATGGCTCCGCTGGCAATGGTCAATGATGAGACTTACGGTAAGATGACCGTTCAGAAGGTTGATGAGATCATCAAGGAATATTCTTCGCTCCCGCTCTAGGTACGGGGCGTTCGTCAGGGGACAGAACACATGGCTGAAGCTATCAAGATACTGATCTGCCAAGGAACGGGTGGCATCTCCGCCGGAGCCAAGAAGGTGGAGGCCGAGTTCAATCGAGTGATTGCCGAAAAGGGGATTGCTGCTACGGTTGGCAAGCGTTGCGATATCATCAAGACCGGTTGCCGTGGTCTCTGCGCTAACGACGTGTTGGTTGACATCGTTGATGATAAGGGCTGCACAACCTATGACTTTGTCCAGCCGGAAGAGGTCGCCAACCTGGTTGAGGAGCATATCCTCAAGGGTGAGCCGCTGGAGAAGCGTAAGGCTAAGCCCTACTATAACCAGTTTGTCGACGCACAACGCCGTGTCTGTATGTCCGGCTGCGGTCACATTGATGCTGAGTCGATGGACGCCTATCTGGCAACCGATGGCTTTAAGGCGATCGAAAAGTGTGTCAAAACCATGAAGCCGGCTGAGGTAGTCGAAGAAGTCAAAAAGTCGGGTCTGCGCGGCCGTGGGGGTGGCGGCTTCCCCACCGGCCTTAAGTGGTCCTTCTGTGCTGCCTCGCCGGGCCATCATAAGTACATTATCTGTAACGCCGACGAAGGCGATCCCGGTGCCTTCATGGACCGTTCAATCTTGGAAGGCGACCCCTACTGCATCATCGAGGGGATGATGATCGCCGGTTACGCCATCGGCGCCCAGTTTGGTTATGTCTATGTACGGGCCGAGTATCCGCTGGCCATTGAACGTCTCCAAAAGGCAATCGACACCTGCTATGAAAAAGGCTACCTGGGCAAGAACTGCATGGGGCTCGGTTTTGAGTACGACATGCGGATCAAGAAGGGTGCCGGAGCCTTCGTCTGCGGTGAAGAGACCGCACTAATGGCCTCCATTGAAGGTGAGCGTGGCATGCCCCGACCCCGTCCGCCATTCCCGGCAGTCAAGGGTCTCTGGCAGAACCCCTCCAACATCAACAACGTGGAGACCTTTGCCAACGTCCGCCACATTATCAACAACGGCGCCGACTGGTATGCCGCCATCGGTACCGACACCACCAAGGGCACCAAGATCTTCGCGGTGACCGGCAAGGTCAAGCACACCGGTCTGGTGGAAGTGCCGGCCGGTATGACCGTCCGTTCGGTCATTTACGACGTCTGCGGCGGTATCCTCAATAACCGTAAGTTCAAGGCCGTGCAGGCCGGTGGTCCCTCCGGCGGCTGTATCCCGGCCGAGATCCTGGACACCCCGGTTGATTACGACTCGCTGATCAAGGCCGGCGCCATGATGGGCTCCGGCGGTCTGGTGGTGATGGACGAAACCACCTGTATGGTAGACGTCTCCAAGTTCTTCCTGACCTTTACCCGGATGGAGTCCTGCGGCAAGTGTGTTCCTTGCCGGATCGGCCTGAAGGCGATGCTGGACATCCTGATCCGGATCACCGAAGGCAATGGCCGTGAGGGGGATATCGAGACCCTGATCGACCTGGGCACCACCATCAAGCAAGCATCCTTGTGTGGCTTGGGGCAGACCGCTCCCAACCCGGTGCTTTCCACCATCCGCTACTTCCGGCCTGAATACGAGGCCCACATCAATGAGAAGCGTTGCCCTTCAAACAGCTGTAAAGAGCTGCTGCTGTGGCAGGTGGTCGAAGACAAGTGCGTCAAGTGCGGTGCCTGTAAGAAGGTCTGCCCGGTTGATGCCATTGTCTGGGAAAAAGGGCAGATCGCCTACCTGGACAAGGATAAGTGCACTAAATGTAAGTCCTGTTATGACGCCTGTCGTTTCATGGCGATTGAGTAATCACGGTACCCACGTAAACTCCAGCAATCGAGGTCTTTGATGGTCACTCTGACGATAGACGACAAGCAGGTTCAGGTTGCAAAAGACGCAACCATTTACGATGCCGCCAAGGCTGCCGGTATCAACATCCCGATCCTGTGCCACGACAAAAAACTGAAGCCGTTCGGCGCCTGCCGGATGTGTCTGGTTGAGGTTGAGCAGATGAAGGGTCGTTTGATTCCGGCCTGTACCACCCCGGTCACCGAAGGGATGATCGTGCGCAGCAGCACCCCGCCGGTCGAGAAGGCCCGTAAACTGGTGCTGGAACTGCTGATGCTCAATCACCCGCTTGACTGTCCGGTCTGCGACAAGGGTGGCGACTGCGAACTGCAGAACTTGGCCTATGATCACAAGGTCAATGTCAACCGCCTCAGTGATGAAAAATTCCATCATGAGATCGACTACAACAACCCGCTGATTGAGCGCGATCAGAACCGTTGCGTGTTGTGCGGCAAGTGTGTGCGGATCTGTGATGAAATTGTCTCCCGCGGTGCATTGACGTTTATCAGCCGCGGCATTGAAACCAAGATCGGCACCGAGTTCGATGGCCCCTTGAGCTGCGAGTTCTGTGGTTCCTGTATCTCGGTCTGCCCGGTTGGTGCTCTGTTGGCCCGTCCCTTTAAATTCAAATCCCGTTTTTGGGCCCTGCAGAAGAAACAATCCGTCTGCGGTTATTGCGGAACCGGCTGCAGCGTGACACTGGGGGTCAAGGACAACAAGGTCCTGACCACGGTTTACGACGAGAACCAGGGCTTCCACAACGGTCAACTCTGTGTCCGTGGTCGCTTTGGCTATCAGTTCATCTCTTCAGAAAAGCGTCTGACCTCGCCCCTGATCCGTAAAAACGGCCAGCTGGTTGCTGCCGGTTGGGATGAGGCGCTGTCGCTGGTGGCCTCCAAGTTGAAAGGCGCTGGCAATACCGCCGCTGCTTTGGCCACCCCGCGTATGACCAACGAGGAGTTGTCGCTGCTCAAGCAGCTGATGACGCAACAGGTTGGTAGCGACAACATCGACCATTCGGCCGGTTATGGCCACGCTGCCCTGACAGAAGGTCTGGCCAAGAGCTTTGGCGTAGCTGCCGCTCCTGCTACAATCCTTGACATCCAGAAAAGCGACCTGCTGCTGGTCATCAAGAGTGATGCCTATGAAACCCACCCGGTGGTTGGTTTCGAGATCAATATGGCCGTCAAGAACAAAGGCGCCAGCCTGCAGATTATCTCTGACAAGCGCGGCAAGCTGGGCAAGCTGCCTAAGGCAAGTACCCTGCTGCATAAGCCTGGCACTGAAGTGGCCCTGTTGAATGCCATTGCCAAGGTGTTGATCGACGAAAACCTGGCTGGCGCAGCAGCATCGGTTGCCGGTTATGCTGAACTGGTTGCCGGCCTGACTGCCTTTGCGCCTGAGCAGGTGGCGGCACAGTGTGGTGTCAGTGCTGAGTCGATCAGGGAGCTGGCTCGCAGTTACGCTGCAGCTGAAAAGGCCCTGGTCATTCTTCCTGCCGGCCTTGCTTACCCAGCACACGATGCCCAACTAGCCCACGCCGCGGCTAACCTGGCCATATTGGCCGGCAAGCTGGGTAAGGAAGGGTCAGGCCTGCTGGTGCTGCAGGAGAAGAACAATAGCCAGGGCGCGGTTGATACCGGCTTTGTACCGGCTGCTGGCGGTAAGAACGCCATGCAAATCCTGGCTGGTTGTGCCGATGGCAGCATCAAGACCCTGCTGATTGCCGGTGAGAACCCGGTTGTTTCCTATCCTGATCAGTCTAAGGTCAAGACCGCACTGGACAAGGCCGAGTTCCTGGTGGTGGCCGACCTGTTCCTGACTGAGACGGCTCAAATGGCTGATGTTGTCCTGCCGGTCTGCTCCTACGCCGAAAAAGAGGGTACCTTTACCGCCACCGACCGTCGTGTGCAGAAGGTGATGCCGGCTATCCCTGCCGTTGGCCAGAGCCGTGCCGAGTTCGCTGTCTATGGTGAACTGATTCGTATCCTCGGTGGCCAGGCTCCGGCGATACCCGCTGAGGTGTTTGCCCAGATTCCGGCTTATGCTGGCATCGATTATGCCGCACTTGCTGCCGACGGTGTCTTTGCCCCGGTTGCAGTGAAGCCTGCTCTGGTGCTGCCAGTGGCTGCTGCCGTACAGGTAGAGTCGGGTAAGATTGCCCTGCTGACCGGCGCTGCTCTCTATCACTGCGGTACCATGTCGCTGTATGGCGAGGGCACGGTAGCTGCCTGCCCTGAGGGCTACATCGAGCTGTCCAATGCCGATGCTAACCGGATGAAGATTGCAGATGGTGACGAAGTGAATGTCACTTCCGCCAATGGCTCCGTCAAGCTGAAGGCGCGACTCAGCCTACGGATGGCTGAAGGTGTTGCCTTCGCTCCCTACCACTTTGCGATCAATCAAGTGTGGTCAGGCGCCACGGTGACCGGCGTAACTGTTTCGAAGTAACGAGATACTGGACTCTTAACGCTACCAGAGAAGGAAAGAGGAACCGATGGACATCGTAATTCTTGGACTGCCGCTGTACTATTACATCGCCATGGTTGCGAAGGTGCTGGTTGCATTTTTGTTCGTGCTGCTGACCGTAGCTTACGCGACCTACGCTGAGCGCAAGATTATCGGTTTCATGCAGGTGCGTATCGGACCGAACCGCACTGGTCCCAAGGGTCTTTTGCAGCCGATTGCTGACGGTTTGAAGCTTTTCTTCAAAGAAGAGATCATTCCTGCAGAATCGAATAAATTCGCCTTTTTGCTGGCGCCGCTGATCGCCTTGGTACCTGCCTTTATCACCTTTGCCGTTATCCCGTTCGGTACCACGATAACGGTCTTCGGCTATGACGTCCCCTTGCAGATCGTTGGCTACTACGATGCCGGGGTTGGCAAGGTCGTGGATATCAACGTTGGCATGCTCTACGTGCTGGCCATGTCGTCACTGGGTGTGTACGGCATCGTGTTGGCCGGCTGGGCTTCAAACAGCAAGTATTCCCTGCTGGGTGGTCTGCGGGCTTCCGCTCAAATGGTTTCCTATGAACTGGCTGCCGGTCTGGCTATTATACCGGTCTTCATGCTGGTGGGCTCGCTCTCGCTGCAGGAGATCGTGAACGCACAGGTCGGGATGAAGTGGTTCATCTGGAACAGCCCGATGACCTTTGTTGCCGGCATGATCTTCTATGTGGCAACCCTTGCTGAAATCAACCGGGTTCCCTTTGACCTTCCTGAGGCAGAGACCGAGCTAGTCTCTGGTTTCTGTACCGAGTACTCATCAATGAAGTACGCCATGTTTTTCATGGCCGAGTACGCCAACATGGTTACGGTAAGTGCCTTGATGGTGACCATGTTCCTTGGTGGCTGGGACGGTCCGTTTGTCTCCACCTTCCCGCTGCTTTCTCCGGTGTACTTTGTTGCTAAGGTGTACTTCCTGATGTTTATGGCCATGTGGATTCGCGCCACGCTCCCGCGCTATCGTTATGACCAGCTGATGGCACTGGGCTGGAAGGTGATGCTGCCGTCAACCCTGGCGATCATCGCAATCACGGCCATTGCCGGATACTTCGGGTTCTACACGTTTAGCGACTTCTTCGGGATGTAGTCTATCCAGAAAACTCTGACCTAACAAAGAACGACAGGATCAATAAAGGAATACGTTATGCCGAATCCGTTTACGCCGATCATCCAAGGAATGAAGATCACCTTTGGGCATCTGTTCAAAAAACCGGTTACGCTCATGTACCCCGATGAGCGTCCCAAGGTTGCCGAACGGTTCCGCGGTCTGCACGCCCTGAAGGTGTCCCATAACAAGGCCAAATGCGTGGCATGCTATCTCTGCCCCACGGTCTGTCCTGCCAAGTGCATTACCGTTGAGGCGGGTGAGGATGCCAATCACGACAAGTTTGCGGCAAAGTATGAGATCGATATGCTGCGTTGTATCTTCTGCGGTTACTGTGTGGAAGCCTGCCCGGTGGATGCACTCAAGATGACCGGCGAGTTTGAGCTGGCCAACTACCGCCGCGAAGATTTTGTCTTCACCAAGGAACGACTTTTAGAAAAGAAATAAAGGAGCGCAGTACATGGATATCACATCTGTCTTCTTCGCCATTGTCACCATCGTGGCCGTAGTGTCGGCCCTGTTGGTCGTCACCTGCAAGAACCCGATCAACAGTGCGCTCTCCCTGGTGCTGACCTTCTTTTGCCTGGCGACCTACTATGTCATGCTGGATGCCCCGTTCATGGCCGCCATTCAGATCATCGTTTACGCCGGTGCCATCATGGTCCTGATCGTGTTCACCATCATGCTGCTTAATATCAGGGTGGACGCTAACAAAAAGCACACCCATCAGATCGTGCTCGGCAGCGTGATCGGTATCGTTATGGCATTGTTGGCCGGCATGTTCATCATCAGGGGTACACTGTCTGCCCCGACCGGCCCCATCACCCCCGAGGTAATTACACAGTTCGGACATACCGAACTGATTGGCGCGGTGATGTTCACCGAGTTCCTACTGCCCTTCGAGGTCACCTCGATCCTGTTGCTGGCTGCCATGGTGGGTGCCGTTATACTCGCCAAGAAAAAACTTTCCTAGAGGTGGCATGATAATGGATAACCTGAACAATTACCTGCTTGTCAGCGCGGTGCTTTTTTCCATCGGCACCATCGGGGTTCTGACCCGCAAAAACGCCATCGTGGTGTTCATGTGCATCGAGCTGATGCTCAATGCCGTAAACCTGTCATTTATCGCCCTGTCACGTCATCTAGGCAATCTGGATGGCCAGGTGTTCGTGTTTTTCATCATGACCGTGGCAGCTGCTGAAGCTGCCGTTGGTCTGGCCTTGTTTATCTCGTTCTTTAACAATCGCGAGTCGATTGACATTGACGACGCCAACCTGATGAAGTGGTAGTTGCGGCAAGCGAGCCGCAGCCTTTAAACCGGTACCTGTGAAGACGAATAGAATAAAGGAGTAGCTCAATGTTCGACAACGTGTGGCTGATACCCCTGTTTCCCCTGATCGGGTTTCTGATCAACGGACTCTTGGGGAAGAAGATCAAGAATGAGACGGTCATTGGTTCGATCGGTGCCTTTGCGGTACTCTGCTCGTTCATAGTATCCGTCATGACCTTCTTCAAGTTGATCGGTCTCCCCGCTGAGGAGCGGGTGGTCAACGTCAAGATCTTCACCTGGATGACAGCCGGTAACTTCAATGCCGACATCGCCTTCCTGATTGATCCGCTGTCCTGCTTGATGCTGCTGGTAGTGACCGGTATCGGTTTTTTGATTCATGTCTACTCCATCGGCTACATGCACGGTGAAGAGGGATTCTACCGGTTCTTTGCCTACTTGAACCTGTTCGTCTTCTCCATGCTGCTGCTGGTAATGGGTAACAATCTGCTGCTGATGTTTGTTGGCTGGGAAGGCGTAGGTCTTTGCTCCTATTTGTTGATCGGCTATTACTTCCACAAGAAGTCGGCTGGCGACGCAGGCAAGAAGGCTTTCGTGATGAACCGGGTTGGCGACTTCGGCTTCCTGCTGGGCACCTTTGCTCTGTTCTGGTACATGGGCCAGACCCACAACATCTGGACCATCCAGTTCACCGAAATGGCAGCCAATGCCCACCTGTTGCCCACCGGCGGCATTGTTACGGTCATTACGCTCTGCTTCTTCCTGGGAGCCACCGGTAAATCAGCCCAGATTCCGTTGTACACCTGGTTGCCCGATGCCATGGAGGGGCCGACTCCGGTCTCCGCACTGATTCACGCCGCCACCATGGTTACTGCCGGTGTCTACATGATCGGCCGGATGAGCTATCTGTTCATCCGCTCGCCTGAGACCATGACGGTAATTGCCGTGATCGGTGGTTGTACCGCCCTGTTCGCTGCTACCATCGGTACCGCACAAAACGACATCAAGCGGGTGCTGGCCTACTCCACGGTCTCTCAGCTGGGCTACATGTTCCTGGCCATGGGGGTTGGCGCCTTTACTGCCGGTATCTTCCACCTTATGACCCACGCCTTCTTCAAGGCCTGTCTGTTCCTTGGCTCCGGTGCGGTGATCCATTCCATGCACGGTGCCCTGCACCACATCCATTCCCATGATGATGCCCAGGATATGCGCAACATGGGTGGTTTGAAGAAGTACATGCCGCTGACCTTCATGACTTTCCTGATCGCCACCATTGCGATCGCCGGTATTCCTGGTTTCGCAGGTTTCTTCTCCAAGGATGAGATACTCTGGCTAGCTTTCGCCAACCCGCTGCATGGCGACCTGAACAAGCTGCTGTGGGGCCTGGGTGCAGGCGCTGCCCTGCTGACCGCCTTCTACATGTTCCGTCTAGTCTTCATGACCTTCTTCGGCAAATGCCGAATTAAGGAAGGTGCTGAAAAGCATCTGCACGAATCTCCGATGGTGATCGTGATCCCGCTGATCGTACTGGCACTGCTGTCCATCGTTGGCGGTTACATCGGTGTGCCCAAGTTGATCGGCGACGTGTTCGGCGGTATCCCAAATTATCTGGAGCATTACCTGGAGCCTGTGTTTGCCAACGCCAACGCCTACATGCAGGCCAATACACATGCCGAACATCATAGCCATGCCGTTGAGTGGGGTCTGATGGGCTTCTCGGTGCTGGTCGCCCTGATCGGTATCTCGATTGCAGCCATGTTGTATCTGGTGAACCCCGAATTGCCCAAGAAGTTCACCAGCGCCTTCCCGGCGCTGCACCGCGCAGTTTACAACAAGTGGTACATCGACGAACTGTACGACTTCCTGATCGTCAATCCCTGTAAGTCGCTGGGCAATTTCCTCTGGAAAGGGTTCGACGTGCTGGTGGTGGATGGTTTGGTAAATGGTGTCGCCCATCTGGTAATGGCCTTTGGCGGCGTCGCCCGCTACATGCAGACCGGCCAGATTTACAACTATGCTTGGACCATGGCCTTTGGCGTGGTCGTGATCGTCGGTTACTATCTGTTTAAGTAACGTTCCGTTTCGCATTCTGTATAAAGGAGCAGATTCGATGAGTAACATTCTGAGCATAATGACCTTTCTGCCGATCCTAGGGGTGCTCCTGCTGCTCTTCATCCCCAAGGAGAGCAAAGGTGTCCTGCGCGGCGTCGCCATGTTGACGACGATCGCCACCTTTGTGGTTTCGCTGCCGATCTTGACCGGCTTCCAGACCATCGCCGACTATCAGTTCGTGGAAAACGTACCCTGGATCGCTGCCGGGCCGTTCACCATGCGCTACAACATTGGTATTGACGGCATCAGCCTCTGGCTGGTGATCCTGACCACCTTCATCATGCCGATCGCGGTGTTGTCCACCTACACCGCTGTCGAGGAGAAGGTTAAGGAGTACATGATCTGCCTCTTGCTGCTCGAAACCGGCATGCTGGGTGCGTTCATATCGCTCGACCTGTTCCTGTTCTACATCTTCTGGGAAGTAATGCTGATCCCGATGTATTTCATGATCGGTATCTGGGGCGGCAAGAACCGGATTTATGCTGCGGTCAAGTTCTTCGTCTACACCATGGTCGGTTCGCTACTGATGCTGGTTGCCCTGATCTACCTGTACTTCCTGGGGACCAAGGCCGGTATCACCGACTTCAGCCTGCTGCACTTCTTTGATCTGAAGGTTGATCCGGCTACCCAAACCTGGCTGTTTTTGGCCTTTGCCCTCGCATTCGCCATCAAGGTGCCGATGTTCCCATTGCACACCTGGTTGCCCGATGCCCATACCGAGGCTCCGACCGCCGGTTCCGTGATCCTGGCCGCCATCCTGCTGAAGATGGGAACCTATGGTTATGTGCGTTTTGCCATGCCGTTGTTCCCTGAGGCAACCCACCAGTTCACCCCGCTGATAGCTACCCTGGCTGTGATCGGCATCATCTATGCCGCACTGGTAGCCATGGTGCAGGAGGATGTCAAGAAGCTGGTAGCCTACTCCTCTGTGGCCCACTTGGGCTTCGTCATGCTGGGTGTGTTCGCCCTCAACGAACAGGGCGTCACCGGTGGCATGCTGCAGATGCTCAACCACGGTATCTCCACCGGCGCACTGTTTCTTATCGTCGGCTTTATTTACGAGCGTCGCCACACCCGCTTGATCACCGATTTTGGCGGTCTCTCCAAGCAGATGCCGATTTTTGCAACCATCTTCATGATCGTGACCTTGTCGTCAGTGGGTTTGCCCGGCACCAACGGTTTTGTCGGCGAGTATCTGATCCTGTTGGGCTCCTTCGAGAGCTCGCTGCGCTGGTGGACTGTGATCGCCACCAGTGGTGTGATCTTCTCTGCCGTCTATATGCTCTGGATGTTCCAGCGGGTTATGTTCGGAGAGCTGGATAACCCCAAAAACCAGGTGTTAGAAGACCTGAACCTGCGCGAAATCGCCATCATGGTGCCGCTGATCGTGCTGATCTTTGTGATGGGTGTCTATCCGAACCCGTTCATTGAAAAAATGACCCCGTCCGTGCAAAAACTGATTGCCAAGGCCCGCATTGAGCCGGTGGCAACGGCCAAGGTCGAAGCCCCTGTAGCTGCGCAGCCTGAAGCTGCTCCGGCTCAGCCTGCTGCTGAAGCGCCGGCCGGTCACTAGTCTACTGAGTCAACGTTCCTGGAGGACTGTTCAATGGATATCAATGTAGCCCAACTTTTTCAGACGATTAACCTCGCCACTATCATGCCGGAGGTCATCCTTTCGGTGGTCGGCATGGCACTGCTACTGGTTAACGTCTTCGTGCCCTCCAAGTCCAAGGGATACCTGGCCTGGCTCAGTCTGGCAGGTCTTGTGGCTGCCGGTTACTCTGCCGCCATCGGCTGGGGGCAAACCATCGAAAGCTTCAGCGGCTCAGTGGTGCTGGACAACTTTGCCATCTTCTTCAAGTTGATCTTCGTGGTGGCTGCCGGTCTGGCCGTGCTGATCAGTGACCAGTACATGGAGCGTGAAGGCTGCAACCACGGTGAACTCTATCCGCTGGTGCTGTTTACCACCGTTGGTATGATGCTGATGGCCTCCGGCACCGACATGATGACCATCTTCCTCGGCCTCGAGCTGATGTCGATCTCACTGTACGTGCTGGCAGGCTTCAACCGAGCCAACGTAAAATCCAATGAATCCGGCATGAAATACTTCCTGCTGGGTGCCTTTTCCACTGGATTCCTGTTGTATGGCATGGCCCTGGTGTACGGTGCCACCGGCACGACGCGGATTGCCAGGATCGCTGCCGCTGCCGCTCAGATGGACGGCTCAAACACTATGTTTCTGATCGGCGCCCTGTTGATTCTAACCGGTTTTGCCTTCAAGATCGCAGCGGTACCGTTCCACATGTGGACCCCGGACGTCTACGAAGGTGCCCCGACGCCGATCACCGCTCTGATGTCTGCTGGTCCCAAGGCAGCCGGTTTTGCCGCCTTCCTGCGGATGTTCCTGGTGGCCTTCCCCACGTTGCAGACTGATTGGTCCGATCTGCTCTGGGTCCTGGCTGTATTGACCATGACCATCGGTAACATTACTGCCCTGCGGCAAGACAACATCAAACGGATGCTGGCCTATTCGTCCATTGCCCATGCAGGTTATGCGTTGGTCGGCTTTGCCGCCGCCAACAGCACCGGCACTGCCGGCATCCTGTTCTACATGCTGACCTACGCCTTCATGAACATCGGTGCCTTCGCCATTGTCGTGTTGGTGGCCAAACAGGGTGATGTCAACGGCAACGTGCAGGATTTTGCCGGTCTGGGCCATAAGCGTCCGGCCCTGGCGGCCATCATGACTCTGTTTCTGTTCTCCTTGGCCGGCATTCCGCCAACAGCAGGTTTTATCGGCAAGTTCTATCTGTTCTCCGGTGCCGTGGAAGCCGGTTATGTCTGGTTGGCCGTGATCGGTGTGCTGAACAGCGCTGCCTCGGTCTACTACTACCTGCGGGTGATGGTCTACATGTACATGAAGCCTGCTGATGAAGAATTCAGCTGGGTCACCGTATCTGCCCCGATTACCCTGGCGCTGGTCATCTCCAGCATCGGTACCTTGGTGCCGGGTATTGTGCCTTCCTACCTGCTGCAGTTTGCAGAGGCGGCGGTAAAGCTGATCTAAGGCCTTTGTATTTATATTCAGTTACCAAAAATGGCGGTCCTTGCATAAGGACCGCCATTTTGTCTTGTAACGTCTATTCTGTGCTGTGTCAGGTTGAGTGTGTGCTTCTATAAAAGAAAAAGCCGGAAAACGCGAAATACTGCGTCTGCCGGCCTTAAACGTGATGAGTTTGGCGGAGGTACATGGGAATCGAACCCACCGAGGAGATTTCTCATCCCCTCCACCGGTTTTGAAGACCGGGCGGCCCACCAGCGACCGACGTACCTCCGTACGGAAAACGGGTCAGGAAGCATAACATCCTGACCCGTTTGTGTATGGCGCGCTTGGAGAGATTCGAACTCCCGACACCCAGATTCGTAGTCTGGTACTCTATCCAGCTGAGCTACAAGCGCATGGTGCAACAGTAAAACATATGGCGGAGAGAGAGGGATTCGAACCCCTCGATACCGGTTTCCCAGTATACTCGCTTAGCAGGCGAGCGCCTTCGGCCTCTCGGCCATCTCTCCTCTCTCTGAGCGAGGATTTTTATCTATACACAGTTTTAGTACTAAAAGCAAGCATTGTTTAGCGACGTCAATGTTGCCACGTCTCTGGCTAATATTAGTTAAGATTACTTGCCTTTTTTAAGGTCTACCAGGATAAGCTTGGCCACAGCCTTGAGTGTTTCAAATACGCCTTCGCCGGTTGAGGCGCAGGCCTCAAAATCAGGCACGTTGGTGGGGTTTAACTCTTTGCGAAGCTCATCAACAGAAACCGCATTGGGCAAATCTCGCTTGTTGTACTGTACGACGTAGGGAAGCTTGTCCAGGTCGTAGCCTTGTTCTTTAAGGTTATGCCTGAGGTTTTCAAGGGATTCGACGTTGGCATCCATCCGCTCTTCCTGGGAGTCGGCGACAAACACGATGCCGTCGACGCCCTTCAGGATGAGCTTGCGTGATGCGTCATAAAAGACCTGGCCCGGTACCGTGTAGAGGTGAAAGCGGGTCTTGAAACCGCGTATCTCGCCCAGGGCCAGTGGCAGGAAGTCGAAAAACAGGGTGCGCTCGGTTTCGGTTGCCAGGCTGATCATCTTGCCTTTGGCCTCAGGAGCCGTCTTGGAGTACACATGCTGCAGGTTGGTCGTCTTGCCGCACAGTCCGGGGCCGTAGTACACAATCTTGCAGTTTATTTCACGGGATGCATAGTTGATGAAAGACATGCTGCGTACCTCGAGGGGGCTGGCTAACTGAACAGGTTATCGATGTCGTCATCGGTAATTTCGGCAAACGGAAACGACGAGTTGCCGGACTTGGCCTGTTCTTCTGACTTTTTCATCAGCTTTTCGAAGATGGTAGACAGTTCCTCGGAGGATTTTTTGACCCGTAAGC
This sequence comes from Geobacter sp. UBA4074, assembly GCA_002383415.1. GTDB lineage: Bacteria > Desulfobacterota > Desulfuromonadia > Geobacterales > Pseudopelobacteraceae > Trichlorobacter. The sequence continues at coordinate 13,882 of DFYU01000157.1, forward strand.
GAACCAGCCCCAGTGAGGAGCGGTTGTCAAACAGCACGACCAGGATGACGCGGCCGCCGACGATGGATATATGCAGATTGTCCTTCTCGCCCTCGTGAAAGAGGATTGAAAATTCTTTTTCGCCGATCAGTTTGGCAAGGCCGCCAGTGGCGGCAATGTTGCCTGCGGTCAGTGATGCCAGTGAAGTGGTGTCGAAACGCTCGGTTTCGCCAACGCCGGAGATCAGTTGGCCGTTTTTATCAACCAGAAAGATTACCTTTGAGTTTGAATCTTTGAGGAGCCGTTCAATGACGGCGTTAATTTCTTGAAACTCCTCATCATACATGACCATCTGGGATGTGGACATGCCATATCTCCTTGTTGTGGGGCCGCTTTTTCGGCAGGCTGCTTACTAATGCTTGTCTATAACAGAACCAGGCAGCAGATTCAAGCTGATTCATCCGCTGTGTGGTCCTCCAGCGCGGATATAGCCTTGAGTTTTAGGCTTGTTTCGCTTACGATACCGCTACTTGAGTTGGTACAGCTTTCAGGAGTTTTCATGACAACAGAGTATCTGCCGAAGTGGATCGCCTGGGAAACCACCCAGCGATGCAACTTGCGCTGTGTGCATTGCCGCTGTTCATCTGAGCTGACCTCGTCAGAAGGTGATTTTGCTACGCAGGAAGGTAAGGATCTGCTGGACGAGATTGCGGCCTTTTCCAAGCCTGTGGTGGTGCTTTCCGGTGGGGAGCCGCTGATGCGTCCCGACATCTTTGAATTAGCCCGCTACGGCACATCGCTGGGACTGCGGATGTGTATGGCTACCAACGGCTCGCTGGTGACCGACAAGGTCTGCGAGCAGATGAAGTTCGCCGATATCAAAATGGTCTCGCTGTCGCTCGATGGGTCGACTGCCGCCATTCATGACAACTTCAGGCAGTGCCCCGGTGCCTTTGAGGGAGTCATACGTGCTGCCGAGCTGTTTAGAAAGCATGGCCAGAAGTTTTTGATCAACTCATCCTTCACCAAGCGTAATCAGCACGACATAGCTGCAACCTTCAGGCTGGCAAAATCACTGGGAGCCACTGCCTGGTACATGTTCATGATTGTTCCCACTGGTCGTGGCGAGGAGATTATGAACGAATTGATCTCCAAGGAGGATTACGAGGAGATCCTGGATTGGCACTATCAGCAGGAGAAGCTGGAAGATGAGATATTGATGCGCCCAACCTGTGCGCCGCACTACTATCGAATCGTGCCGCAGAAGGCCAAGGCTGAAGGTGTCAAGTTCCAGCGTCGCTCACTCACCTTTTCCACCGGCGGAGGCAAAGGCTGCATCGCCGCCCAGAGCATCTGTCTGATCGACTGCTTTGGCAATGTCAAGCCGTGTTCTTACTTCCATCGGGTTGCGGGCAATATCAAGCAGACACCGTTTCGTGAGATATGGGAGAACTCTGAAATTTTCAAAGATCTGCGCAATTTTAAGGCCTATAAGGGTAAGTGCGGGCAGTGCGAATACATCAACGTTTGCGGTGGTTGTCGTGCTCGGGCGGATGCGGTGCACGGTGACTACATGGCCGAAGAGCCGTTCTGCAACTATATCCCGATCAAGGTGGCCTAAGTGCTTTTTGGTGTTGACAGCAGGCAACAAGCTGTATATAAACAAAAGCTCTTCGC
>DFYU01000115.1:0-422 GCA_002383415.1 Geobacter sp. UBA4074
CAACGTGGTCAAGGTGGTCACCGACGCCAACAATGACGCGCTCTACTTCTCCCGCTCGCCGCTGCCCTTCTTCCGCGACAAGTGGCAGGACTTGAAAGACGACGCCTTTGCCTCGGGCAAGCTGCTCTGCTACAAGCATGTCGGCCTGTACGTCTACCAGCGCGACTTCCTGATCCGCTATGCCGCCTTGGCCCCTACCCCGCTGGAGATGGCCGAAAAACTGGAACAGCTGCGGGCGCTGGAAAACGGTGTACGGATCAAGGTGGTGGAGACCAGCTTTGAATCACTGGGTGTCGATACCCCTGAAGATCTTACCAAGGCCCGCGAACGGCTGATGAAACAAGGATAACGCATGACTGCACGCGCAAAAAATCAGGAGCAGAATTCCATGAAAACTAAATTCATCTTTATCACCGGCGGCG
>DFYU01000115.1:467-8142 GCA_002383415.1 Geobacter sp. UBA4074
CCGACGACGGCGCCGAGACCGACCTGGACCTGGGCCATTACGAGCGCTACACCTCGGCCAAACTGTCCAAGAAGAGCAACTTCACCACCGGCCAGGTCTACTTCTCGGTGATCGACAAGGAGCGCCGCGGCGACTACCTGNNGGCGGCACCGTGGGCGACATCGAATCGCTGCCCTTCCTGGAGGCGATCCGCCAGCTGCGCTACGACCGCGGCCAGGGCAACACCCTGTACCTGCATGTCACCCTGGTACCCTACATCCGCACCGCTGGTGAACTGAAGACCAAGCCGACCCAACACTCAGTAATGGAGCTGCGCAAGATCGGTATCCAGCCCGACATCCTGCTCTGCCGCTGTGACCGTGAGCTGCCCCAGGACATGAAGCGCAAGATCTCGCTGTTCTGCAACGTTGACGAATCCTGCGTGATCCAGTCAGTGGACGCCGAACATATCTACGCTGTGCCGCTAGCCCTCAACAAGGAACGGCTGGACGAGCAGGTGGTGGAGAAGCTCAACATCTGGACCAAGCAGCCCGACCTGACCCACTGGCAGAACGTGGTGGAGACCCTGCGCCACCCCAGCCACGGCGAGGTGCGGATCGCCATTGTCGGCAAATACGTCGACCTGACCGAATCCTACAAATCCCTGGCCGAGGCGTTGACCCACGGCGGCATCGCCAACGACTGCCGGGTCTACCTCAAGTATATCGATGCTGAAAAGCTGGAAGAAAACGGCGTGGACGGCTGGCTGGACGACGTGGACGGCGTGCTGGTGCCGGGCGGTTTCGGCGAGCGGGGCACCGAAGGCAAGGTGCTGGCCATCGAATATGCCCGCACCAAAAACATCCCCTTCTTCGGCATCTGTCTGGGGATGCAGATGGCGGCGGTGGAGTTTGCCCGCAATGTCTGCGGCCTGAAAAAGGCCTGCTCCACCGAGTTCAAGGCCGACTGCAAGGAGCCGGTGATCCACCTGATGGAGGAGCAGAAATCGGTGCATAAAAAAGGCGGCACCATGCGGCTGGGGGCCTGTCCCTGCACCGTCACCAAAGGCACCAAGGCCTTTGAGGCCTACAACGAGACCGACATCTCCGAACGCCACCGCCACCGTTACGAGTTTAACAACACCTTCCGCGAGATCATGACCACCAAAGGCCTGGTGCTGTCCGGCATCAACCAGCAGAAAGACCTGGTGGAGATCATCGAGCTGCCTGAGCACCCCTGGTTCCTGGCCTGCCAGTTCCACCCGGAATTCAAATCCAAACCGCTGGTGCCGCATCCGCTGTTCAAGGCCTTTATCGGCGCATCACTGGGACACCGCAACCAACGCTAAGCGTGTAGAGGATGCAAACAAAAAGGGACCGGCCAAAACCGGTCCCTTTTGCCTATCCTTCAACACACGCCGTTGTGCGTCTGTTCATGTCACCCCTCCTGTCCAGGCAGCTGCCACCAGCCATGATAACTGAACGGCACGTGGTGACGCAGCCGTACCCATGCCAGGGGACCGTCCTCCAGCCGCTCGGCCCGCAGGATTGCCAGTGAACTACGTCGTTTTTCACTCTGATACACCTGAGTAAGCAGAAAGCCGGGCTCCTCAGTTGCAGCGTCAGGGTGGCCATGGCCCGCCAGTGGCACGAACACCGGTTCAGTACAGTAACTGCCTGCACCGAAATCGTGGCAGGACTGGCGGCCGGTCTGCAGATCGACCCGGCAGACCTGGCTCCAGAAGAAATCACCCGGCCGGGTCTTGACCATGTAGCCGAAACGATGGCGACGGCAGCTGAAGCGATCATTGATGCGCGGCCACTCAACATTGCCGCCCCCTCCCCGCTCCAATCGGATACGCCGGCCTTTGAGATCAATCAGATACCGACACAGCTCACCCGGATGTTCATAGTTGCCACGTCGTCCGGTCATCACGGCCGAGGCCACCGGATTGCTGCCCAGAAAATGATCCGGGTCTCGATAGCCAATAAAGTCAGCCACGATCTCAGCGCCCTGTTCATAGGCATTGAATGAGTGCCACATGAACAACGCCTCGCTCTCCAGCAGCAGCGGTTCACCACTGCCGTCCCGCGGCACCACCATGATCAGGTTACCTTGCTCGGGACGCCAGCTCAGAGAGTCCAGCAGACTTTTGAAACCGAACAGGAACTGCAGGTAGGCGATCTCCACCGGGTGCAGCACAAAGATCAAGTGACGCTCCGTTACGAACCAGTCGTGCATATAGACATACCGCGGCATGGGAAGGGTACGGTGCAGCTTGAGGTTGCCGTCTGGCCGAAAGATGGTGATATGAATGCGGGGCGCCGGACCATACTCGATGCCGAAGTGGACCCACTCGCCGCTGGCGCTGTCGAACTTGGCGTGGGCGGCATAGATAGACTGTTCGACAGGCAGCCCCAATGAAGAAATACCGCTGGTCTCCAGCGTCTCGGGATCAAGCTCGTAAGGCAGCGCGCATTCGTCAAAGGCGTACAGCCTCCCTTGCCAGGGAAAAACCGTGATGCCGGCCTGGCTCTTCATCCGTCCGGCAGCCAGAAAATTGCCCCAAAAACCGCCCGGCGCCTGGGTGCTCCAGCTTGGGTAGATGAACCGTCCGGCTGCCTGCTCCTCGACGTACTTTTCGGTGCGTACAAAACGTGCCCGGTACTGGACGCCCTGATCGTCAAAACGAAAGGCCTGCACCAGACCGTCGCCATCCAACAGATTACGCTTGCGCCGACCGGCACGGTCAAACAGACCGGGTCCGTTACGGTAGAGGCTACCGCCCACCAACTCACGAGGCAGCCGCCCTTCAACCTCTGTCCGGTAGTCCTGCTCCTCGTACAGGGAGGTAGCCAGCCCCAGATAGGGCCTCGCCGCATCACCGAACGCACTGAAATGATCGTCTCGCAGCAGCGGGCTGCTGGCACAGCCCGGAAGTAACGAGGCCCCTGCCGTTGAAGCGGCCAGCACCAACAGTTCGCGTCGAGAAAGCATTGTCACAATGGGACACCTCATCACTCGAGATAGAACCAACTGTAACACGCGACAGGCAAAAGAAAAGGGGCACCCGATAAACGGTGCCCCTGCATGAATGTGGCGTCCCCTGCAGGATTCGAACCTGCGACCTACGGCTTAGAAGGCCGTTGCTCTATCCAGCTGAGCTAAGGAGACAATGTAAACGATGTGTACTATACCCCAGAGCGGGGAACGGACGCAAGCCAGGCAACCTCTTTTTTAGGAAAGACGGCTCTTGAAGTCAGGATAGCCGAAGCTGCGCACCACCGTGAGCTGACCGGTTTCCGGCTCGTAGGTGCACAGGTGGGGATGCTGGATGCCATTGAAGGTGGTGGTCTTGACCATGGTGTAGTGGGCCATATCCTCGAACACCAGCCGGTCACCAGCCTCTAACGGCTCTTCAAAAGACCAGTCGCCGATCACGTCGCCGGCCAGACAAGAGGGGCCGCCCAGGCGGTAGGTATGCGGCTTCTCGCCAGCATCAAAACCGCCGGTGATAGTAGGCCGGTAGGGCATCTCCAGCACGTCCGGCATGTGGCAGGTGGCTGAGACATCCAGGATGGCGATCTGCATGCCGTTATCCACCACATCCAGCACTTCACTCACCAGCAGGCCGGTGCCGATGGCGATCGCCTCACCCGGCTCCAGATAGACCTCAAGGTCATATTTAGACCGTAAATAGTTTACAAGTTTTACCAGACCGTCGATATCGTAACCATCGCGGGTGATATGATGGCCGCCCCCCAGGTTGAGCCACTTCATCCCCTGCAGGTAGCGACCGAACTTCTCCTCAAAGACCCGCACCGTCCGCTCCAGCGGCTCGAACAGCTGCTCGCAGAGGGTGTGGAAGTGGAGCCCCTCCACCCCGGCCAGGGAACGTCCCTCAAACTCAGCTGCCGGGATGCCCAGCCGCGAATTGGGGGCGCAGGGGTCGTAGATGGCGGTGTGCCCCTCGGAATGCTCCGGGTTGACCCGCAGGCCGATTGACACCCCACTGTTTTCCCACAGCGGGCGGAAACGCTCCAGCTGGTTGAAGGAATTGAACACCAGATGGTTGGAGATGCCCAGCAGCTCCACCACGTCACTTTCTTTAAAGGCGGCAGCAAAGGAGTGCACCTCTCGACCAAATTCCTCATGGCCCAAGCGCGCTTCCCAGGGTGAGCTGGCGCAGACCCCCTGCAGGGTCTCGCGGATCAGCGGGAAGGTGGACCACATGGCAAAGGCCTTCAGCGCCATCAGGATCTTGGCGCCGCTGCGCTGTTGCACCTGATCCAGGATGGCCAGGTTATGACGCAGCCGGCCCAGGTCCACCACGTAGGCTGGCGAGGGGGCACATTCAACTATTGTATCGATATCAATTCCAGTCATTTACAATTCAGGCCATTCACCATTTTCAATTACTACCGTCGGCAGTCCCATCGGTCCGAGGACTTCCAAAAACAGCTCCGGATCAAACTGCTCCATGTTCCAGACGCCGGGGGCATGCCACTTGTTGGTCAGCATCATGATCGCCCCCACCACGGCCGGTACGCCGGTGGTGTAGCTGATGGCCTGTGACTGCACCTCTTGGTAGCAGGCCTCGTGATCGCAGATGTTATAGATGTAAACCTGTTTACGCTGGCCATCCTTGATGCCCCGCGCAATCACGCCGATGCAGGTCTTGCCCTTGGTGAGCGGCCCCAGGGAACCGGGGTCCGGCAGCAGGGCCTTAAGAAACTGGATCGGCACGATCTTCTGACCTTGGAACTCCACCTCGTCGATACGGGTCATGCCGACGTTCTGCAGCACCTCCAGGTGCTTGAGGTAGTTGTCGGAGAAGGTCATCCAGAACTGGGCCTTCTTGATGCTGGGGAAGTGCTTGACTAGCGACTCCATCTCCTCGTGGTAGAGACGGTAGCAGTTCATCGGACCGATCCCCTCCGGGAAATCAAAGACCCGCTTGGTGGACAGGGCCGGGCTCTCGACAAACTGGCCGTTTTCCCAGTGACGGCAGGTGGCGGTTACCTCACGGATGTTGATCTCCGGGTTGAAGTTGGTGGCAAAGGGCTGACCGTGGGAACCGGCGTTGGCATCGATGATGTCCAGCTCTTCGATCACGTCCAGGTACTTCTTGGCGGCCAGGGCGGTGTAGACGTTGGTCACACCGGGATCGAAGCCTGATCCCAAGAGGGCCATCAGGCCGGCCTGCTTGAACCGGTCCTGGTAGGCCCACTGCCAGGAGTACTCAAACTTGGCGGTGTCGAGCGGTTCGTAGTTGGCGGTATCCAGGTAATCGACGCCGGTCTCCAGGCAGGCATCCATGATATGCAGATCCTGGTACGGCAGCGCCACGTTGATCACCAGGCTCGGCTTGACCTGCTTGATCAGGGCCACCAGTTCGGGCACGTTGTCGGCATCCACCTGGGCGGTGGTGATGCTGTTGTTCAGTTGGGCGGCAATGGCGTCGCACTTGGCCTTGGTGCGGGAGGCCAGGGTGATGCTGGTGAAGATGTCGCGGCGCTGGGCGCATTTGTGGGCCACAACCTGGCCGACACCGCCGGCGCCGATGATCAGTACGTTGCTCATGGTTTACTCTCCTAAGTAGGTGTACCCCAGCAGGGTCCGATCCAACAGTTCGATAAAATGGCTGCTCTCCTCAATGGAGACCTTNNGCGGGCCACGTCCTTCTCCAGGTGCTCCCGCACCCGCTTGAGGATTTCCGGCCCCTTGTACTGGACGTACTTCAGGGTCTCCCAGGTGGCGTCGCCGTTGATCACCGTGTCGATCAGGTAGCCGGTCTTTTTGTTGAAGGTGATATGCACGGCATTGGTGTCGCCGAACAGGTTGTGCAGGTCACCCAGAATCTCCTGATAGGCGCCGATCAGGAAGAAGCCGATGTAGTAATCCTCGTCCTTCTTGATCTTGTGCAGCGGCAGGAATTTGGCCCTGCCGTTCTCCCCCACGAAGCTGGTGATCTCGCCATCGGAGTCGCAGGTAATATCGGCAATGGAGGCCATCACGTCCGGCCGCTGATTGAGGCGCTGCAGCGGCATGATCGGGAACAGCTGATCAATGGCCCAGGAGTCGGGGATCGACTGGAACAGCGAGAAGTTGGCAAAGTAGGTCTGGCGCAACGCCAGCTGAAAATTCTGCAGCTCCTCGGGGATCGGCTTCATTTTCTCAACTATGCCGTTGATCTTCTTGATGATCTTGGCATAGAGCCACTCGGCGATGGCCCGCTCCTGCAGGGTCAGGTAGCCCAGATTGAACAGACTGACCGCCTCGTTGATCAGCTGCAGGGTGTCGTGGTAGTCCTCCCGCAGCGAGTAGCGGTCGAGGCTCTTGTAGATGTCCAGCAGCTTCTTGACCGTCGGGGCCGGTTTTTCCATCTCCTCCAGCACCGCCTCGTAATCCGGCATCAGGCTCTGGGTGTTGGTGTTAAGCACGTTGGTCACCAGCACCGAGTAGTGGGCCACGGTGGCCCGACCCGATTCGGAGATGATGTTGGGACAGTCCACCCCGGCTTCGTCGCAGATGTTCTTGATCTGGTAGATCACGTCGTTGGCGTACTCTTCCACCGTGTAGTTGACGCTGGAGAAGTAGCTGGACTTGGAACCGTCGTAATCGACCCCCAGGCCGCCGCCGATATCAAGATACTCGATATTCATCCCCAACTTACGCATCTCGGAATAGATGCGGGCCGCCTCGATCAGGGCGGTCTTGATCTTGTCGATCTTGGTGATCTGGCTGCCGATGTGCGAGTGCAACAGCACCACACAGTCCAGCATCCCCTCCTCTTCCAGCATCCGGATGGCAGCCATGATCTCCGACATCCGCAGGCCGAACTTGGCGTCCTCGCCGCCGGAGGTGGCCCACTTGCCGGTCCCTTTGGAGGAGAGCTTGACCCGGATCCCCAGCCGTGGCCGGATCCCGGTCTTCTTGGAAAGCTCGATGATCTTTTCCAGCTCGAACAGTTTTTCCACCACGATGGTGATCTGATAGCCGATCTTGGTGGCGTAGAGCACGGTCTCGATGTACTCGGCGTCTTTATAGCCGTTGCAGATGATCGGCAGGCCGTTGCCGGTGGAGATGGCGATACCGGCCACCAGTTCCGGCTTGGAGCCGACTTCAAGGCCGATGTTGTAGCGCTTGCCGTAGGAGGCGATGGCCTCTACCACCTGGCGCTGCTGATTAACCTTGATCGGATAGAAGGTCTGATACTTGGCGGGGTAATCGTTGGCGGCGATGGCGTTGCGGAAGACCCGGTTGATGGAAGCGATCCGCCCCTGCAACACATCCATGAAGCGCAGCAGGACCGGCGGCTTGATCTTGCGCTTGATCAGGTCATCCACCAGCACCCGCAGGTCGATGGCGTTCTTGGAGTTGGACGACGGATGGACGCAGATGTTTCCCTTTTTGTTGATGGAAAACAGATCGTCGCCCCAGTTGTCGACATTATATATCTTAGTGGAATCCGCGATGGTCCAGCGCTCCATGAGCACCTCCTTAACCTGCGTTATATGCAGGAAGCAAACGGGTCACGTCAATAAAAAAGGGGACGGGACTCCAGTCCCGTCCCCCGTGTAACCAAGATGTTGCACTTAGTCTTTCTCTTCCAGACTCTGCCCCAGGGCAGCCTTTCTGGAGAGCTTGATCTTACCCTGCTTATCCACCCCGATGCACTTGACCAGCACCTTGT
>DFYU01000090.1 GCA_002383415.1 Geobacter sp. UBA4074
GGCGCACGGAGCAAGCTGTTCCGCAGCGCAACCGAGGCAGTTGACCGGGCGCTTAACTACGCCTTCCGTGACCGTCGCGTCAAGAAGCGGGACTTTCGTTCCCTCTGGATCATGCGGATCAACGCGGCTTCTCGCCTGAACGGACTGCCCTACAGCAAGTTCATCTTCGGTCTCAAAAAGGCTGATATCCAGATCGACCGCAAGGTGCTGGCCGATATCGCTATCTCCGATCCGAAGGGCTTCGCCGAGATTTCGGCCCTGGCCAAGGCTCAGCTGTAGGTCTGGCTGATCCACAGAAAAAAGGAATGGGGGCTTAGTGCTCTCATTCCTTTTTCAGTTTAACCCCTACAGACAAAGGACTTTGGTATGCGGGAACAGCTTGAACAGATGCGGCAGCAGGCCATGGCGGCCATTACTGCGGCCACCAGTGAGGAAGCGCTGAACGAGATCCGGGTCAAGTATCTGGGGCGCAAGGGGGAGTTGACCGGCCTGATGAAGGGGCTGGGAGCACTGCCGCCTGAAGAGCGCCCCAAGGTGGGCCAACTGGTCAACGTGGTCAAGGATGAACTGGAAGGGGCGGTTGAGCAGGCCATGAGTGCAGCCCGTGAGGCGGCCACCGCGCAGCGACTGGCCACAGAGCGGATCGATGTGACCCTGCCGGGCCGACGTCACCGTCTGGGCAGCAAGCATCCGGTGACCCTGGTGGTGGAAGAGGTCAGCGAGATCTTTGCCGGTCTCGGTTTTGCCGTGGCCGAAGGGCCGGAGATCGAGCACGACTGGTACAACTTCGAGGCGCTCAACTTTCCGCCGGAACACCCGGCCCGTGATATGCAGGACACCTTCTTTGTGGAGAACGAGTTGCTGCTGCGAACCCATACCTCGCCGGTGCAGATCCGTACCATGCTCAAGCAGAAACCGCCGGTGCGGATCATTGCCCCCGGTACGGTCTATCGCTGCGACTCCGATGCCACCCACTCACCGATGTTTCACCAGATCGAGGGCCTGATGGTGGACAGCAAGGTCTCCTTTGCCGACCTGAAGGGGATCCTGACCGTCTTCACCAACCAGCTGTTCGGCCAGAAGACCGGTGTGCGGCTGCGTCCAAGCTTTTTCCCCTTCACCGAGCCGTCGGCCGAGGTGGATATCGCCTGCGTGATCTGCGGCGGCTCTGGTTGCCGGGTCTGCAAACAGACCGGTTGGCTGGAGATCCTGGGGGCCGGCATGGTGGACCCCGAGGTGTTCCGTCACGTGGGCTATGATCCTGAGTCCATCTCCGGCTTTGCCTTCGGCATGGGGATTGAGCGGATCGCAATGCTGAAATACGGCATCAGCGATATGCGGCTGCTGTTTGAAAACGATGTCAGATTTTTACGTCAGTTCTGAGGCGCGGTGAATCTATGAAAGTTACCTATAACTGGCTGAAAGAGTTTGTTGATTTTGATCTGTCTCCCACGGCGTTGGCTGATCTGCTGACCATGCTGGGCCTCGAGGTGGAGGGGATCGAGCAGGTTGGTGGCGGGCTGGACCAGGTGGTGGTGGCGCGGGTGGTGGAAAAGAACCAGCACCCCAATGCCGACAAGCTGTCACTCTGCAAGGTGGACAACGGCACAGAGATCCTGGATGTGGTCTGCGGCGCCCAGAACTTCAAACAGGGCGATACCGTGGCCCTGGCCCAGATCGGCGCGGTGCTGCCGGGTGACTTCAAGATCAAACGTTCCAAGATCCGTGGTGAAGAGTCCTGTGGCATGCTCTGTTCCGAGAAGGAGCTGCATCTGGCCGACGAGAGCGCCGGTATTATGCTGCTGTCGCCTGATCTGACACTCGGCGTGCCGCTGTTTGATGCCCTGGGGCTGAAGGACACGATCTTCGAGATCGGTTTGACCCCCAACCGGGCCGATTGTTTGAGTGTAATCGGCATCGCCCGCGAGATCGCGGCCAAGCTGGGCACGACCCTTAAGCACCAGGCGATGGCGGTGCCTGAAGGCAGTCAACCGGCAAGCCAGCATATCGGCGTCACTATTCAGGACCCTGTCGGCTGCCCGCGCTACGCGGCCCGCTACATCAGCGGCTGCACCATCGCGCCGTCGCCGGCCTGGCTGGTCAACCGGCTGCAGGCAGTGGGGGTTCGTTCGATTAACAACGTGGTGGATATCACTAACCTGGTGATGATGGAACTGGGACACCCGCTGCACGCCTTTGATTACCGTCAGGTGGCCGGCGGCCAGATTGTGGTGCGTAAGGCTGGGGAGGGGGAGCGCTTCACCACCCTTGACGGTCAGGAGCGTATCTTGACTGCCAGCGATGTGGTGATCTGCGATAAAGAGCGGGCTGTGGCCCTGGCCGGTATCATGGGCGGGCTCAATTCCGAGATCAAGGACGATACCCGCGACATCCTGCTGGAGAGTGCCTTCTTCGATCCTCCCACCATCCGTCGCACCGGCAAGCGGCTGGGGCTGCACACCGAGTCATCCCATCGCTTCGAGCGTGGTGCCGACATCGGCATGGTGCCACTGGCCCTCGACCGGGCTGCCACCCTGATGGCCGAACTGGCCGGCGGTACCGTTGCAGCAGGGCGGGTGGACGCCTATCCGTCTCCCAAACAGCCGGTCAGTATCTGTTTCCGTCCCCAACGTTGCAACGACATGATCGGTATCCAACTGACCAGCGAACGGATGGCGGAGCTGTTCCGCAATCTGGCCTTCACGGTGGCGACAAACACTGATGGCAGCCTACAGGTTGGAATCCCTTCCTGGCGGATTGATATCGAACGTGAGATTGATCTGATAGAAGAGATCTGCCGTCTGAACGGTTTTGATCAGGTGCCGGCCAGCATGCCGGTGGCGGCGGTGATCTCTGATCGTCCCAGCCGTCACCAGCAGCTGCAGCGGCTGGTTCGTGACCATTTTGTGGCCGAGGGGATGAACGAGATCGTCACCTTCAGCTTCATCGGTCCGGATGGCGCCGACAAGCTGGGACTGAGTGGCGACGACCCCCGACGCAGCGGCATCAGGCTCTGCAATCCACTGGCCGAGGAACAGTCGGTGATGCGTACCACTCTGCTGCCCGGTTTGCTGGAGACCGCCTCGCGCAACATGAGCTTCCGTTCGCTAGACCTGCGTCTGTTTGAGATGCGCCGCATCTACATGCCCACGGCCGATGCAGAACTGCCCCATGAGCCGATCTGGGCTACCGGACTGATCAGTGGCGACCGTTTTGCGGAAAGTTGGTGTCAGCAACAGGCTGAGGCTGACTTCTTTGATGCCAAGGCGGTGCTGGAGAACCTGTTTGAAAAGCTGCAGCTGGATGGCATCCGCTGGTCAGCCGAGCAGCCGGAGCCCTATTACCATCCAGGCAAGGCCTGCCGCATCCTGTGCGGGACCACGCTGATCGGTACGCTGGGAGAGCTGCATCCGGCAGTGCAGGGCCGGTACGAACTTGAGCGCCCAGCCTACTGCTTTGAGCTTGATTTCGAAGCCCTGGTGCGGCTGTCCGGTAAGCGGCGGGCCATCGTACCGCCGTCCCGCTATCCCGACAGTGTGCGTGATCTGGCCCTGCTGGCGCCGCTGGAACTGGCTGCAGAGCAGCTGCTGTCCTGTGTCAGTGGACTGCGACTCAAGGAGCTTGAGGACGTAAATGTCTTTGACCTGTATCAGGGTCAGGCTATCCCGTCCGGCCAGAAGAGCATCGCCCTGCGCTTGCGCTACCGCTCGCCGGAACGCACCCTGACGGACGATGAGGTGTCGGCGTTGCACCAGAAGGTGGTGGATACCCTGGCGAAAAAATTGGGCGTGGCACTGCGATAAACTGTTGCGGTTGGGTAAACCACGTGTTATAAAGCGTTTCTCCTGCTCACAGGGGATTTTTTAGTCTGCATGTACGCGTGCTATTTGAGGTGGGGTTAAGCTATGACGAAAGCTGATATTGTTGAACGGATTCATCAGAAGATCGGTCTCTCCAAGAAAGAGTCTGCCGAGATGGTGGAGATGGTCTTCGGTATCATGAAAACCACCCTGGAAGACGGAGACAAGATCAAAATTGCCGGTTTCGGTAATTTTGTGGTCAAGCAAAAGGCCGATCGTCGTGGACGCAACCCGCAGACCGGTGAGGCGATTACCATCAGTGCCCGTCGCATTCTGACCTTCAAGCCCAGTCAGGTGCTGAAGAGCGCCATCAACAACGAGGAGTAGCCGCGGAGGGTTACGGGGCCGGTCATGCAACCCTCTTTCCCGGATAAGACCTACTATAAGATCGGCGAGGTAGCCAAGCTGGCCGATCTGAAAAGTTCAGTACTGCGGTTTTGGGAGACTGAATTTACCTTTCTGCGCCCAGAGAAGAGTTCCAGCGGTCAACGTTTGTACACCAAGCAGGATATCGAGACGATACAGCAGATCAAGCATTTGCTGTATCAAGAAAAATATACCATCGAAGGGGTTCGCAAACGGCTTAAGCCCCAGCGATCCCGGTGCCCGGAACCCCAGCCAGCCGGGCAGGAGCAGCAGGATTTACGCTCCATTCTGTCGCAGGTGCGACAGGAGCTTGTTTCCCTTCGAGCAGCATTGTAGTTTCGGTGCGTAGCGCAGCCTGGTAGCGCACTACCTTGGGGTGGTAGGGGTCGCTGGTTCAAATCCAGTCGCACCGACCAAAATAGTCTGGTTATACGCCAGGCAGGCTAAAAGCCCCGGAGTTTCCGGGGCTTTTTCGTTGTACAGTTGTTTGCTTTATTGCAGTCGTTACAGCCGGTCCGCTGCCGGCAGATCAGCCTGTGTTTTGTATTATTCCTTGACAAACCGACCAGTTTCACTATATTACATCGTTTCTTAACCCGTGTGTTCAAGGCGTGCCATGAAGGTCAGGCTAGACCATATCCGTGATGTTACCAGAGAGCTGTCGTTCTCAGAGCCGGTTGAGTCTTTTTCGGTGCTGGTGGCTATGGTGACATCGGGTGAATGCGTCTTTGACGGACCGGTACAGGCTACGCTGAGCGCAGGTCGTGAGATGGATCACTATCGGGTTGAAGGCACGGTGTCGGTTCCGTTGCGTCAGACCTGTTCCCGCTGCCTGGTCAGCTTTGATCAGCAGCTCAGTTCCCGTTTTACCATCTTCTTCCGTGAAGGAACCCCTCAGGAGGGGGATGAGGATGAGGTCGAGCTGGCAGAGCAGGATCTGGTTTCAGCCGTTTTCAGCGGTGAAGAGATTGATCTGTTGCCGGAAATCGGTGAGCAGGTGGCCCTGGCTGTACCGCTCAAGCCTTTGTGCAGCGAACAGTGCAAAGGGCTCTGCCCGGTTTGCGGTGCCGATCTGAATACAACCGAGTGCGACTGCTCGCGAGAACCGGTTAATCTTAAATTTGCAGCCTTAAAGGACTTCAAGGTCCAACGTTAAACCTGGCCGTTTGGCCATAAAGGAGAATCCGCCATGGCAGTACCCAAGAAGAAGACCTCTAAATCCCGCAAGAATATGCGGCGCGCCCATGATTTTCTGACACCTCCCTCGCTGTCGGTATGTCCCCAGTGCAAGGCCGCCAAGATGCCGCACCGCGTTTGCCCCTCCTGCGGTACGTACAAGGGTAAAGAAGTAGCTGGCGCTGCTAAAAAAGCCTAACCGCAGCCCTTGTCGACACCGATGAGAGTTGCCGTTGATGCCATGGGAGGCGACAATGCCCCGGCCATTGAGGTCGAAGGTGCGGTTGCTGCTGCTCGTGAACTGGGAATAGCTGTTACCCTGGTGGGTGATGAGGTACGGCTCCGTCAGGAGCTCGAACGTCATAACGCCGCCGGGCTGGACATCACTATACACCATGCCAGCGAAGTGGTGGGGATGCATGATTCCGCCTCCGATGCCGTGCGCAAAAAGCGTGATTCTTCGGTGCGGGTTGCCTTTGAGCTGGTCAAGGATGGCAAGGCCTGTGCTGCGGTCAGCGCCGGTAATTCCGGCGCCACCATGGCAGCCGGTATGTTCGTGCTGAAAAGGATCGCCGGCATCGAACGTCCCGCCATTGCCCAGATCTTTCCAACCCTGAACGGTCAGACCCTGGTGCTGGATGTGGGCGGCAATGTCGACTGCAAGCCGATCAATCTGGTGCAGTTTGCCATTATGGGCCAGGTCTATGCCACCCACGCCATGGGGATTGAAAACCCGCGCATCGGCCTCTTGTCCAATGGCGAAGAAGAATCCAAGGGTAATGAACTGACCCGCGAAACCAACGCCATGTTGCGTCAGACCTCGTTGAACTATCACGGCTATGTGGAAGGACGCGATATTTTTAAAGGGACTGTCGAGGTGGTGATCTGCGACGGTTTTGTTGGCAACGTGGTGTTGAAGCTTTCTGAAGGATTGGCCGAAGCGGCCGGTTCAATGCTGCGGCGTGAGATATCCAATGACTTTGTTGCCAAGCTGGGGTACCTGTTTGTGCGGGGGGCCTTCAGCCGTTTCAAGAAGGTCGTCGATTATGCCGAATACGGCGGTGCACCGCTGATCGGTATTAACGGCGTCGGCATGATCTGTCATGGCGGCTCAAACGTGAAGGCGATCAAGAACGCCATTCGCTTTGCCCATGAATATGCCCGTCACGGCGTAACGGAGCACATTGCTGAAAAGCTGTCCGAAAACTACGCCGCCCTGTTTCCTCGCAATGGTGGCACCCTGTAATTTTGTGTAGTTGTGCGTTGCTAACGGAAACGGATGGTGTCGTTTCCGGGGAGGAAGGTCACATGCTGCATCCTCGCATTACAGGAACCGGTTCTGCTGTTCCTGAACAGATCCTCACCAATCAAGATCTTGAAAAACTGGTCGACACCAACGATGAGTGGATCACCTCCCGTACCGGCATCAAGGAACGTCGTATCGCTGCAGCAGGTGAATGTACCTCCACCTTTGCCACGCTGGCTGCCCGTCGAGCAATTGAGATGGCCGGCATCTCCGCCGAAGACCTTGATCTGATCATCCTCGGCACCGTTACACCTGATTTCCCTTTTCCGGCTACCGCCTGTATTGTCCAAAAAGAACTTGGCGCTAAAAACGCCGTTGCCTTCGATCTCTCTGCCGCCTGCTCAGGTTTTATCTATGGCCTGAATCTGGCCGAGGCGCAGATCAAGAGTGGTATGGCCAAAAAGGTGCTGGTGATGGGGGCCGAGGTGCTGAGTCGGGTGGTTGATTTTACGGATCGCAATACCTGTATCCTTTTCGGCGATGGTGCCGGTGCAGTGGTGTTGGAGGCCGATAGCGGTGCTCAGGGTATTCTTTCCACTCACATCTTCACCAACGGCTGTCACTGGGACCTGCTGTACCAGCCGGGCCCCGGTTCACGCCATCCTGCCAGTGATGCTGCAACCATTGATCAAAAACTGTATTACCTGCGCATGGAAGGGAACGAAGTCTTCAAGCACGCCGTGCGTGCCATGGGTGACGCTGCCGTTGCCGCCCTTGAGGCCAATCAGTTGACTGCTGACAAGTTGGCGTTACTGATCCCGCACCAGGCCAACCGGCGTATCATCGAGGCCACCGGCAAGCGGATCGGCCTGCCGGAAGAGAAGGTCTTCGTTAACCTGCATAAGTACGGCAACACTTCCTCGGCCTCGATCCCGATCGCTCTGGATGAGGCCAACCGCGAAGGCCGGATCAAGGCCGGCGACCTGGTGCTGCTGGACGCCTTTGGCGGCGGCTTCACTTATGGTTCGGCCCTGATCCGCTGGTAGTTTACATTCCATAGCAAGGACAGACACCATGAGTAAAACCGCCTTTTTGTTTCCGGGCCAGGGCTCCCAGTATGCCGGCATGGGCAAGGATCTGGCTGAACATTTTCCGGTTGCCCGGCAGGCCTTTGAAGAGGCCGATGACGCTCTGGGGTTCAAGCTGTCGGCACTCTGTTTCAATGGACCCGACGATGATCTCAAACTGACCTTCAATACCCAGCCAGCCATTCTGACCACCAGCATTGCAGCATTGCGGGTGGTGCAGCAGGAAACCGGCCTCAAGGCCGA
>DFYU01000137.1 GCA_002383415.1 Geobacter sp. UBA4074
TACTGGCGCTGATGATCATTCCGTTGCCGGCCATGGTGTTGGACCTGTTTCTGGCGGCCAATATCACCATCGCCCTGGCCATCCTGCTGGTCTGTCTTTATACCCGTCATCCCCTCGATTTTTCGGTGTTCCCCTCGGTGTTGCTGGTTACCACCCTCTTCAGGCTTTCGTTGAACGTTGCCGGTACCAGGCTGATCCTGATGCACGGCGGTGAAGGCGCAGAAGCCGCAGGCGCTGTGATCAAGGCCTTTGGTACCTTCGTGGTGGGGGGCAACTACGTGGTGGGCGCGGTGATGTTCCTGATCCTGGTGGTGATCAACTTTGTGGTTATCACCAAGGGTGCTGGCCGCGTGGCCGAGGTCTCGGCCCGCTTTACCCTGGATGCCATGCCGGGTAAGCAGATGGCGATCGACGCCGACCTGTCGGCCGGTTTCATTACTGACAAAGAGGCCCGCAACCGGCGCGAAAAGGTGCGTCGCGAGGCCGACTTCTACGGTGCCATGGACGGTGCCAGCAAGTTCGTGCGTGGCGACGCCATCGCCGGCATCCTGATCATGCTGATCAATATCTTTGGCGGACTGATCATCGGTGTCTGGCAGCAAGGGCTGGCCTTGGACGTGGCCCTGACCAACTACACCCTGTTGACCATCGGCGAGGGGTTGGTGGCCCAGATCCCGGCCCTGATCATCTCCACGGCCGCCGGCATCATCGTCACCCGTACCGCCGATGAAAACAATTTCGGGCAGGAGTTGACCGGTCAGTTCCTCAACTACCCCAAGGCCTTTTACGTGGTTTCCGGGGTCATGTTCCTGTTTGCAATGATTCCGGGACTACCCCACTTTGCGTTTCTGCTGCTGTCCGGCATTTCCTGGCTGGTGGGGCGTATGTCACGTGAGATGGCCCAGGTGGTGGAGGAAGAGACGGCGGCGGCTGAGGCGGCCGTCTCGGAAGAGGCCCAGGATCAGGCTGCAGCCATACGTCCGTTGGATACCCTTGAGCTTGAGGTGGGCTACGGCCTGGTGCCGATGGTGGATGCGGCCCAGGACGGCGAACTGCTGGAACGTATCCGTTCAATTCGTCGCCAGTTCGCCCAGAAGATGGGCTTTGTGGTGCCGCCGATTCATATCCACGACAACCTGCAGCTAAAGCCCTACGAGTACAACTTGCTGATCCGGGGCGCCCGCGTGGGCGGTAGCGAATTGACCGGCCAATATCTGGCCATGGACGCCGGCGCGGTTACGGCCCAGTTGCCCGGCGGCAGCACCAAGGAGCCGGTATTCGGACTGCCGGCGGTCTGGATTCGCAGTGAGGATCGCGATCAGGCCCAGGTTAACGGCTACACCGTGGTGGACAGCACCACGGTCATCGCGACCCATATCAGCGAAACCATTCGTCGCTATGCCCACGAGCTGGTGGGGCGCCAGGAACTGCAGCAACTGCTGGATAACGTGGCTGTCACCGCGCCCAAGGTGGTGGACGAACTGATACCGGGGCAGCTCGGGTTGGGCGTCGTGTTGCGGGTGGTCAAGGCGTTACTCAAGGAAGGGGTTTCAATCCGTGATCTGCGGACCATTCTGGAGACCCTGGCCGATTATGCTGCCTTGACCAAAGATCCGGATGTGTTGACCGAGTTTGTGCGCCAGTCGCTGGGCCGGTTCATTGTCGACCAGTTCAAGATGGACGAGGACACCCTCTACCTGGTGACCATCGACCGCGAGGTGGAGGATCTGGTGGCCGAAGGGATTCAGCCATCGGATCAGGGCAGCTACCTGGCCATTGAGCCCGCCTCGGCACAACAGATCATCGCGTCGATCCGTACGCTGGTGGATCGTTTCGGCATGTACGGTGCGCAACCGGTGGTGCTGGCCTCGCCCTCGATCCGGCGCCATGTCAAAAAATTGATTGAACGGTTCGTGCCCCATGTGGCGGTGCTGTCCCACAATGAGATACCACAGAATGTCAAAATTCAGTCATTAGGAGTGGTGAGCGTCAATGCTGGTTAAAACGTTTCAGGCGGCCACCATGGCCGAAGCACTGCGTCAGGTAAAGGCTGAGCTCGGACCTGATGCCATGATCCTGTCCACCAAAAAGGAAAAACAGGGCGGTATCCTGGGGTTTTTCAGCAAGCAGGTGATCAAGGTGACCGCTGCCATCGATCCCCATCGGCCGGCTCCGCCACCGCCAGCAGTGGTGCGCGAGCGCCCCGAGCGGGAACGCACTGCCAAGGAAGAGTTTGAGAACTCGATGCTGGCCCCCTTGGCCCGTGAACTGAGGGAGTTGCGTGAGCGGGTTGAACAGCTTTCCAGGCGGGAGGAAGAACAACGCCAGCGCCAGCCGGAAGCGCCAGCAGCAGGGGAAGAGAGCGGTAAGCCGGGTGAAGTGGCCGGGATCAATCTGAACAACATTCCCCGGCAGGACCTGGAAGAGATCAAGAAGCTGCTGCTGAACACGTTGACCCGCAATCAGGGAGGCGATGTTGTCCAGACGGTGCAGTGGGCAGATTCCGGTAGCGGCCAGCCATCTCAGGAAACCCCGGCTATGGCAGCCGATGGCGAGGAAGTGACGCCCCTGGCCAGGGAGCTGGAACGACAGGGGATTGACCATGAGGTGATGGATAAGATCATCGCCACCATCAACACCCTGCCGGCTGAACAGGAAGAACAATCGATCTCAGGCAGGCTGGGGGCGGCTTTTGGGCGGCTGATCAAGTTTACCGGCATGCTGCGGCTCAAGAAAAACGCACCGCGCATCATCGCGTTGGTGGGACCCACCGGCGTCGGCAAGACCACCACCACCGCCAAGCTTGCCGCCATGTACGCCCTGAACCGCGGCAGCAAGGTGGCCCTGGTGACCATGGACATTTTTCGGGTTGGGGCGGTGGAGCAGCTCAAGACCTATACCAAGATTATGGGCATTCCGCTGGAGGTGGCTTCAACGCCTAAAGAGCTGGAGCGGGCGGTTGAGCGTCATGCCGATTGCGACCTGATCTTGGTGGACACTGCCGGCAGGAGCCACAAGGATACCGAGAAACTGGACGAGATGAAGGTCTTTCTGGAAGGAATCCAGTCCGACATCTATCTCTGTCTGTCGGCAACCACCAAAGATCGCGAGCTTGAAGAAATACTTAAGCGTTTCAGTGTCTTTGAGGTCAGCAAGGTTGTTTTTACCAAACTGGATGAGTGCGAAAGCTTCGGTTGCATCGTCAATCTGTTGTTGAAGGCGAATCTGCAGATCGCCTACTTCACCACTGGCCAGCGAGTGCCTGAGGATATCGAGGTTGCCACGTCGGACAAATTGGCAGAGTTGATCTTGAAGGGGGCGGAGGCATGAGTAGCGTACGTGGCACCGGCGATCAGGCAGACACCTTGCGGCAGATGGCCCGCAGTGCCAAACGAACCCCGCAGGGCAACGCTGCGTCGGGAACAGCCGGCGAAGGGCAGCAGGGTATTCGTGTGTTGTCGGTCACCAGCGGTAAGGGTGGGGTGGGTAAAAGCAACGTGGTGGCCAACCTGGCCATGGCGCTGGCCAACCAGGGCAAAAAGGTGCTGATTGTCGATGCCGACCTGGGAGTCGGCAACCTTGATGTGCTGCTGGGACTTTCACCCCAGTACAATCTTAATAACGTGTTGTCGGGCGAATGCAGCCTGCCGGAGATCATCGTTGAGGTCAACTCGCACATCAAACTGATTCCGGCTGGATCGGGAGTGCAGGAATATACCAGTCTGGGCCAGCATGAAAAACTGAGGCTGTTGGACGAACTGGATATGCTGGAAGAGACTTTCGATGTGATGATCATCGATACCGAGGCCGGCATTTCCGACAACGTAACCTATTTTACGGTGGCCGCCCAGGAGATCATCGTGGTGGTCTCGCCAGAGCCGACCTCGATCACCGACGCCTACGCGCTGATCAAGTTGCTGGCAACGCGTTATTCCGAACATCATTTTAAGGTTTTGGTCAACATGGCGCGGGATAGCGAGGATGCCCTGGAGGTGTTCCGCAAACTGGCCAATGTGGCTGGCCGCTTCCTGGATATCTCGCTTGATTATCTGGGTTGCGTGGTGCGGGATGAGCGGCTGGTTGAGGCGGTAAAGAAGCAGAAGGCGGTTTTTGAGCTGTTCCCGGAGTCAGAGGCTGCCACCTGCTTCACGACCCTGGCTAAAAGAATCATGGAAAACAGCCGACAAACTAGACTGAAGGGTAATATTCAGTTCTTCTTCCGACGGTACCTCGATCTGTCCGACGGAGAGCAGCCGTGAGCCGCCTGCGGGTGTATGAGGAGCAGAGCGGCGGCCGGGCCCAGGTGACCCGTGAGACGATCATCGTCCAGCACCTGCCGCTGGTCAAATATCTGGTGAGCCGTTTTGTGGCCCAGGTGCCGGCCCATCTTGATCCGCAGGACCTGACCAGCGCCGCCATCGTCGGGTTGATCCATGCCGCCGACCGCTTTGACCCGGGCCGTGGCGTACAGTTCAAAACTTTTGCCGAACAGCATATCCGTGGCGCCATTATCGATGAGCTGCGGGCCTGCGATCCCTTGAGCCGCACCGTGCGTGACAAATGCAAGCTGGTGGAACGGGAAATGCACAAACTGGAGCACAGCCTGGGGCGCAACCCCAGCAGTGAGGAGATGGCCGAGGCGCTGCAACTCAGCCTGAATGATTACCATCAATTGCTGGACGAAGTGCATGAGTTCTCGTTTATCAGTATTGACGACAGTTGGAATGATGACGAAGGACACCCGTTAAGTCTGGCCGATGTATTGGGCGATGACGAGCAGAAAGGTCCCCATCAGCAGGCAGTGGCTGCACAACTCAGTGAGACGTTGGGAACAGCCATCGACGGGTTGCCGGAAAAAGAACGGCTGGCAGTGACGCTTTACTACTACGAAGAGCTGAACCTGAAGGAAATTGGAGCGATCTTGGGCTTAACCGAGTCAAGGATCTGCCAGATACTCAGCCAGGCCATGGCCCGGTTGAAGGGCAAGCTGAAGCAGTTTCGTCCCTGAAAGGAGTTTCGTATGAACGGTGGCATGTACTCGGCCCTATCGGGCAATCTGTCCGCCATGAAACGGCTGGATGTGATTGCATCGAACCTGGCCAATGTCAATACCAGCGGCTTCAAGAAAGACCGCCTCGCCTTTGAGAGTGTGCTGGCCGGCACTCAAAACCCTCCGGCCGTTCCACCTTCCCAGACTGCCGATCCGGTGCTGCTGCAGGAGCGGATGCTCACCGATTACAGCAGTGGAGCCCTGCTGCAGACCGGCAATACCCTCGACATGGCGCTGCAGGGCGATGGATTTTTCGTGGTTGCCACCCCTGACGGTGTGGCCTACACCCGTCAAGGGCATTTCAGGCTGGCGGCCGACGGCACACTGGTCACTGCTAACGGCTATCCGGTTCTGTCCAGCGGCGGCCAACAGCCGATCAGGATTGACGCGGCAGGACAACAAGGGGGCGGCAAGCCGGTGGTCAGCCATGAGGGTGTCATCACGCTGAACGGTGAAGAGGTCGGACAGCTGGCGATTGTTGATTTTCCGAAGCCGTACCAGTTGACCAAGACAGCCGGCACCCTGTTTGTGCCAGCCGAGGGCAGCGACGCAACGCCGCAGGCGGCCAATCCCACCACCACTGTAGCCCAGGGAACACTGGAACAGTCAAACGTAGATGCTATTTCCGAGATGGTACAGATGGTGGAGGCCAGCCGTTTTTTTGAATCCTGCCAACGGGTGGTGCGTAACTACGACGACATGGCGGCCAAGGCGATCAACGACCTGGCCCGTGTGTAAGCAGCAACCGATGCAACTGATCAGACAAAGGAGTAACCAGCCATGATGAGATCTCTCTGGACCGCAGCGTCCGGCATGAATGCCCAGACGCAGAATATCGATGTGATTGCCAACAACCTGGCCAACGTCAATACCACCGGCTTCAAGAAGAGCCGCCCAGATTTTCAGGATTTGATCTACCAGACCGTGCAGAATCCTGGCGCTCCCTCCACCAATGCCACCCAGGTGCCTAACGGTATCCAGTTCGGTCTGGGGGTGCGGCTGGCTGCAGTCTCCAAGCAATTCACCCCGGGCGATTTTCAAAACACCGGCGGACAACTGGACGTGGCCATTGAGGGTGAGGGTTTCTATCAGATTCAGATGCCGGATGGCAGCACCGGCTATACCCGGGCCGGCGCATTCAAGATGGATAGCAACGGTCGCATTGTGACGCCGGAAGGCTATCCGATGCTGCCGGAGATCGTGATCCCCAACAACTCCACCAAGATCACCATCGGCACCGATGGTACGGTCTCGGCGGTCCAGGCCGGGCAGACCGCCCCGACCACGGTCGGCAACATCCAGTTGGCCAACTTCACCAACCCGGCTGGCCTGTCATCCATGGGCAGGAACTTCTACCAGGAAACCGACGCCTCGGGCAACGCCACCACCGGCACACCGGGTCAGAATGGCCTGGGAACCATGGTGCAGGGCTTCCTGGAGATGAGTAACGTTGATGTGGCCACCGAGATGGTCAACATGATCATCGGCCAGCGGGCCTATGAGGCCAACTCGAAGGCGATCACCACCTCCGATGAGATGCTGCAGCTGGCCAATAACCTCAAGCGGTAATGGGTGTGCTGCGTAGTCTGTGGATAGGATTGCTGCTGTCGTTTGTATTGAGTCTGTCTGCCGGCGCAGCCGGGAAGCCTGAACAACCCCAGTTTTTGACAGAGGGCGAGGTCAGGACGGCGGTGGAGCGTTACCTGACAGAGAAGTTGCGGGGACGTGGCTGGCAGACCACCATCAGTCAGCTGGCTATTCCGCAACGGGTCAGTCTGCCCAAAGGGGTGCGTGACCTTGAGATCGTGGCTCCCTCTTCCTGGGATGGCTGGGGAGCGGTCAGTATGGCCTTGCTGGTGCGGGTAAACGGCGTGATGGAGAAAAATCTGCCGCTACGCCTGACCGTTGATGCCCGAACCGAGATGGTGGTGGCCAATCGACAGCTGCTGGCCGGCACCGTGTTGACTGAAGAGGATCTGTCGCTGCAGCAGCGGGAGGTAGCCCAGGCCGCTGGTCTGCATGTCAGTGCCATCGAGGATGTGGTCGGCATGAAGCTCAGGTCGATGGTCCGCAGCGGCGCGCCGGTTAAAAGCAACCAGCTGCAAAAAGTGCCGGTTATAAACAATGGACAGCTGGTGACGATTGTGGCCGAAAGCGCCGGTTTCCGGATGACGGTGACTGGTCGAGCCAAAGGTTCCGGTGGGGTGGGCGATATCATCAAGGTGGAAAATCTCAATTCACGCAAGCAGTTTCCGGCCCGCATCGTGGACAACACCACCGTGGAGGCCGGCTTTTGAAAGCGGGAGCAGCGTCTATGAAACAGTATCTGGTGATCGCAGTGGCAGCACTTTTGGCGGGCGGTTGCGTGGTGCAGCAGACCGAAGTGGTCAGCCCGTCGTTTGATCAGCAATTGAAGCCAAACGCGCCAAGTTACAGTAACGGCTCAATCTGGCAGAACGCCAGTATCCCGCTCACCGAGGACGGCAAGGCGCGTCGCCTGGGTGATATTGTGACGATTGTGATTACTGAGAACGCCACTGCCAGCAAACAGGCCACCACCGCCACCGGTCGTTCTTCGGAGATCAGCGCCGGTATTCCCAATATGCTCGGGTTGGAAGGTTCAAGTATTCTCACCAAAAATTTTGCCGACCTGTCCAACCTGATCAACGCCAGTGCCAGTTCAAGCTTCGACGGCAGCGGTTCGACGACTCGCAAGGAAAGCCTGTCCGCCACCATTACCGCCAAAATAATAAATGTGTTGCCCAACAGCAATCTGCTGATCGAAGGTCGGCGTAACGTCAAGGTGAACAATGAGGATCAGATTGTCACGGTCAAGGGGACCATCCGTCAGCGTGATATAACGGCAGAAAACACGATTAACTCGATTTACGTGGCCGATGCCCAGATCACCTATAGCGGTGAAGGCATCATCTCGGACCGGCAGAAGCCGGGCTGGCTGATGAACGTGATTGATAAGCTGTGGCCCTTTTAACGGGTGAGGACATAACCATGAAAACAATCGTAACTATCGGTTTAGTGCTGGCCTGCCTTGTCGCGCCGGCCCAGGCGACCAGAATCAAGGATGTGGCCGCCTTTGATGGCGTGCGCGATAACCAACTGGTGGGCTACGGCCTGGTTGTCGGCCTGAACGGCTCGGGGGACAGCGACCAGACCAAGTTTCCGGTGCAGTCACTGGTTAACGTACTGGAGCGGATGGGGATTACCGTCAACCGTAATGATATCAAGGTCAAGAACGTGGCTGCGGTGATGGTGACGGCCAACCTGCCGCCCTTTGCCAAACAGGGCACTCGCTTGGATGTGACCGTTTCCTCGGTGGGTGATGCCAAGACCATCGCCGGTGGAACGCTGGTTATGACGCCGCTGCGTGGTGCTGATAATCAGGTATACGCTGTGGCCCAGGGGTCGGTGCTGACCAACTCCTTCGCCTTTGGCGGCCAGGGGGCCAGCGCCACCAAGAACCACCCCACAGCCGGCAGAATCGCCGCTGGAGGTCTGGTGGAGCGGGAACTGCCCAATGTGCTGGCAGGGCGCTCTGCCCTGCGGCTGAACCTGTCGCAGGCCGATTTTACCACCGCATCGCGCATAGCTGCGGCCATCAACAAGCAGTTCAACGGCAGTGCCACCACCGGCGACGGCGGTTCGGTGATGGTGCAGCTGCCCCAGGATTACACCAATCGACCGGTAGATTTTATCGCCCAGGTTGAAAACCTGGAGGTCGTGCAGGATATGCCGGCCCGGGTGGTGGTTAATGAACGGACTGGCACCATCGTGATGGGCGAGGCGGTCAAGATCGCTGCGGTGGCAGTCTCCCACGGCAACCTGGCGCTGACCATCAAGGAAACCCCGAAAGTGTCGCAACCTGCACCGCTTTCGCAGGGCGAAACCACGGTGGTCCCCCGCACGGAACTGAAGGTGAAAGAGGAGCAGAAACGGCTTTCGCTTGTGCCGGCCGGCAATACCATCGGTGATGTGGTTCGCGGCTTGAACTTGTTGGGAGTAACCCCGCGTGACCTGATATCCATCCTGCAGGCCATCAGGGCTGCCGGAGCGCTGCAGGCCGAACTGGTGATTATTTAAGTCCGCGCAGCGGTCAAGAAAAGCTGCCAACCAGCCGATAGGATAACCATGATGAACAGCGAACTGACCATAGCGCCGACGACCCTGTTGCAGCAACAGCAGGTTGAGCAGCTGGGGGCCAAGTCCCGGGGCGGCTCAGAGCAGTTGAGTGATGCCAAGCGTAAAGAGCTGAAAAAGATTTCCCAGGATTTCGAGTCGTTGTTTGTCGGCATGATGCTGAAATCGATGCGGGCCACGGTGCCGGAAAACAAGCTGACCGGCGGTGGCAGGGCGGAAGAGACCTTCCGCTCCTTGCTGGATCAAGAGTATTCGACTGCAGCGGCACGGCGTGGGGGCATCGGCATCGCAGCCATGGTCGAAAAAGAGTTGCTGCGGCGCTATGAAGGTGTGCCGCAGGCCGTGCGACCTACAGCAACAGGTGAAGACAATGAGTAGCGGTATGACCCTGCTGGTGGCAGCCCTCCAGGAACAGCTGGCCGTATTCAAGGAGTTGAACGGACTGCTACTGGAAGAGCAAGAGGCCATTGTCAGCCTGGATACCACGCGCATGGAACAGCTGAACAGCCTGAAAGAGCCGGTGGTGGCCCGTCAGTTCAGGGCAGCCGACGGGCTGAGAGATGCGTTAGCTGGTTTGTCGCGCCAGGCTGGCGGCGCGTCGGCCAAGACCGTCAGCGACCTGCTGCAGAAGCTGCCGAAGGAGGCCGCTAAGGAGATTTTGCCACTGCAGCAGGCGGTGCAGCAAGCCGGTAACGAGGTCCATCGGCAGGCACAGCACAACCGTGAACTGCTGGAGCGTTTCCTCGGCACGGTCAACGACTCGCTGGGCTTCTTGCTGCGGGTGTTGAATACCTCCAACCAGTACGGCGCATCTGGAACCTACATCCAGCGAGCACAGGCCGGTGCGGTGATGGTCAACAGGGAGGCGTAAGATGGGCATCAGTGCAGCCTTTGAAATAGGAAAGTCGGGCCTGAAACTGTTTCAGGTGGCGGCCGAGGTTACCAGCGAGAATATCGCCAACGTCAACACCCCTGGTTATTCTCGTCAACGGGTGCTGTTCGAGACCGCCCCACCCACCACGCACAATGGTTTCCCGCTGGGTACCGGTGTGCGGGTACAGGTGGTGGAGCGCTATTATGATAGTCTGCTGCAGAAGCAGTTGGTCAATGCCACTGCGACGTCTGGTTACAACTCCACCAAATCGGAAGTGCTGCAGCAGATTGAGCCGGTCTTCAACGAGATCGCCCAGGAAGGCCTTGGTACGTCAATCACCAAATTTTTCAACTCCTGGCAGGATCTGTCGCTGAACCCCACCGGTCAAGCGGAACGGCAGGCAGTACTGTCCCGGGCGCAGATCATGACTGATCAGTTTCATTATGTAAGTCGTACCTTGAGTGATGCCGTCACCCAGCTTGAAGAATCGGTCACCCCGCAGGTCAACGAAATCAACCGGCTTGTCGAACAGATCGCCTTGTTGAACGGCAATATCAAGAATACTGAACTGGTTTCCGGTAACGCCAATGAGATGCGCGACCAGCGCGATTACATGATCCGTCAGTTGTCCGAACAGCTGGGGGTCAAATTTACGGAAAACGATGACGGGACCACCGACATCTATGTCACCAATGATGCAACCGGCACCCAATACGACCTGGTCAACGGCACCCAGTTCGGATCGGTTAACGCTGCAGGGTCGCCGGCAGTCGTGACGGTCACCGATTATCTTGGCACCACCTCGCCGGCGTTGGATCCAACCTCGGCGACACCTTTTTACAGCTCAGACACAGCTGGTGGCGCGCTCTGGGCTACGTTGAAGATGCGTGACGTGACCATTCCGAGTTATCTGGCGCAGGTGGATGCCTTGGCCGCCGGCATCGTTACTGAGGTGAACACCCAGCATGGCCTGGGCTTCGATCTAGCGGGCGCTGGCGGTGGCGATTTCTTTGCTGCGGCCGGCACGACCGCCGCCAGCATCGGGCTGGACCCGGCCATTACGGTGGCCACGATTGCCGCATCAGGCAGCGCCACCTCCACCGGTGACAACAGCAACGCTGTGGCAATGGCCCAGCTACTGAACGATACCACCACTATGGGCACCGCCACCTTCAGCAATTATTACAACTCGTTGGTGGCCCAGGTCGGGTTGGATGTGCAGACAGCCAAGACGGTGGTGACCCAGGATGCAGCCTTTATGAAGCAGCTGACCACCCTGCGGGACTCACAGTCGGGGGTTTCGCTGGATGAAGAACTGGCCAACCTGATTCAGTACCAGCGTTCCTATCAGGCTTCGGCCAAATTGATCACCACCGCCACCGAGATGATGGACGTGGTGATCAACATGATGCAGTAGGAGGAGCAATCATGCGGATAACGCCCAATATAACCATGCAGAACTCGCTCTATAACATTCAGCGCTCTCGTAACTTGCTGGACGGCATTCAGGAGAAGATCGCCTCGGGCAAAAACTACAACCGGCCCAGTGACGACCCGGTTTCTGCTCGCCTGCTGGTCGGTATCAACGACAAGCTGACCGCCGGTGAGCAGTACGATAACAACATCAAAAAGGCCAACATTTGGCTTGAAATGACCAATACCGCCCTGAAGGGGATAACGGATTATATCTATCAGGCCAAGAGCTTGGCCGCCTCAGTAACCGGTGGCACCTCCGACGTTAATATCCGCAATAACGCCCTGACCCAGATTGATGCCATCAAGCAGCAGATCGTGGATATGGGCAATATGCAGCATAACGGCATTTACGTGTTTGGTGGCGGCGTAACCGGTACGGCACCCTTCACCATGACTGGGCCGCCGTACTATCAGGGTGATGACACCGAGCTGCGGGTTGAGCTGGGACCCGGTTCCACCGAAACCATGAACCTGGTCGGCAGCCAGGTGCTGACGCCGGACGAGGCCGCCAGCCAACCCTTTGGCTCGACTAACGTCCTGCAGACCCTGGACGACCTGCGGACAGCCATTCAGGCCAATGATGTGACCGGCATCCAGACTGGCGTACAGGCGCTGTATCAGGCAGGCATCCAGCTGGAAAACGCCCAGAGTACCGTCGCGTCGCGCATGTTGCGGCTGGATGGGGCCGCCAAGATGAATGAAAGTACCCGCAATACCTTGCTGACGGTCTACGGCAATGTGCAGACCGCCGACTACGCCAAGCTGGCGGTGGAGATGACCCAACAGCAGATAGCCTTTGAGGCGACACTGTCCTCAACGGCCAAGATCAGTCAGGTATCGTTGTTGGATTATCTGTAGGCGAGGATACAACATCCACAAAAAAACGGGGCCTGCATCCATTGATGCAGGCCCCGTTTGCGTTCCGTTATTGGTTGCGAGCCAGGTTTTCAAAGCGGGTATGCTCGCCCATGAAGGTCAGCTCGACGGTGCCGATCGGTCCGTTACGCTGCTTGCCGATGATGATCTCAGCGTTGCGTTCATGGTCGGCGGTGCAGGAGCCGTCTTTTTTGCGGCAGTGCTCACAGTAAACCGATTCGCGGTAGACGAACATGATCACGTCGGCATCCTGCTCGATGGCGCCCGATTCACGTAAATCGCTCATCATCGGTCGCTTATCGCTGCGATTCTCAAGGCTGCGGTTGAGCTGTGACAGCGCCACCACCGGCACGTTCAATTCCTTAGCCAACGCCTTTAAAGAACGTGAAATCTCGGAGATCTCCTGCTGGCGAGATTCGGGGTTGGCCCCGCCCCGCATCAGTTGCAGGTAGTCGATGATGATCAGGCCCAGGTCGTGCTCGCTCTTTAGGCGGCGCGCCTTGGCACGCAGCTCCAGCACGCTGATGGCGGGGGTGTCGTCAATGAAGATGTTGGCCTTGAACAGCGTATCAGCTGCCCGCTGCAGGCGGGGCCAGTCGGTGTCGTGGAAGTGGCCAGTCCGCATCCGTCCGGCGTCGACCCGCGCCAGGGAGGACAACAGACGCATTACCAACTGCTCCTTGCCCATCTCCAGCGAGAAGACGGCCGAGGGGACCTTGTTTTTTGCCTCTGCGCTGGCATAGCTGGCAATGTTCAAGGCAAGGGTGGTCTTGCCCATCGAGGGGCGGGCCGCAATGATGATCAGGTCACCGGGCTGAAAGCCGGCGGTCATGTGGTCAAGGTCGATATAGCCGGTGGGGATGCCGGTGATCTGCTCTTTCTTTTCGTAGAGCGTCTGCAGCATCTTAAAGGTGTCTTTGATTATCGCCTTGACTGGAAAGTACTGGGGACGCAGTTTGTTTTCGGCCAGATCGAACAGGGCCTTCTGTGCGCCGTCCAACATCTCGTTCACGTCGGACTTTTCGTCGTAGCCCTTGGTGACGATATCGGTGGCCACGGTGATCAGGCGGCGATTGAGGGCCTTCTCTTTAACTATCTTGCAGTAGTAGCCGATGTTGGCCGCAGTGGGGACGTAATCCACCAGGGTGGCCAAGTAGGCCGCACCACCGGAGGCGTCCAGTTCGCCCCGCCGTTTGAGGGTGTCGGTCAGGGTGATCAGATCGCAAGGTTCCCGCCGGTCTGACAACTCCAGCATGGCGTCAAAGATCTTGCGGTGGGCCTCGCGGTAGAAATCGGTCGGCTCCAGAATCTCCAGCACCCGGTTAATGGCATCGTTATCGATCAGGATGCCGCCCAGAATGGACATTTCTGCCTCAAGGCTCTGGGGTGGCAATTTGTGAATGTCAGCCATGGCTAGGGCGTACCTCCGGGGGTAGTGTGCAATCTGTCTGGGGCAGACGCAGCAGGTCATCAGGGGCTGCAGCGGCGGGCAACGGCATGATCAGCCGCTGGTTGGGGTGAACAACCTCGGTTGCGCTGAGAGTGTCATCATCAGGGTGCTGCAGCTGAAGCTCGCCAGCAGTGAACGTCAGCTGTTTCATGGCCGGGCCGATAAGCTCAAGCAGGTCACCTGTCCTGAACCGGTTTCTTACCGCCACCAGCCCCGTGCCGTTATCCGGATCGACTGACTCGACAACGCCCACCAACTGATGGCTGCGCTGGTAGCCGGCCTGATACGACTGCCCGACATCACGCGGGTCGCCGAACAGAAAGCCGGTGGTGTAGCCGCGGTTGCTGACGGTTGCCAATTCCTCCAGCCATGCAGGGTCGGTGCTGTAGTGTAACGGGTCGCGGGCGTAGGCGTCCAGCGCGGTGCGGTAGACCCGCAGCACGCCGGCCAGGTAATGCACGCCCTTCATCCGGCCTTCGATCTTGAGGGCGCCGACCCCGGCCGAGATCAGCTCGGGCAGCTGTTCCAGCAGGCAGAGGTCCTTGGAATTGAAGATAAAGGTGCCGTGGTGGTCCTCTTCGATCGGCAGATAGACACCGGGGCGGCTCTCCTCTTGCAGGCTGTAACGCCAACGGCAGGGTTGGGTGCAGGCGCCCTGGTTGGCGCTGCGACCAGTCAGGGCGCTGGATAGCAGGCAGCGGCCGGAATAGGCGATGCAGAGCGCCCCATGCACAAACACTTCGCAGGGGATGGTGAGTGCCTTGGCCGTGGTGCGGATGCCATCCAGGGTCATCTCCCGGGCCAGGTTGATCCGGCTGACCCCTTGGTCCTGCCAGAATAGTGCCGATTCGCGGTTGATGGTGTTGGCCTGGGTGGAGAGATGGAGCTCGCGCTGCGGCGAGATGCGTCGTACCATCCGTAACACACCGGGGTCAGCCACGATGTAGGCGTCAAACGGCAACGGCGCCATCCGCTGCAGATAGCGTTCAAGCAGGCCCAGCTGGTGATCGTCGGGATAACTGTTGACCGTCAGGTAGGCCTTGACCCCGTGACGGTGGCACAGATCAAGGGCAGCCGGGAATTCGTCGCTGCTGAAGTTGCCGGCCATGGCCCGCAGGCCGAACTGCTCACCACCCAGGTAGACCGCATCTGCACCGTAGTGAATGGCTATCTTCAGTTTTTCCATGGTGCCTGCTGGCGCCAGCAGCTCGGGTAGCATCAAAGGGTGGTGACCTGCGCTTTCAGAAAGTCAAAAGGAAAAAATGCTACCACACCGAGCTTGCGGCATGCAAACGCAATCAGGAAAACCCTGACTTTCACTTGACAAACCGGGGATTATCGCTTTAATTGCGTGAGAACATGTGGGAAACGGGGTAATTATGCGCTGGATGCAAGGGGTGATCGGCCTGGGAGGCCTGCTGGTGCTGCTGAACGGCTGCGCAGCTAACGATCTGCTGGTCAAGCGTCAGACCGAAACCGAGACGCGGGTTGAGCACCTGTTTCAGGTGGCCGGTGGCGTTGAGGCGCGCCTGAATGAACTGACTGCTCGGCTGGCAACGCTCGAGGAACAGGATGAACAGCGCGCAAAACTGTTCCGGGAGTTGGCAGAAGGTGTCCGCGAACTAAAAGAGGTCAATCAGGCCCTGCAGTCCAAGGTGCAAACAGGAGCTGTAACGGGCACGCCCAAGGTGGAAGTGGTAAATCCTGAGACGCCGCTACGGGGCAAGGATGCTGGTCCGCCTGCCGCCTACCTCAAGGCCTTTGGTCTCTACAGCGCCAATAACTTTGCCGCCGCAATCACGGCTTTTGAACAGTTCCTGAAGGAATCTCCGGCCGGAGAATATACCCCCAACGCACACTATTGGATTGGCGAGTGCCACTACAGTATTTCAGATCTACCCAGGGCGCTGGCCTCCTTCCAGAAGGTGGTGGATGGCTGGCCGCAGCACCCCAAGGCGGCTGACGCCCTGCTGAAGATCGGCTACAGTCAGGCTGCGCTCAAGCAGCCGGCAAAGGCGCGTGCTGCCTTTGAGCGTCTGATTCGCCAGTATCCCGGCAGCCCTGCAACCGTTAAGGCTCGCGAACGGTTGATGATCCTAGACAACCCGGCCCTGTAGCCGGGAACCATCGAGGTGCCCATGAATACACGTCTTTGTACCGGTCTGTGTCTGTTGCTGTTTGCCGTCATGCTGCCCTGCCTGGTGGTGGCGGCAGAGGAACCGCCGACGGTCTATGTGATCAAAAAAGGGGATACCCTGTGGGGGCTGTCACAGCGCTTCCTGAATGATCCCAAACACTGGCCCAATCTGTGGTCCAAAAATCAGGAACATACCAACCCGCACCTGATCTATCCTGGACAGACCGTGCGTTTTGTCGATGGCCGGCTGCAGATCGTTCCGGCTGTTGAAGCTGGCGGACAAAAGGCAGCTGCGGCGCCTGTAGAGGTGCTGCCTGCGGAGGTTGTCGAAGAGAAGACCTTTACGGTCCGCGGCAATGAAGGCCGACTGGCGGAGGGCGAACCGAAGCCTGTGGGCCGGATTATCGCCGGTCAGCACAGTCGCCTTATTCTTGGCGAAGATGACATTGCCTTCACCGACATCGGTGCCAACGTGGGTGCTGTTGACGGCCAGAAGTTTTCCATCATGCGCAAATCGGCAACCATCAGTCATCCCCGCAGCAGCGAGATACTGGGCACCAAGCTGTATCCTCTGGGAACCCTGCAGTTGACCCAGATATCTCCTGAGGGCTCCCGGGCGATCATTACCAGCTCCTTCAAAGAGGTGGAGCCTGGCGATTGGTTGTTCCCTTATCAGGAGATCAAGCGTCGCGAGATATCCCTCAAGCTTGCCGAACGTCCCCTGAAGGGGATGATCGTCGAGTCCTACTCGGGTCATGATGCTGTAGCCAGCGGTGATGTGGTCTACCTTGACCTGGGCGAACAGCAAGGGGTTGAGGTGGGCAACATGTTTTATGTGGTTCGCGAGGTGGCCATCGAGAAGATGCTGGTGGACAAGGTCATCACGCAGCTGCCCTACGAGGTGATCGGTGCGCTGGTGGTGGTGGAGACCGGCAAGCGTACCTCGACCGCCCTGGTGGTCAAGAGCATCGATGCCATCTTCAAGAATGATCTGGTGATGACAGCTCCGCGCTAGAACAGAGACGTTTGGCGGCATCAGGCCGGCCTCTGGCCGGTCTTTGTTTTTGGAGTCTTGTGGACGATCAACGGGATTGGATAGCGCTGTCGGCGGTGGAAGGGGTCGGTCCAGTACTGTTCCGGCGCCTGCTGGAGCAGTTTGAGACGCCAGGTCGGGTGCTTGCTGCTTCGCGGGCTGCATTGGTCACGGTACGTGGTATGACCGAGCCGGTGGTTGAGGCGTTGCAGAGCGGTGGTGGCCAACGTTTTGCCGAGGCTGAACTGCGTAGACTTGATAAACTGCCTGATGTGCGTCTGCTCACTTTTCTGGACGCCGACTACCCACGGCGCCTGTTCGAGATCGGTGGGCCGCCACCCCTGCTGTACCTGCGTGGTCAGCTGCCGGTGTGGGACCCGGCCCTGGCGGTGGTGGGGTCGCGCCGGGCCACCCGCAACGGTCTGAAGGCGGCGGAAGAACTTTCGGCTGCTGCGGCCAATGCCGGACTGCTGGTGGTCTCCGGGCTGGCCCGGGGGATCGATACCGCTGCCCACCGGGGAGCTCTGATGGGTGGTGGTGCCACGGTGGCAGTGCTGGGCTGTGGTGTTGATTGTCCCTATCCTCCTGAGAACCGTGAACTGTCCGAGCGGATTGCCGCCAGCGGCTGTCTGCTGTCGGAATTTCCGCTGGGCACCCAGCCGTTGGCCGATCACTTTCCTCGCCGCAACCGGATCATCAGTGGACTCAGCCGCGGTGTGCTGGTAGTGGAGGCGGCCGATAAGAGCGGTTCGCTGATCACTGCCCGCTATGCTCTGGACCAGGGTCGTGACGTGATGGCGGTGCCCGGTCCGATCAGCATTGCCTCCTGCCGGGGCAGCAACGGCCTGATCAAGCAGGGGGCGGTCCTGGTGGATTCACTGGGTGATATTCTGGCTGCGCTGGGTCTGGAGACCACCCTGGCAGCTGCTGGACAGGGCCATGGCCCCACGGCACCGCTGTGCCCGTTGACGCCCCGTGAGGCGCAGGTCTACGAACTGTTGGCCCAGGGGCCACGCCAACTGGACGATATCACCACGGCTCTTGAATTGACGGCCGCAGAGGTTTCGGCTATGGTGCTGGGCCTTGAACTCAAAGGGCTGCTGGTGCAACTGCCCGGTTCTCATTACTCTATTTCGTAAGGATTCCCCTATGGCGCAGCACCTCGTGATTGTAGAATCGCCGGCCAAGGCCAAGACCATTGAAAAGTTCCTCGGTCCCGAGTACCGGGTGCTGGCCTCCTTTGGCCATGTCCGCGCCCTGCCCAGCAAGCAGGGATCGGTCGACGTGGCCAACGACTTTGAGCCCAAGTACCACGTGTTGCCGGAGAGCAAGAAGCAGATCGACGCCATCAAGAAGGCTCTCAAAGATGCTGATCGTCTGCTGCTGGCAACCGACCCCGACCGTGAGGGGGAGGCCATCTCCTGGCACCTGCTGGCTGCCCTGGGGCTGGATAAGAAACCGAAGATCGAGATTCAGCGGGTGGTGTTCCATGAGATCACCAAGGATGCGATTATTCATGCGGTCAAGCACCCCCGGGCGATTGCCGTAGATCTGGTGGATGCCCAGCAGGCCCGGGCGATCCTCGATTATCTGGTCGGTTTTAACCTTTCGCCCTTTCTCTGGAAAAAAATCCGCTACGGCCTCTCGGCCGGTCGGGTACAGTCGGTGGCGTTGCGGCTGGTCTGTGAGCGAGAGAAGGAGATCAAGGCCTTTGTGGACCAGGAGTACTGGACCATTGGCGCCAAGCTGGAAAAGGCAGGCGGCCAGCCGGTCAAGGCCGGACTGGTGGCGGTGGATGGCAAGAAGCTGGGCAAGTTTGATATCCCCGATGCCGCCGCTGCTGAATCACTCAAACAGCTGATCGCCCAGGGACAGGCCCAGGTGGCGCAGGTTACCCGTAAGGAGATGAAGCGCAACCCGGCGCCGCCCTTCACCACCTCCACCCTGCAGCAAGAGGCCTCTCGCAAACTTGGCTTCTCGGCCAAGAAGACCATGTCCACCGCCCAGCGGCTCTACGAAGGGATCGATCTGGGGGCCGACGGGACCGTTGGTCTGATCACCTACATGCGTACTGACAGCGTCAACCTCTCCAGTCAGGCACTGAAAGAGGCCCACGAGGTGATCACGGCGGCCTATGGTCCTGAATACGCCTTGGCCAAGCCCCGCCACTACAAGAACAAATCCAAAAACGCCCAGGAGGCCCACGAGGCGATCCGGCCCACCTATCTGGACAAGACACCGGCAGCCCTCAAGAAGTTCCTGCCGCCCGATCAGTTCAAGCTCTACGAGCTGATCTGGAAGCGGACCATCGCCTGTCAGATGGCCGAGGCGCTCTTGGATCAGACCTCGGTGGATATCGCCGTCACCAGCCAGCAGCGTGAACTAACCCTGCGGGCCAGCGGCTCGGTGATCCGTTTTGCCGGCTTCATGAAGCTGTATATCGAAGGGGTGGACGACGAGGATGAGGAAAAGGAAGGCACGCTGCCGCCGCTTAACGAGGGTGAGTCGCTCAAGCTGCTGGACATCACGCCGGAGCAGCATTTTACCCAGCCGCCGCCCCGTTACACCGAAGCGACTCTGGTCAAGACCCTTGAAGAATACGGTATCGGCCGACCTTCAACCTATGCCAGCACCCTTAACACCCTGGTGGAGCGCAAATACTGCCGCCTCGACAAGAAACGTTTCTTTCCCGAGGATGTGGGTATGGTGGTCAACGATCTGCTGACCGCCCACTTTCCCCGCTACGTGGATTATAACTTCACCGCCGGCCTGGAAGAGGAACTGGATCAGGTCTCCCGTGGCGAAAAACAGTGGAAGCCGCTGCTGCGTGAGTTCTGGGAGCCGTTTATCTCCCTGCTCAAGCAGAAGGAGTCGGAGGTCAAGAAGGACGACCTGACCACCGAGACCATTGACGAGGCCTGCCCGGAGTGCGGCAAGCCGCTGGCCATCAAGCTGGGCAAGCGGGGTAAGTTCATCGCCTGCACCGGCTTCAAGGAAGGCTGTAAATACACGCGCAATCTTGAGGCTGATACAGCAGAGGCTGCTGAGCCGGAAGTTTCTGAAGAAAAGTGTGAAAAGTGCGGTCTGCCGATGCTGATCAAGGATGGTCGTTATGGCAAATACCTGGCCTGCTCCGGCTACCCGGCCTGCAAGAATATCCAGCCGCTCAACAAGCCGAAAGGGACCGGCGTCACCTGCCCAGAGTGCAAACAGGGTGAGCTGACCGAGAAGAAGTCCCGCTACGGCAAACTGTTCTACTCCTGCAACCGTTACCCGGACTGCAAGTTCGCCCTCTGGGATCAGCCGGTGCAACAACCCTGCCCGAAATGCGGCTTCCCGCTCGTGGTGAAGAAGGTCTACAAGAAGAAGGGTGAATTTCTCAAATGTCCGAAAGAGGGTTGCGATTGGACCAGCGCGTAACCATCATCGGTGCCGGTCTGGCTGGCTGCGAGGCAGCCTGGCAAGCGGCTGAACGTGGTATTCGGGTGCGGCTGTACGAGATGAAGCCGCGGCGTTATTCACCGGCCCATCAACTGCCGGGCCTGGCGGAGCTGGTCTGCTCAAACTCCCTGCGCGGTGCCGATCTGAGCAATGCGGTCGGCCTGCTCAAAGAAGAGTTGCGTCGCTGCGGCTCCTTGATCATGCAGGGGGCTGACGCCACCCGGGTCCCGGCCGGCGGTGCCCTGGCCGTCGACCGCGAGCAGTTCTCAGTCTGGATCACCGAACGTATTGCCGCTCATCCCAACATCGAACTGATCAGGGAAGAGGTGGTTGATCTGCCAACCGAAGGGCTGGTGGTGATCGCCTCTGGCCCCCTGACCAGTGACACTCTTGCTGACCAGCTCTCGCGCCTGACCGGCGACCGGCTCTATTTTTACGATGCCATTGCGCCGATCGTCTCGGCCGAATCCCTTGACCTGTCCAAAATCTACGCAGCCTCTCGTTATGGCAAGGGTGATGGTGACGACTATCTGAACTGCCCCCTGGATCAGCACCAGTACGCCACCTTTTTAGGGGCCCTGCGTGGGGCCGAAAAGGTTGAACCCCGTAGTTTTGAAAAGCTGGTCCATTTCGATGGGTGCATGCCGATCGAGGAATTGGCGGCGCGGGGTGACGACACCCTGCGTTTCGGACCGATGAAGCCGGTGGGGCTTCCAGAGCCGGTCAGCGGCGAAGAGCCGTGGGCCGTGGTACAGCTACGGGCTGAGAATCGCGAGAAGACCCTCTACAACCTGGTGGGCTTCCAGACCAAGATGACCTGGCCGGAACAGCGGCGGGTGTTGCGGATGATACCGGGTCTGGAACAGGCCGAATTCGTCCGTCTGGGAGCCATGCACCGCAACACCTTTATCAATGCACCGTCATTACTGTCTGAAGCGCAGCAGCTGAAGAGTGATCCACGTTTCCTGTTCGCCGGCCAGATCACCGGGGTGGAGGGCTACGTGGAATCGGCCGGCTCCGGGTTTTTGGCCGGGCTGACGGTGGTGGCCCTGGCCCAGGGGCGTGAACCGCTGTTGCCGCCGCGGGGAACCGCTCTGGGGGCGCTGGTCCACCACATCACCAACGCCGACCCCAAGCAGTTCCAGCCGATGAACGTCAACTACGGCCTGTTCCCGCCGCTGGAAGGACGGATCAAGAAAAAGGATCGCAAGCCGCTGATGGCAGAGCGCGCCCTGGTTGCGCTGGATGGTTGGAAAAAAGGCCTTATTAACGCAGAGGTTTAAAGAAAGACGCAGAGACGCAGAGAGAAGCTTTTAACAGCCTGAAAAGAGAGATGCATCCACTTATAAGTCTTGCTTTTCCCCTTTTGTTGTCTTTGGGTGTCTCTGCGCCTTTGCGTCTCGCCTTCAACCTTTGCGTTAAAAGGTTTGTGTTTGCTGACGTTCTTTGTTTACTATGTCACTTGTCCTTAGCGTCTGACATAATCTTGATCATAAATGGGGCTTTATATGGCTGAACAGACCACCGATCCCCTGCAGCGGGTCGAAGAACAACTCAAGAAATGCGTCAAGTGCGGCGCCTGTCGGGCCAACTGCCCGGCCTTCACCGCCTTTCAGCGGGAGCCGGCCGTGGCCCGGGGCAAGATTGCCCTGGCCCAGCACCTGCTTAAGGACGATATCGATCTGGATGACCAGACCTACCTGGCCATGTCCAAATGTCTGCTGTGTGGCAGCTGCGTTGAAAAGTGCCCCAACGAGGTGCCCACCGACGAGATCGTGATCGCTGCCCGCGAGGCGTTGGCCCAACGACGCGGCCTGACCACCTTCCATAAGGCCGTCGGCCAGGTGATCCAGAGCCGGACCCGCATGAAGCTGGGGGCCAAGGCCGCTGCCCTGCTGGGGCCGCTGTTCTTTAAAAAGGTGCCGGAGACATCGGGACTGCGGCTACGCTTCCCGCTGCCGTTTGTGGGCAGCAAGCGCTACATCCCGGCCATTGCCAAGACCCCCCTGCTGGATCGCTACCCTGAGGTGATCGAGGGGCAGCCTGGCAAACCTCGCATCGTTTTTTTTGTGGGCTGTATGACCAACTTCGTCTATCCCCGGGT
Source organism: Geobacter sp. UBA4074 (assembly GCA_002383415.1). GTDB lineage: Bacteria > Desulfobacterota > Desulfuromonadia > Geobacterales > Pseudopelobacteraceae > Trichlorobacter. Next base: position 22,597 of record DFYU01000137.1, read on the forward strand.
GGGCGTGGCCGCCATCAAACTGTTCCAGCACCTGGGCTGCACCGTGATCATACCGAAAGATCAGCAGTGCTGTGGCCTGCCCGGCATGTCCGGCGGCGATCTGGATACGGTGCGTCAGCTGGCCGAGCAGAATCTGGCGGCCCTGGAGCGTTACGAGGCCGACTACGTGATGAGCGCCTGTGCCACCTGCGGCGGCGCCCTGCACAGGCTGTATCCCCTGGTGATCGGCAAGCGCGATCCCGGGTTGAAGGAGCGCCTTGAGCGTCTGGCCAGGAAGACGGTGGACGCGGCCCAGCTGCTGCACCAGCTGGGGCTGCAACCGGCCGAGACTGGCGCCGGTGCCAGCGGCAGCGTCACCTACCACGACCCCTGCCATCTGCGTACCCGTAAACTGACCAGTCAACCCCGTGAGCTGATCCGGGCCACCCCTGGCCTGGAACTGGTGGAGATGGAAGGGGCCGACCGCTGCTGCGGTCTGGGCGGCACCTTCAACGTCTATCACTACGGCTCATCCATGACCATCAACGATGTCAAGAGCGAGGCGATCATCGCCACTGGCGCCGATGCCGTGGCCACCGGTTGTCCCGGCTGCATGATGCAGCTGGATGATGGTCTGAAGCAACACGGTTCTACTGTTGAGGTGGTGCACACCGTTGAGCTGCTGGCGCGGCAGCTGTTGGGAGAATAATGAACGGCCCCGTTCACTTTTAATAAAAATGCGCTAGTATTGCTAAAACTCATTTGTTACGGTTAAAACAATTTTATTGACAATAGAAGCTCGGTTCGTATACAAACTCCGGACCAAAACGGGATTCTATTTTCGGCGGACTGTGAGATGAGTAGCGAGTACAACATCGGCGTCAAAATCAAAAAGCTCCGTCTCGCCAAGAAACTGACCCTTCAGGCAGTTGCCCGGGAGACCGGGTTTTCGCCTGCCCTGATTTCCCAGATTGAAAACAACAACGTTTCCCCCCCCATTGCCACCCTGTCCAAGATCGCCCGCTTCTTTGACGTCAAGATCGGCCACTTCTTTGCTGAAGATGAGGAAGAGTGCCGCTACGAGATCGTCAGGGCCGACGAGCGCAAGATGATGCCGCGCGTCATCTCCCGGGCCGGCACTAGCCAGGGCTATTCCTATGAGTCGCTGGCCTATCGCAAACAAAACAAGAAGATGGAGCCGTTTCTGCTGACGGTGTCCCAGAAGCCGCCCGAAGAGAACACCTACAGTCACGACGGTGAGGAGTTCCTGTTCGTGATGAAGGGCAATGCGGAGCTATTGCTGGACGACCAACGGATCGAACTGGGTGAGGGTGACTGCGTCTATTTCGATTCAGCCCTGCGGCATCGACTGCTTTCCCGTGACGGCGACGAGGTGTTGGTGCTGGCAGTGGTAACCCGCTGACCGGCTGTCTCTTTCGCTGTTCTGTCTGTTACACGATCATTACTCATCATAGATTCAGGACCTTACACCACACTGGAAGGATGGCGTCAGATGTCTAAAAAAGCGATACAACCATCACTGAA
>DFYU01000159.1 GCA_002383415.1 Geobacter sp. UBA4074
CCAACCTGGGCCGCCACTTCGAGGAACTGCGCACGATCATCGACGGCAGCCGCTATCCTGAGCGTTTCGCCATCTGTTTCGATACCTGTCATACCTTTGCCGCCGGTTACGACACCACCAGCCCCCAAGGGTATCAGGCGGTGATGGACGAATTCGACCGGGTTTTGGGGCTTGAGCGGTTGCAGTGTTTCCATTTCAACGACTCCAAGAAGGGTCTGGGCAGTCGGGTGGACCGCCACGACCATATCGGCCAAGGCATGTTGGGCCTGGAGCCGTTCCGCTTGATCATGAACGACCCCCGTTTTGTTGCCATTCCCAAGATACTCGAAACCCCCAAGGGGGATAACGACGAGATGGACCAGATCAACCTCGCTCTGTTGCGGGGCCTGGTCAGCCCATAATGATGCCATGACCAATCTCACTCAACCGCTACGGATCGCCTTGCGGGCGTTGCGGATCAATAAACTGCGTTCCTTCCTGACCATGCTGGGGATCATTATCGGCATCGCCGCCGTGATCGCTATGATGGCGGTCGGCTCCGGCGCCAGCTACATCATCTCCCAGCAGATCGCCAGCATCGGCAGCAACATCCTCTTGGTGATCCCCGGTTCGCTCACCAGCGGCGGCATACGTACCGGCAGCGGCGGGGTGCAGACCCTGACCTATGACGATGCCCGCGCCATCCAGCACGAATGTCCTTCAGTTGCCCTGGCATCCCCCACCGTACGCGGTTCCGGCCAGGTGGTCTACGGCAACCAGAACTGGTCCACCCTCTTGATGGGTTCCACGCCAGAAATGTTTATCATCCGCGACTGGCCGGTTCTGCGTGGCCGCACCATCACCAGCTCCGATGTTGACAGCGCCGCCAAGGTCTGCCTGTTGGGTCAAACCGTGGCCCAAATCCTGTTCGGCAGCGAGGATCCGCTTGGCAAGATGATCCGCATCAAGAAGGTGCCCTTCACCGTGGTCGGCATCATGGACCGCAAGGGGCAGTCACCCCAGGGCACCGACCAGGATGACGTGATCTTCGTGCCGTTGCGCACCGCCCAGCGCAAACTGATCGGCAGCCAGTTTCCCAATACCGTCGGCGCCATCCTGGTGCAGGCCAAAAGTGAAGAGCTGCTGGGTCGTGCCGAGGAGGAGATCACCACGCTGCTCAACCAGCGCCACCGGATTAATGGCTCCAAGGAACCCGACTTCACCGTTCGCAACTTGTCTGAAATACTGGCGGTAGCCGAGCAGTCGGCCAAGGCCATGTCACTGCTGTTGGGGGCGGTGGCCTCCATCTCGCTGATCGTTGGCGGCATCGGCATTATGAACATCATGCTGGTCTCGGTTACTGAGCGAACCCGCGAGATCGGTATCCGGATGGCAATCGGCGCCAAACGTAAGGACATTTTGCTGCAATTCCTGACCGAAGCGGTGCTGCTGACCATCATGGGCGGCCTGATCGGTATCACCCTGGGGGCCGGCGGCGCCATGGTGGTCTCCCGCCTGCTTTCCTGGCCGACCCTGATCTCACCGCTCTCGATCACCATCGCCGTGCTGTTTTCCGGCGCCGTCGGCATCTTCTTCGGCTTTTATCCGGCCCGCAAGGCGGCGTCGTTAAACCCGATCGAGGCATTGCGCTATGAGTGACCGTCCCCGCATCATGCTGGTGGAAGACGAGATCCATCTGGCCCGTGGCATCTGTTTCAACCTGGAACTGGATGGCTATGTGGTCAGCCACTTTGACCGTGGCGAGACCGCCCTTGAAGCGTTGCGGGTCGAACGCTGCGACCTGATCATCCTGGATGTGATGCTGCCCGGCATGGACGGCTTCCAAGTCTGCAAGGCGATGCGCGAACTGGATTCGCGGGTGCCGATCCTGATGCTGACTGCTCGATCAGAAGACCTGGACCGGGTGGCCGGCCTGGAATCAGGCGCTGATGACTACCTGACCAAGCCGTTCAACCTGGCTGAATTCCTGTTGCGGGTGAAAGGGATGCTACGGCGCTCCTCCTGGTACCGCCCCGACCCGGTTGAGGAGGGCTACTGTTTCGGTGACAATGAGGTATTTCTGCTTTCCTATCGCGCCAAGACCGCCCAGGGTGAGATCGACCTGACCGAGATGGAGGTGCGGGTGCTGTCACTGTTCTTCCAGCGGGAGGGCCAGGTGATCCCCCGCGGCGAACTGTTGGAATCGGTCTGGGGCTACGCCTCCGATGCCGAGACCCGAACCCTGGATAACTTCGTGGTGCGGCTACGCAAATACTTCGAACGGGACCCGGGCCGGCCGGTACATTTCATTACCGTGCGCGGGGTGGGCTACCGCTTTTCACGTCAGGGCAGCTAAGATGGTGCAACGCCGCCCGCAATCCCGCAAACTGCCCTCACCGGAAGAGCTGCGTCAGCTGGTTAACACGTTGAAATCAGGAAATAAACCAGCCAACGCTAACTACCGCGAGCAATCGCTCAAGCTGCATGGCTGGATCTGCGCCAAGTGCGGCAGAGAGTTCGAGCGGGAGAATCTGCAGCTCCTCACCGTCCATCACCGGGATGGCAACCACCACAATAACCCGCCCGATGGCAGTAACTGGGAAAACCTGTGCGTCTACTGCCACGACGACGAGCACAGCCGTCTGATCCTGGCGGAGTACCTGAACGGAACCACACCATGAAACACCTGATCCTCGGTACGGCCGGCCATATCGACCACGGCAAGACCTCGCTGGTACGGGCGCTGACCGGTATTGACACTGATCGCCTGAAAGAAGAAAAAGCCCGCGGCATCACGATTGAATTGGGTTTTGCCCATCTGGCGCTGCCGGGCGGGATCGAATTCGGCGTGGTGGATGTGCCGGGCCATGAAAAATTCGTGCGGGCCATGGTGGCCGGTGTAGCCGGCATGGACCTGGTGATGCTGGTGATCGCGGCCGACGAGGGGATCATGCCCCAGACTCGCGAACACCTGGATATCTTGCGGCTGTTAGGTGTCCACACCGGCCTGGTGGCGCTGACCAAACGGGACATGGTGGAACCTGACTGGCTGCCGCTGGTGCAGGAGGAGGTGCGCGAGTTCGTGGCCGGCACCTTCCTGGAGACGGCGGCCATCATCCCGGTCTCTTCCAAGACCGGTGAGGGGCTCGACGACCTCAAGGCCGAACTGGCCCGACTGGCCGAAGGGGCCGCAGAGAAAAAGCGTGACGGCCAGTTCCGCCTGCCGGTGGACCGGGTCTTTACGGTGGCCGGTTTCGGCACCGTGGTGACCGGCACCCTGCTGGCCGGTGAGATCAAAGTAGGTGACGAGCTTGAACTATTACCCAGGGGGATTCCCGGCCGGGTGCGGGGCATCCAGGCCCATGGTGCCAAGGCCGACATCGGTCAGGCCGGCCAACGGCTGGCGGTGAACCTGCAGGGGGTTGATCTGGATCAGGTGCAGCGCGGTGATGTGGTGGTGCCAGCCGGGGTCTTTCGCACCACCCGTCGAGTGGATGTGCGGCTGGACCACCTGACTGCCGCCCCCCGCGATCTCAAGCACCGCTCCACGGTCCGTTTCCACACCGGCACCAGCGAGGTCACCGCCCAGGTGATCCTGCTTGACCGCGACCTGCTGCCGGCGGGCGAGACCGCCTACGCTCAACTACGTCTGGCCGAGCCACTCTTGCTGGTCTCCGGCGACCCCTATCTGATCCGCGCCTCGTCTCCGGCCGCCACCATCGGCGGCGGCATCGTGCTGGACCCATTCCCGCCGGCCCGACGCCGTCGCAGCGACGATGCACTTAACCTGCTGCAATCACTGGATGTAGCCGAGCACCAGAAGACCTGCAGCCTGATCGTCGCCCAATCACTTTTGTCCGGCATCAGCCTTGAAGAGATCGTGCTGCGTTCCGGTATTGCGCGCAGGCAGGCCGAGACGGCTCTGCAAGGGTTGCTGGCTTCGGGTGAGATCGTGCAGATGACCCGCGAACCGCGCATCTTTCTCAGCAAGACCGCCATCGACACCTTAAAGGCAGGCCTGTTGGCTGAACTAACCGCCTATCTGGCTGCCAATCCGCTCAAAGAGGGTATCAGCAAGGAAGAGTTAAAAACCCGCCTGCCCAAACGCAGCGACCAGCGTTTCTTTGCCCCGCTGTTGGCTGATCTGGAAAAGGAAACCAGACTGACCGTCGAACGGGACCTGGTTCGTCTCGCCGGCGCAGCCAAACAGGCTGCACCCCAGACCTCCGCCCTGGCCGGCAGCTTGCTCAAGCTGCTTGACGCAGCCGGCAAAGAACCGCCTACGGTGAAGGAACTGGCCGAGGCTCATCATTGCAGCGAAAAAGAGGTGCGCGACCACCTGACGCTGTTGCTGCGTGACAACAGCGTGACCCGCGTTTCAGCAGATATCTTTTATGCCAGCAACGCTCTGGATGCCATCCGCCAGCAGTTGATAACGTTTTTGCAGCAGCACGGCAAGATCATACCGTCCGATTTCCGCGAACTGACCGGCCTGTCACGGAAGTTCATGATCCCGCTGCTGGAGCATTTTGACAACGAAAAGCTGACCATCCGCACCGGCGATAAACGGGTATTACGAAAACGGTAACGGTTGCTTTCGGACAAAAGCAGGCTACAGTTGTACCCATCCCGTCCTTTTGGAGGCGTTTCATGACTCTGCGTCTAGGCATTATCTTCAGCTGTATGCCTTTCCTGCTGGCCGGCTGCGCACGCGAGCAACAGGCCGAAGCAGACAACTTCAGACAGTCGTTTCGAAAAAGCTTCACCGAATCCTGTATCGCTGGTTCGACTTCAGGCCCCAACGCCTTATCCGCCAAGCTTGCCGCTGACAAGTGCGCCTGCATGGCTGATTATCTGGTGGCAAACTATTCCCCTGACGAACTCGGCCAGCTGTCTGGGGCTGGTTCCAGCGAGGCCACCAGCCTGATGGACGCCGCCATCGCAGCCTGCAAATAGCTTCGACCGACATCTGCAACACCTCGCAAAGGGCGCACTGATGCGCCCTTCTGCATTGAGGAGGCAAAATTACCTTGAGAAATCAGGAGACATCGTATATGGTATAACCTATTGTTTTCACTTGCGTTAAACGCTTTTTACGGACATTAAAACCGTATCATCCAAGGAGGTTTCAGATGGCAGCGAAGTATGTGTACTTTTTCGGGAATGGTCAGGCCGAAGGCCGGGCCGACATGAAAAACCTGCTGGGCGGCAAGGGTGCCAACCTGGCGGAGATGACCAGCATCGGACTGCCGGTTCCCCCCGGCTTCACCATCAGCACCGAGGTCTGCACCTACTACTATGCCAACGCTGAGACCTACCCCGCCGCCCTGACCAGCGAGGTGGAGAATAACCTGCAGAAGGTAGAGGCGATCATGGGCCGGACCTTCGGCGATGCCGCCAATCCGCTGCTGGTATCGGTCCGTTCCGGCGCCCGGGCCTCCATGCCGGGCATGATGGACACCATCCTCAACCTGGGCCTGAACGACACCACGGTCCAAGGGATCATCGCCCAGTCCGGCGATGAACGCTTCGCCTATGACGCCTACCGCCGCTTCGTACAGATGTACTCCGACGTGGTGATGGGCATGGACAAGCACTCCCTGGAGCACCTGCTGGAGCAAAAAAAGGCCGAGAAGGGTGTGCACCTGGACACCGAGCTGACCGCTAGCGACTGGAAAGACCTGGTGGCCCAGTTCAAGGCCAAGATCAAGGCCGACCTGGGCAAGGCCTTCCCGGAAGACCCCAAAGAGCAGCTATGGGGCGCCATCGGGGCCGTCTTCGGCTCCTGGATGAACCAACGGGCCATCACCTACCGCAAACTGAATAACATCCCGGCCGATTGGGGCACCGCCGTCAACGTGCAGTCGATGGTCTACGGCAACATGGGCGAGGACTGCGCCACCGGCGTGGCCTTTACCCGCGACCCCTCCACCGGCGACAACTATTTCTACGGCGAGTACCTGGTCAACGCCCAGGGCGAGGACGTGGTGGCCGGTATCCGCACCCCCCAGCCGATCAACATGCACCAGAAGAAGCCGGGCGACCTGCCTTCGATGGAAGAGGTGCTGCCGGAATGCTACGCACAACTGGCTGATATTCGTCAGATCCTTGAGAAACACTACAAGGATATGCAGGACATCGAGTTCACCATCGAAAAGGGCAAGCTGTTCATGCTGCAGACCCGTAACGGGAAGCGTACCGCCCAGGCTGCCATCAAGGTGGCGGTGGATATGGTCAAGGAGGGACTGATCGACCAGAAGACCGCCGTGCTGCGGGTGGCCCCGTCCCAGCTGGACCAGCTGCTGCACCCCTCGCTGGACCCCAAGGCCGAGAAGAAGGTGATCGCCAAGGGCCTGCCCGCCTCCCCCGGCGCTGCCGGCGGCACGGTGGTCTTTACCGCTGACGAGGCCGAGGAACTGGCCAAAAACGGCAAAAAGGTGATCCTGGTACGGATCGAGACCTCGCCGGAGGATATCCACGGCATGCATGCCGCCCAAGGCATCCTCACCGCCCGGGGCGGCATGACCTCCCACGCGGCGGTGGTGGCCCGCGGCATGGGCAAGTGCTGCGTGGCCGGCTGCAGCGATATCAAGGTCGATTACGCCAGCCAGAGCTTCGTTGCCAACAACGGCGTGCTGGTTAAAAAGGGGGATACCATCACCCTGGACGGCTCCACTGGCCAGGTGATGCTGGGTGAGGTTCCCACCGTACCGCCCCAGCTGACCGGCGACTTTGGCACCCTGATGGGCTGGGTGGACTCGTTCCGCACCCTGAAGGTGCGTACCAACGCCGATACCCCCCACGACTCCAAGGTGGCCCGCGAGTTTGGCGCAGAAGGGATCGGCCTGTGCCGTACCGAGCATATGTTCTTCGAGGCCGAGCGGATCGCCGCAGTGCGTGAGATGATCCTGTCGGCCGACGTGGAAGGCCGCCAGAAGGCGTTGGCCAAGATCCTGCCGATGCAGAAGTGCGACTTTATCGGCATCTTCCGCGAGATGAAGGGGCTGCCGGTCACCATCCGCCTGCTGGACCCGCCGCTGCACGAGTTCCTGCCCCAAGAAGACAAAGATATCGACGATCTGGCCGTCACCATGCAGGTGCCGGCCCAGACCCTGCGCAACAAGGTGGAGTTCCTGCACGAGTTCAACCCGATGCTGGGCCACCGTGGCTGCCGCCTGGGGATCACCTTCCCTGAGATCTACGACATGCAGGTGCGGGCCATCATGGAGGCGGCCTGTGAACTGGTCAAAAACGAGGGCTTCAGTATCGTGCCGGAGATCATGATCCCGCTGATCGCCACCGTCAAGGAGCTGTCGGTACTCAAGGCCAACGCGGTCAAGATCTGCGACGAGGTGATCGCCCAGTACGGCGTCAAGGTAGAGTACCTGATCGGCACCATGATCGAGCTGCCCCGGGCCGCCCTGACCGCCGACGAGATCGCCGTCGAGGCAGAGTTCTTCTCCTACGGCACCAACGACCTGACCCAGACAACCTTCGGCCTGTCCCGGGACGATGCCGGCAAGTTCCTGCCGTTCTACGTGGATGCCGGCATCCTGCCGGAAGACCCCTTCGTATCGCTGGATCAGAACGGTGTCGGCCAGTTGGTCAAGATGGGCTGCGAGAAGGGCCGCGCCACCCGCCCCAACATCAAGCTGGGCATCTGCGGTGAGCACGGCGGCGATCCCGAATCGGTGATCTTCTGTCACAAAATTGGCCTGGATTACGTCTCCTGCTCCCCCTTCCGGGTACCAATCGCCCGCCTGGCGGCAGCCCATGCCGCCCTGGGCGGCGGCGACGACGCCACCAAATAGGTTAAGCACTAACTGTTTTGACATCACGGGCGGGATCGACACGATCCCGCCCGTTTTTGTTGACGCCGCCGGTGAGGAGGGACTACAGTCGTTGCCATGTCGTCCCTGCTTGGCCGCATACTCCCCTGTTTTCACAGCAAACCGGTCTCGATCCGCTGCAACGTCTTTCGGCTTTCGCTGCCGGTACTGCTCTCTTCGCTGTTCCAGCGGCTGGTGGGCATCGCCGACATCTTCATGACCGGCGGCCTGGGTGCGTCGGCCATCGCCGCCACCGGCCTGGGCCAGCTGCTGCTCTTCACCACCATGACCATCTTCTGGGGCCTGTCTACCGGCACCTCGGTGGTGATCGCCCACCTGTTCGGCGCCGGTCGCCATGACGAGGCCCGCCGGGCCGCAGCCACCGCCCTGGCAGCCTGCCTGGTGCTGACCGCCATCGCAGCCGTTGCCGGCAGCCTGTGGGGGGCCGAGGTAGCCAGCCTGATGGGAGCCTCGGCCGAGGTACAGGCCCAGGCCGGCCCCTACATCCGGCTGGTATTCCAATGGCTGGTCTGGACCACCGGGGTCAACATCCTCTCGGCCATCATGCACGGCAACGGCCAGACCCGCATCCCGATGCAGGGCATCCTGCTGGTCAACATCCTGCACATCCTGATCGCCTGGCCGCTGATCTACGGCAGATGGGGTCTGCCGGCCCTGGGGGTGGAGGGTGCGGCCATCGCCATTAATCTCTCGGAATTCCTCGGCTTTTGCTACCTGCTCTACCAGGCCTTCAAGCAGCGCTACCTGGTCCTGCAGTGGCCTGACCGGCCGCTGTTTGCCAGGATCTGGCAGGTGGGCTGGCCAGTGGCCCTGGAGCGGGTGGCCCAACAATCCGGCCAGCTGTTCTACTCCAGCTTCATCATAGCCTACGGCACCAGCGCCTATGCCGCCCACCAGATCGGCCTGTCCATCGAATCGCTTTCCTTCATGCCGGGCGCCGGCATGGGGATCGCCGCTGCCACCCTGATGGGCCAGTCGCTGGGAGCCAAGAAGTATCTGCGGGCCCATGCCAGCCATGTGCAGGCCCTCAAACTGGCCCTGGTGGTGATGGGCACCATGGCGCTCGTCTTCCTGCTGGTGCCCCACTACCTGGTGATGGTCTTTACCAGCGACCCGGAGGTGATCCGCCAAGGCGCCGTTTTCTTGAGGATTGTGGCCTTTGCCCAGATCCCGCTGGCGATCTCTTTTGTCTATGCCGGTAGCCTGCGGGGGGCGGGCGACACCTTCTACGTCTTCATCGTCACGCTGCTGACCATGTGGGGGGTACGGGTGCTCTTGGCCTGGGTGGCGGGGCCGCTGCTGCAGCTGTCACTGTATATGGTTTGGGGGGTCTTCCTGGTGGATTGGTACGTACGGGCGGTGGCCTTTGGCTGGCGTTACCACAAACGGGACCTGCACAGCACGGTGCTATGAGCGCAGCGTAAAGCGGATGGTGATCAGGGCTTGGGCCTGGACCGGGCGGCCAGCCCTTACAGCGGGGCGGTAACTGGATTGGCGAATGGCGGTCAGCGCCGCCTGGGTAAACCCGAAGGCAGCCGGCTGCACCACCTCAACCCCCTGCAGGCGGCCCTCGGCATCGATGGCCAGCTTCAGCACCACCGTTCCTTCACGACCCAGTTGACGGGCCCGGGCAGGATAGACCGGCGCTACCTGACGGCTGAAGGCCGGGGCGCCGCTGCTGCCCAGCAGCGGCAGCGGACTGCCGGCACCTTCGTCGCGGACAGATTGCTGGGTGCCGACAGTCGCCACACTCGCTGATGGTCTGACGTCTTCTCTGGCCGCCGTCGCTGGCGGCGGCAGTTGAGCAGCCACGGGCGGGAGTGACGCCGTTGCTGCAGTCGGCATTGCCGGCTGGACAAGCGCGCTGGCCGCAGCAGGCGGCTCATGCTTGGCCCTGATGGGCCGAGGTTGCGCTGATTGGCCTGATTTTTTATTGAGCTGCTGCCGTTGCCGAGATGCGCCAGCCTGTGCCGGGCTGTTCGCCAGCACCACCTCATAGACCACTACCGGTTGCGGAGAAAAATCGAGCGAACGGGCCAATATCACCGCTGCCACCAGCCCATGCAGCAGCAGCGAAACGATCACGCAGAGTATACCCAGACGATCTGTACCCATACGATGTTAGTCCCTGGCAGCCTGTCCGGCCACACTCCAACGTGCGGTCGGGTCCAGATCAAAGGTCCGGCAGACCAGCTCCGGCTGCAATAGCTCACCCGGCAGACCATCGGCCAATAGCTCGCCTTGCCGCAGCACCAGCAGACGGTCCAGCTCGCGGGCCAGCATCAGATCGTGCAGCGATAGCAGGATGGTCAGTCCCCGTTCCTGACAGAGCTGCCGCAGCAGGGCCAGCAGTTCATACTGGTAGCGCAGGTCAAGTCCGGCCAGTGGTTCGTCCAAAAGCAGGGTTGAGCCACCCTGGGCCAGGGTCATGGCCAGAAAGGCCCGCTGCCGTTCACCGCCACTGATCTCAGCCAGGGGCAACGCAGCCTTGTCTGCAAGGCCAACCATTTCAAGCACTTCTTCACATGAAAGCCGTTGCTGGTGGTGCCCGGCGGCCCGGCCCATCTCCACCAGCTCCAGCACCCGAAACGGCAGCGGCACCTCCAGTGTCTGGGGCAGATAGCTCAGACGGCTGGCCCGCTCATGGCCCCGCCAACTGCCGACCGACTTACCATCCAGCGTCACCTGCCCCTGATCAGCCCGTAACAGACCGGCCCCCAGCCGCAGCAAGGTCGATTTGCCGGAGCCGTTGGCGCCGATCAGACCCACCAGCTGGCCCTTGGCCAACTGCACCGAAAATTGACGAATGCAGGGGGTCTGGCCATAGCTGAAGCTGACCTGTGTAAAGGCAAGACCGCTCATCGCATCCCCCGCCGCAGCATGACCAGAAACCAGGGGGCGCCGATCAGTGCGGTGACCACACCGGCCGGCAACTCCATCGGCGGCAGCAAACTGCGCCCCAGGGTGTCGGCCAGACAGAGCAGCATACCTCCACCCACCGCCGCCAACGGCAACACCCGCCGGGCATCGGCCCCCACCAGCACCCGCACGCCATGGGGCACCATCAGCCCCACAAAGCCTACGATCCCTCCCAGGGCCACCGCGGCGGCGGTCAAGAGTGCAGCGGCCAGCACCAGCAGCATCCGCTCACGCCCTGGCTCCAGCCCCAAGCCAAAGGCCACCTCGTCTCCCAGGGCCAGGGCGTTCAGCCCCCGCCGTCGTGACAAACCCAGCACAAAACCGAGCAGCATCAATACCGCTGCCGCCGGCACCAGCGACCAGTCGGCGCCAGCCAGGTCCCCAGCCATCCAAAGCAGGGCCCGCTTGACCCCATCGGCCTGGGCCAACGACATCACCAGCATCAGGATGGCGGACAGAAAAAAACCGATCCCCACCCCGGACAGCAGCAACCGCTCAGCCCGCACACCCCAGGCATCGCGCCCCAGGGCCACCACCACACCGCTGGTCACCAGGGCCCCCACCAGGGCCAGGCAGGGCACCAGCCAGGTGGCGCTGCCCTGACTGGCCAACAGTCCGAAGGCCGCAGCCAGTGCGGCCCCACTGGAGGTGCCCAGCACATAGGGGTCGGCCAGCGAATTACGGAAGACCCCCTGCAGTATGGCTCCGGCCACTCCCAAGGCTGCACCCATCAAAAGCGCCACCACCACCCGCGGTAGCCGCAACTCCAGCAGGATCTTCAGCTGCAACTCATCAATCTGTAACAGGTTGATCGGCTGCTGTCCCAGCGAAAGCGAGAGCAGCAGCACCACCACCAGACAACCCAGCATGATGAACAGGGGATGCCGTTTCAAGGCCGTTGCCCCCGCCGAGCAAGCTCCAGACACCGCTTCAGCTCCGCAATCCCCTCCGGTATCCGGGGACCGGGTCGGTAGAGGGCATCGCTGACCATGCAGACCCGACCCTGCCGGACCGCATCCAGCGACGACAGGTGCTTGAGCATCCGCTGTAACGGCACCCCCAAGGTTTCTCCCTGACCCACCACGATCAGCTGCGGATCACGGGCAATCACCGCCTCCAACGAGAGCCGGGGATAACCGGAGCGGGCATCTGCGGCAATGCTGTCAAAACCGACCCGCTGCAGCACATCGTCCAACAGCGAGCCGGGACCGGCCGCCACCAGCGGATCCGGCCAGATCACAAACAGGGTGCGTATTTGTCGATTTTGTTTCGTGTCGCTACGCAGACCCGCCTCGATTCGGCCAGCCAACCGCTCGGCAGCCTGGGGCACCCCCAGTTCATGGCCCAGCCGGCGGATAGCCGGCACCAGCCGATCAAGCCGGGAACCACGGAAGGTGATGGTCTTGATACCTAGTTTTTGCAGGCGTTTTGCCAGCTTTGAACCGATCCCCTCTTCATCCACCAGTACCACGTCGGGCTTCAGCCGCAACACCGCCTCCAGCGACGGGTTGGCCGGCCCCCCCACGGTCGGCTTGCCCTTGACCGAGGCTGGTCGGTCACAAAAGGTGGTAACCCCCACCAGATTCCGCTCAAGACCCAGGGCGCAGGCCATCTCGGTCAGGCTGGGCGCCAGCGAGACAATCCGCCGGGGCGGCTCCCCGCCAAAAACGGGGACAACCGCCAGCAGCATCAGCCAGACTATGAGCAGACAAGGGGATTTCATTCTTAAAAGGAGACCTTTACTCCAGCGTAGGCACCGATACCGGGGGTACCGTAGCCGTAAACTTCTTCGTATTCACGATCCAGCAGGTTGTCGATCCGGCCAAACAGCTGCATATCTTTAGTGACATCATAGGCAGCTGCCAGGTTGACCAGAGTGTAACCGCCCAATTCCTGGGTGTTTGCTTTGTCATTGTAACGGCTACCAACATAGACCAGCCCCAGGCTCAGATGTGCTTGTTTCAAGAACCTGTAATTAGCGTCAAGGCTGAGCTTGTTTTTAGGACGACGAACCAACTCTTTGCCGGTACTACCATCTTCCGTCTCCATATAGGTGTATGCAAACCGTAGAGACAATTCGTCCAGTGGCTGAACTGCTGTGGTCAGTTCAAGCCCTTGGCTGTGTGCCTTGGCAACATTGGTGTATGTCCAGGTATTCATATCAAAATCAATCATTTGCGAATATCTGTTTTTGAACCAGGTGACCCCAAAGGTAGTCTGCAGAAAGGACAGTCCCTGTTCCAAACCCAGATCCCAACCAATGCTCTTATCCGGCTTCAGGTCTGGCGAGCCATAGCTTGAGTAGAGCTGATACAGGGAAGGGGCCTTGAAGCCAGTACCGTAGCTGCCTTTCAGCTTGGTGTCACTCTGCTTTATCAGATAGGCGCTAGTAAAACGGTAGGTAGCTTGAGAACCAAAACGGTCATGGTCGTCCAAGCGTACCCCGATGGTGGAAAACCAGCGGTCCTGTATGTTGATCTGATCTTGCAGATACACACTATTAGTCCGGGCGGTCTGCTTGCTCCAGATGCTGTTATATGGCCCAAAACTGCTGACTGAATAATAATCCGAAGACCCTTGCTCTTCTTTCGTCTCCAGGCCCATGGTGAGGATCGTCGTTTTATGCAGGTTCAGGATATGCTGCCAATCAAGCTTGACGGTCTGCCCCTGAAAAGAGCTACGCAACCGGTCGACAGGGTGTGCAGCATCGGGATCGTTATCATCGTGCCACGAGATGTCACTATAGGAAATGCCCAGCTTTTGTTCCCAAAGATTGCTAAAAAGTGATAGCCAACCTTGCCCCCTGGCAAACAGCTCACTGGAACGCATAATATGATTGGGATCATCCTTACCGGTACCGCCTCCGTTGTCGATCTCATTTCTGGATTTTCCATACTTTAAGACCATATCAATTTCAGAATTTGGTGTCGGCGTGATGCCAAGCCTGGTGGTTATGACACTATTTTGGTCGCCATCTTTTTCATGATTGCCATAGCGCTTGCCCGCCGATGAAATACCATCGCTGTCCAACCGTGAAGCGGCCAGCGAAAACTGCACCAGATCGGTTCCCCCGCTGATGGATGCTGTCTCACGGGTTGTGGCAAAGGAACCGACTTCAATTGCAACGGAACCCTTTGGTGGCCCGTCACCACGCTTGGTAATGATGTTGATGACACCCCCAATTGCATGGGAGCCGTAAAGGGTACTCTGTGGGCCACGCAGCACCTCGATCCGATCAATGTTATCAACCGTCAGATGACCGAAGTTAAACGTGCCTCCGGCAGAGGAGGGGTCATTCATTTCGATGCCGTCAATCAGCACTAACGTGTGCTCAGATTTCGCACCCCGCATAAAGATTGAAGTTGTGCCACCCGAACTTCCAGTTCGTACTACATCCAACCCCGGTACCATTCGCAACGCATCGGCCACGGTCCGCTTCTGCTGCTGTTCAATCTCTTTGGCGGTGACCACGGTGATGGAGCTGCCCACCTGCTCAAGCGGCACTTCATCACGGGTGGCAGTGACCACGATCTCACCCAGATTAGCAGTCTTTTCCTCCGCACCGGCACTGCTACACAGCGCCAACACCAGCCCCAGCACAACTGCACAATTCTGCCTGCTTCTCTTCATTCTGACGTTCCTCCCTCGGGTTATTCAGCTGGAGCGGTCTTCCGGCTACGGGCTTCCTACTGGTCCGCCTTCCCAGGATCACTCCCAGTGGCTGTACGCACCTGTCTGCGCTGGACGTTCGTTCCCTTCACGGCTGCGGGGCAGCGGGGGAATGGCTCTGCGTGAGAGCGGCACCCCTCTTCCTCAACTCCACCTGTTGAAAACTAGTTACAGGGTTAATCCGTTCTGCTTTTCCAGCGCCTCTAGAACGGCCTGGTGAACCGCCCTGGCGATCAGGTCACCGATCCGGCTGTGACCACCAGTGTAGGTGACCTTGGGGCCGGTGGTTCCGGATACCACGATCACGCTGTCGGTGCCGGTGCCGGTGGCCTGGGCCCCTTTGGTGTAACTGCTGGACACCTTCAGGTCCTCAAGAGCCGCTGTCTTGGCCTCGGTAATGGTGACCACGGCCCGTGCCAGGGCGCCGTCGGTCAAGCGGGCATTGGTCAGGACGATGATGTTGATGGTCCCGGCCGGCGACCCTTGCGGCTCAATGTTGGTACCTTCGTCAACACCGGCCCGCAGGGCATTGTTCTTTACCCCGCCGGTTACCAACGCCGTGACGGTAAAGGGACCGAACTGTCGGGTCACGACGGCCAGGTTATCCATGTCGGCCGCCGTACCCACCAGGGTCAGGTCTGCAGACGTCAGCCCCAGTCTTTCTGCAATCATCTGCTTGCGCTGCTGTTCATAGACCTTGCCGCCGCACTGCAACCGGGTGGCCAGATCCTGTGCCAGCTTTTTCCACAACTGGGGTGCCGCGCCATGGTTAATGACCCCCAAACCGTTGATGATACCGTCGCTGGTGGAAAGGATGTGCCGTCGCTGGTTCAGCTGCACAACCAGGCTTTTTTCCTGGTGTCCGTCCCTTTCGGTCGTGAGTATCTGGGCGGTTGCGCCCAGTTCACCGGGCAAGGTCAACACGGCAGCCTGCAGCGGCAACGCGCTGATCAGGAGCAGTCCTATCGCGATCAGTAGTCTCGTCATTGCATATCCCCTTAGCTGCAGGCGCCTTTGGCTCGTACCAGGACACAAAAAAGTCCGTCTGCGACACAACGCAAACGGACTTTTCGTATTCAAAGCCGGCAATCGGTTTCACTCTCCCTGTACCAGAGGGATGCTGTTGAGTGCTGAGATCAGTGGCAGGTCTTCTGGCTCGCGATTCATCCTCCGGGCGCCTTCCCAGTCTTTCGACCAGTGACATACTGCCCTTTGTCCTCGCTTACAGCGGCGGGTCCGCGGAGGATTCATCCCACAAGCCGGGATTACACCTCTCTTCCCTATCAAGCCCTTGCGGGCACCAAGATCTATATTCTGTTGTAGTCTACGACAGCAATTTTCATAACATCCCCCGCCCTTACCGTCAAGCGGGATGGAGCCCTTGCATCAGATGCCGGCTGATACGTGACGAACGGAGCGCTCTGCTGCCGCCAGCAGGGGATGCCAGGTCAGATTTTATCTCCCCGCAGATCGTCGGCAAACAACTTGCCGGCCCCGCGGGAGGCACAGAAATCTCCGCACATGGTGCAAGTGGTCTCATCCTCCGGGGTACGGCTGGCGCGGATCGCCTTGGCATCCTCAGGGAAGAGGGCCAGCTCGAACTGTTTCTGCCAGTTCAGGTCACGCCGTGCCTTGGACATCTCCTTGTCACGCTCCCGCATCCGCTCCGGGTACTTGTTCATGTCGCCGATATAGGCTGCGATCTTGGCGGCCTTGACCCCCTCGCGCACATCCTGCTCATTGGGCAGGGCCAGGTGCTCGGCCGGGGTGATATAGCAGATCAGGTCGGCACCGAAGCGTGCCGATTGGGCCGCACCGATGGCCGAGGTGATATGGTCGAAGCCGGGGGCCACATCGGTGGGGATCGGCCCCAGCATATAGTAGGGCGCGTCGCCGCTCATCCGCTTCTGCAGCTTGATATTACCCTCGATCTCGTCCAGCGGCACATGGCCGGGGCCTTCCACCAGCATCTGGCAACCCATCTCACGGCCCAGTTCCGCCAGCTCGCAATTGAAGATCAGCTCCTGGATCTGCGCCCGGTCGGAGGAATCGTGGATTGCGCCGGCCCGCAGGCCGTTGCCCAGCGACAGCACGGTATCGTATTTTTTGAGGATGGCTGCTACGCGGTCGAACTGTTCATACAGCGGATTCTCACGCTTGTTGGCCAGCATCCAGGCCACCATCGAGACCCCGCCTTTGCTGACCAGGCCACCGTAACGGTAGCCCTGCTTTTTAAGGCGCTCCACGGTGCAGAGGTTGATGCCGCAATGTACCGCCATGAAGGCCATGCCGTCGGCGCACTGCTGCTCGATCAGATCGAACAGCTCCTCCGGGTCCAGCTTGTTGGGATCACCATACTTGCGGGCTGCGTCGCAAAAGGCCTGATATAGCGGCACGTTACCCACCGGCAGATCCACCGCGGCGATCACCTCCCGGCGGACCCGATCCAGGTCGCCGCCCACCGAGAGCTCCATCAGGGTGTCGGCGCCTGTTTCCTGGGCTGCTAAAGCCTTACGCACTTCAGCAGCGTAATCGATAATATCGGATGATGTGCCGATGGAGGCATTGATCTTGGTTTTCAGCCCCTTACCGATCCCAGCGACACGGGCTGGCTTCCGGTTATGGTTCCAGGGTATGACAATCGTACCGGCCGCAACACCAGAGCGGACCTGTTCAACCTCTAACCGTTCATCTGCTGCCACCTGCTGCATCTGGGGGGTGGTCACGCCCTCTCGTGCGTATTCAAGCTGGGTTTTCATACTGGTATCCTTCCATGGCTCTTACCTATCAGCAGACACGACCGCAAGCGAGCGCTCGCGAAGATCACTGCGCGCCGCCTCTGCTAACGTACTGGTCAAAAAGGGGAACTAAAATCGGTGATGAGGCAATGAAAATATAGGGTTACAGAATATTGCCGGTTGTACATGAGATGCCTCCCCCGAAGCGTGCAAATGGAGCGGTATTCCGGCTCAGGGCCACCTACTGATCCACCTTCCCAGGAAGTGCTTCCCAGTGGTTTGAACCGTCGTTACGACGGCCGGACGTTCGTTCCCTTTACGGCTGCGGGGCAGCGGGGGGATAGCACCAACTGGGCGGCACCCCTCTTCCTCGCTTCCATTCGTTGTATGAAGTGTGCTATCTGATTCCATTATTTCACCTGCGGAGTCAAGTATTTTCTCATGTCAGACCAGCTGCAACGACATCGCCACGGCGGCAATCTGCGGCAATTAAGCCAGGCAGCGGGGCTGCCGCCGGACCAGCTGGTTGACTTCTCAGCCAACATCAACCCCCTGGGACCGCCGGACTGGTTGCGCCCGCTGATCGAAAGCCGGATCAGCGACCTGGTCCACTATCCAGATCCCGATGCAACGGCGCTGGTGGCCGCGTTGGCCGAGCACCACGGCATACCAGTAGATCAGATCATGGTGGGTAACGGCGCCACCGAGCTGCTGCACCTGCTGCCGCGGGCCCTGGGCTGCTCCTCGTTGCTGGTGCCGACACCCAGTTATGCCGACTATACGGAACCAGCCCGGCTGTATGGCCTGCCGGTGGAGCAGCTGACGCTCACCCCGGACAACCATTTTGTGCTTGAGCCTGCTGCGCTGCTACCACTGCTCCAACCTGGGCAGATGGTGCTGCTGGGCCAGCCCAATAACCCCACCGGTCGCACCTGTGCGGCAGACCAGCTCCGTCGGATAGCAACGGCACATCCAGCCACCCTGTTTGTGGTGGACGAGTCCTTCATCGGCTTCACCGATGGCAGCCAGAGCCTGCAGCAGGACCGGCCCGACAACCTGCTGGTGCTGACCTCGCTGACCAAGCTGTATGCCATCCCCGGCCTGCGGCTGGGCTACCTGACCGGCGCAGCACAGCATATCCAGACCCTTAAGCAGTACCTGCCCAACTGGACCGTCAACAGCATTGCCCAGGCCGTGGGGGTACAGGCGGTGCAGGACAGCGACTACCTGCAGCACAGCCGCGACTTTGTGATCAAACAACGCGCGGCGCTGCAAAAGGAGCTGGCTGGTCTGCCCGGCCTGACCGTCTATCCCGGGGAGGCCAACTTCCTGCTGGTACGCCTGGATCATGCCCGGCTGGATGCCCGCCAGCTGGCGGAACTGACCCTGCAACAGGGCATTGCCCTGCGGGTCTGCGACAACTTCCCGGGGCTTGATCAACGCTATTTCCGCGTGGCGGTGCGGCCCGAACCGGAGCAGCAGCGGCTCTATCAGGTGCTGGGTCGTATCCTTGCACCTGCCGTCAGCAGGCCGGCCAGACGCGTTACCCCTGCGCTGATGGTGCAGGGCACCAGCTCCAATGCCGGCAAGAGCATCCTGACCGCCGCCCTCTGCCGCATCCTGAAGCAGGACGGCCATGACGTGGCGCCGTTCAAGGCGCAGAACATGTCGCTCAACTCCTTTGTCACCCGCCACGGGGGCGAGATGGGCCGGGCCCAGGCGTTGCAGGCCCAGGCCTGCCGACTCGACCCGGACGTGCGGATGAACCCGGTGCTGCTCAAACCGAACAGCGGCACCGGTTCCCAGGTGATCGTCTGCGGTACGGCAGTCGGAACCACTGACTTCAAGAGCTACGCCAGTCAACGTGAGCAGATCTGGGGCACGGTGCAGCGCTGCTATGACGAACTGGCCAGTGAGCACCAGGTGATGGTGCTGGAAGGGGCCGGCAGTCCGGCCGAGATCAACCTGAAACGCCATGAGATCGTCAACATGGCCATGGCCCGCCATGCCCAGGCACCGGTGCTGCTGGTGGGGGATATCGACCGGGGTGGCGTCTTTGCCTCCTTTGTCGGCACCATGGAGCTCTTGACCGAGGCCGAACGTCGGCTGGTGGCCGGGTTTGTGATCAACCGCTTCCGCGGCGATGCCACCCTGCTGGATGATGCCCTGCAGTACACCCTGCGGCACACCGGCAAGCCGGTCCTGGGTACGGTGCCCTATCTGCCCGACCTGGGTCTGCCGGAGGAGGATTCGGTCTCCTTCAAGCAGGGGCTTTTGCCGTCCGGGACCAAAGATGCCAACCTGCTGGATATCGCCGTACTGGACCTGCCGCACATCTCCAATTTTACCGATCTGGACCCGCTGGGCCTGGAGCCGGATGTCAGCTTGCGGGTAGTCCGCACGGTGGCTGAGTTGGGCCGGCCCGATGCCCTGATCCTGCCGGGCAGCAAAAACACCCTGGCTGATCTGGCCTGGCTGCGACAGCAGGGCCTAGCTGCCTGGGTGCTTGAGCTGGCTGCTAAAGGACACTGTGAGATAGTCGGTATCTGCGGTGGATTCCAGATGCTGGGAGAACGGATCAGCGACCCCCACGCCATCGAATCAGCGGCAGGCGATGAACCGGGGTTGGGCCTCCTGAAGGTCAGCACCGAACTGGCTGAACAGAAAACCACCCTGCAGACCCGCTGCCGCCATATCCCGTCCGGCAGTGAGCTGGTGGGCTACGAGATCCACCACGGTATTACCAGCGGATCACAGCTCCATCCGCTGATCAGCAGCCCGGATGGCAGCCTGCTCGGTGCCGGCAATGAAAGCGGTCTGGCCTGGGGCAGCTACCTGCATGGCCTGTTTGATGCCGACCAGTTCCGGCGCTGGTGGCTTGACCGGCTGCGCAGCCGCAGGGGCTGGCAGACGGATGGACTGGTCCGTGCGGCCTACGACCTCGAACCGGCCCTGGACCGGCTGGCGGAAGCGGTGCGCAACAGCCTGGACATGACGGCGCTCTATCGGTTACTGCAGTTGTGATCCCCCTCTACTTACAAATACTGCTGGCAATACTGCTGGACCTGCTGCTGGGTGATCCGCGCTGGCTGCCCCATCCGGTGCAGGGGATCGGCTGGCTGGCCAAGCGGCTGGAGACACCGCTGCGGCGGCTGATTACCAACCAGAAACTGGCCGGCGTTATGATGGTCTGCCTGGTGGTGGGTGGTACGACGTCAGCAGCCCTTGCCCTGCTGCAGGTTTCCCGGCTTATCCATCCCCTGGCGGGCGATCTGGTCACAATCCTTGTATTGTACAGCTGTCTGGCGACCAGATCGCTGTATGACCATGCCCTGGCGGTCTATCGCCCCCTGTTGGCAGGTGACCTGCTAACGGCACGGCAACGGGTCGGCTGGCTGGTGGGACGGGATACAGACGGCCTGGACGAGGCGGAGGTGACCCGGGCGGCAGTGGAATCGGTGGCAGAGAATACGGTGGACGGCTGTACTGCGCCGCTTATCTACGCCTGTCTGGCGGGACCGCTGGGTGCCGTGGCCTATAAGGCGATCAGCACCCTGGATTCCACCTTCGGCTACAAAAATGAGCGCTACCTGCAGTTCGGCTGGGCCTCGGCCCGCTTGGATGACCTGGCCAACCTGCTGCCCGCCCGCCTGACGGCGTTACTGGTACTGCCGGCAGCGCTGCTGCTGGGGTTGGATGCCGGCAACGCCTGGCGGATCTTCCGACGGGATCGGCACAACCACCCCAGCCCCAACGGCGGTCAGATCGAGTCGGCGGTTGCCGGCGCCCTGCAAGTACGTCTGGGGGGGATCAATAGCTACTTTGGCCAGCCCAGCAGGCGACCGTTCATGGGTGAGCCGCTGCAGCCGCTGACGGCAAAGCATATCCTGCAGGCGGGCAGGCTGATGTGGCTGCTCTACGGCCTGACGGCACTGATTGCTGTCGGCTGCAGGTATTTGGTTTCGTTTTTCATCTCTATATAAATATGAGGTTCTGTCATGCGTTACCGTTCCGTTTGCCCCTTTGATTGCCCCGATGCCTGCGGCCTGCTGGTGACCGTCGTCGACGGCTGCGCTGTAAGCGTGGCCGGCGACCCGGACCATCCAACCACCCGCGGCCTGCTCTGCCCCAAGATGCAACACTACGAGCGCACGGTTCACTCCCCCCGCCGCCTGAACACACCGCTCCGCAGGAGCGGCCCCAAGGGCAGCGGCCGATTTGAGCCGATCTCCTGGGATGAGGCGGTTGAGCAGATCAGCTCCCGCTGGCAGGCGATCATCGCCAGCCA
Source organism: Geobacter sp. UBA4074 (assembly GCA_002383415.1). GTDB lineage: Bacteria > Desulfobacterota > Desulfuromonadia > Geobacterales > Pseudopelobacteraceae > Trichlorobacter. Next base: position 21,444 of record DFYU01000159.1, read on the forward strand.
CGGCGGCGAGGCGATCCTGCCCTATTCCTACGCCGGCACCATGGGGTTGGTACAACGTAACAGCGGCCACCCCTTCTTCCACAAGCTGGGGGCCAGCCGCCTGGCCCGCACCATCTGTTCACCGGCCAAGGAGGCCGGCTGGCAGGCGGTGATGGGCGAGACCCCCGGCCTGGACCAGAGCGAGCTGCAGCAGAGCGACCTGGTGATCCTGTGGGGGATCAACGCTGCCGCCACCAGCATCCACACCATGCGCGACGCCAGCCAGGCCCGCAAAAACGGCGCCCGACTGTGGGCCATCGACACCTACCGCACCCCAACCTGCGAGGCTTCGGACGAGGTCTTTCTGATCCGACCCGGCAGCGACGGCGCCCTGGCCTTGGGGATGCTGCAGGTGATCGCGGCTGAGGGGCTGCTGGATCAGGCCTTTATCGACCAGAGCGTACGTGGTTTTGAAGAATTTTCCCGCTCGATCCTGCCGGATTGCACCCCGGAACGGATGGCAACGGTCTGCGGCCTGCCGGCGGAGACCATCCGCCGCATGGCCCGGCAGTATGCAACGGCCCGAGCCCCCTTTATCCGACTGGGCAGTGGCCTGACCCGCTATGCCAACGGCGCCATGAATGTGCGCTGCATCACCTGCCTGCCGGCCAGTATCGGGGCCTGGCAACGCCCCGGCGCTGGGCTTTTGTGCGGCACCGCCACCGGCGGGGCCTTTCCGCTGGCGCGCGTCACCCGGGAAGACTTCATGGCCAGCCCCACCCGGATCATCAACATGAACCAGTTGGGCCATGCCCTGAACCAAGTGAATGATCCTCCGGTGATGGGCCTGTACGTCTACCATTCCAACCCGGCCAGCATTGCGCCGGATCAAAACGCCATCATTCAGGGCCTTGGGCGGGAAGACCTGTTCACGGTGGTGCATGAACGTTTTCTGACAGAAACCGCCCGCTACGCCGATATCGTACTGCCGGCCACCAGCTCTCTGGAGCATGCCGACCTGTACCGCTGCTACGGCAGCTACCACGCTCAGCGCTGCAGCGCGGTGATCCCGCCCATCGGCGAGGCCAAGAGCAATTGGGATACCTTCTGCATGTTGGCGGCCGGTATGGGTTGGGATGAGCCGTTTTTCAGCCAATCGGCCGATAGCCTGATCGAACAACTGCTGGATTACGAGACTCCCTGGCGTGACGGGGCCATCACCGAGCGGCTGCGCAACGGCGAGCCGGTGCTGCTTGCCCCGCCGTCTACCCCGCGGGGGCCATGGCTGACGCCATCGGGCAGGATCGAGATCCGAAACGACCGTGAGCCGGAACCGCTACCTCGCCTGCTGCCGACCCACGCCGAGGGCGACGGCTTCCCGCTGCGGCTGCAGCCGGCGGTGACCCCCTTTGCCCTCAACTCCAGCTTTTACGAACAGGACCAGCTGCGGGACAAGCAGCAGCCGATGCTCTTGCTGATGCACCCTGACGACGCTGCGCTACGTGGCTTACAGGACGGCGCTAGCGTGCAGGTGTACAACCAATGCGGACAGGTAGCTTTTACCCTCCAGCTGACCGAGCGGGTGCCGCCGGGCACGGTGGTGACCGAAGGGGTCTGGTGGCAGGAGTTTCTCAACGGTGAACGGGGCGTAAACGCCCTTACCTCCCAGCGTCTCACCGACCGGGGGGCCGGCAGCACGCTCTACGATGTGGCGGTGGAGGTCAAACCGGTGTAATCAAAACGGGACATCCAACATGCTGGATGGCCCGTTTGCTTACCACCGTACTGATTATTTACTAAAACAGTACCCGTGAAATCATGTAGGCGGTCACCGTCGACACACTGACCCCGATCAGACCGGGGACCATAAAGCTGTGGTTGAGCAGATACTTGCCGATATGGGTGGTGCCGGTACGGTCCATGTTAATGGCAGCCAGGTCACTGGGGTAGAAGGCGAAGAAGAAGTAGGCGTAACTGGCCGGCATCAGACCCAGCAGCAGCGGCACCGGCAGCCCCAGGGCCAGACCCAGCGGCAGGGTGATCGCCAGGGTAGCGGCCTGGCTCTTGACAAAGGCCGAGATGCAGAAGGTGGCGATGGCAAAGGTCCAGGGAGCCAACTTGACCATCACGCCGATGTTATCGATCAGATAGGTTTTGTTGGCGGAGATGAAGGTATCACTCATCCAGGCGATACCGAAGATGGAGACGACAGCGATCATACCTGCGGTAAAGACGCTAGAATGGGCGATATCCTTGGCCTTGACGTTGGCGGCAAACATGATGAAGGCGCCAAAGGCCAGCATCACAAACTGCACCACGGTGGTCATGGCCACCGGCTTGCCATTATGCCCCAGCGGCAGCAGTTCCGGGAAACTGGCCAGGAAGATGATCGAGCCCACGCCGGCAAAGAACAGCAGCACCGAAATCTTGGCAGTCAGCGGGATCGCCTTGCCCAGGGTGGTCACATCGGCATCCAGCGACTTACGGAATTCAGGGTCCTGCAAGCGCTGCTGATATTCGGGGTCCTTGTCCAGATCCAGACCGCGGTTAAAACTCCAGATGGCCGCCACCAGCAGGCCCACTACGCCGGCCGGCATGGTGACCAGGATGATATCCACCAGGGTCACCGGGTAGCCTGACTTGGCGGCAAAACCGAGAAAGAAGGTTACCGCCGCCGCCACTGGGCTGGCGGTAATCCCCATCTGGGAGGCCACGCTGGAGATGGCCATCGGCCGCTCCGGTCGGATACCGGTCTTGAGGGCCACGTCGGCGATCACCGGCAACAGGGCGTACACGGCATGGCCGGTACCGCAGCAGACCGTCAGGAAAAAGGTGGAGAGGGGGGCCAGGATGGTGACGTACTTGGGATGGGCCCGCAGCATCCGCTCGGTCAGCTGCACCAGATAATCCAGGCCACCAGCCACCTGCAGGGTGGCCGAGGCGGTCACCACCGCCAGGATAATCAGCATCACCGCGATCGGCGGCTCAGACGGGGCACTGCGGAACCCCAGCACCAAAACCGCGACTCCCAGACCGCCAATCAGGCCCAGTGAGACACCGCCGCGACGGATACCGATCAATACCGCACCAAGTACCAGGGCAAACTGAATCCAGAACATCAACATGGCATACCTCCTATGGTTGTACTGCTCAAATCGGGCAACAGCCAAAGCGTTACCCTCACCAGAGCATTAACGGTGCCAAGTTATTCTTGCTTGCCCAAGATATCGTTATTATGAAGTTTATTTTACTTCAGGGAGATGCCGGAAGCGGCGAAGGGGTATAACCCAGGTTATGGCAGATGAGGTGAAACCACGGATTAGCTGAACAAATTAAGCTGGTTGCAGCAAAACAACCGGCGTTATGATTATAACGCCGGTTATGAGGGTAGCACTATCGTTAAACTTCCCGCTGTCTCAAGCGCTTGGATAGTGCTGGCTGGGAGATGCCCAGCATGCGGGCAGCAATGGTCTGGTTATTGTTGCTGCGGGCCAATGCCTCTGCAACCAACAGCTCTGCTGCCTCGCTGAAGGTTGGCAATTGCTGACAGCAGGCAAACGGATTGCGCCGTTCTCCATCCTCCAACGGCTGAACCGTCCCGGTGTCGGCACCGATGGCGGTGACGAAGCTGTCCATGGACAGTACACCGCTGCTGTGCAGGCTGACCGCATCGTAGACCAATGCCTTCAGCTCGCGCACATTACCGGGAAAGGAGTAGGTGGCCAGTAACTGGGCCAGTTCACGGGGCGGGGTCGGTTTCTTCTTACCCAGCGTCTGGGCCGCCTCGGCCAGGAAGTGCTCCAGCAACAGGGGGATGTCGCACCGCCGCTCCCGCAGCGGCGGCAGTTGTAGCTGATGGGTGCGCAGGCGGTAGTACAGGTCACGCCGGAACTGACCGGCCGCCTCACGGGCCGCCAGGTTAGCGTGGGTTGCCACCACCACCCGGGCCCGCAGCCGCTTGGGACGGTCGCTGCCCAAGGGGAAATACTCGCCTTCCTGCAACAGGCGCAATAATTTGACTTGAGAGGGAATTCCAAGATCACCGATCTCATCCAGAAACAGGGTGCCGTCGGCTGCCTCCTCGATCATCCCCTTGCGCGGCTGCTCGGCCCCGGTGTAGGCGCCGCGCAGGTGACCAAACAGGGTGTCGCTGAAGATGGTGTCGTCCAGGCCGGCAACATTGACTGCCACCAGCGGCCCTTTGCAACCGCTTAACCTGTGGGCGGCCTTGGCCAGTAGTTCCTTGCCTGTGCCGCTTTCGCCGGTGATCAAGAGTGGCTGGGGACTTTTGGCCACCGCCTCCACATAGGCAAAGCGGGCCAGCATCCCCGGATCGGCCGTCACCAGTCCGCTGAACGCCTCGGGATGCCGCAACCCTCCCGAGATCAACCGGTTGCTCACCTCGCGGTTCTCCTGCTCAAGCTGTTGCATGCGGATCGCCCGCAGCACGCCGCCCACCAGCCGGTCTTCCTCCACCGTTTTGACAAAGTAGTCGAAGGCGCCCAATTTTATGCACTTAACCGCCGTCTCCACCTGATTCAGACCGCTGATCACGATGCAGGTAACCTCTGGATACTGTTCGGCAATCATCCCCAGCAACTCTTCACCAGACAGGTACGGCATGGTCAGGTCCAGCAGCACCAGTCCGACCCCCCCTTCGGCCAGCAATCCCATCACCTGGCGGCTGTCCTGGCAACTGCGGATATTGCTGATGCCGGCTGAACGCTCCAGGGTCAGCGCCACCGAACGCAACCAGGCCGGTTCATCGTCCACCAACAGAATGCCAAAGGCGGGGTACAGGGCTTCAGTCATTGGTCAAATTCTCCGTAACAGACGGTAATAACAGGGTAACGATGGTACCCTGCCCCGGCGTTGAGTCAAAGTTCAAACTGCCACCATGTTCCTTGACGATGCCGCTGGAAACCGACAGGCCCAGGCCGGTGCCGCCGCTCTCCCGCTTGGTGGTAAAGAAAGGATCGGTCAGGCGGGCCAGATGTTCAGGGGCGATGCCGCTGCCTTCGTCCCGCAGGGTCAGGCCGACTGACGGGCCGGCCGGGTCGCAGAATGTGGTCAGAGAGATCCCCCGACTGCTGTCCGGTAGTGCCTGACAGGCGTTCAGCAGCAGATTGACCAGCACCTGCTCGATCCGCTGACGGTTGCCCCACACCGGGGGCAACTGCTCGGCATAGCTGGCCTCGAACCGGTCAGTGGCGGTCCGCAATGAACGTTCCACCAGCCGCACCGCGGTTTGCGCCACCTCGTTCAGATCGATCTCCTCCTGGGTGGCACGGTCATCCCGTCGGGCAAAATCCTTGAGATCCTCCACAATCCGCTTGATCCGTTTGGCGCCGTCGTGCATCTCGTCAAGCAGATGGGGCAGCTCCTGCCGCATCCGGCTGTAGGGCAGCCCCCCCAGATCAAAATCACCTTGCTGCTGGTAGCGTTCCTCCAATAATTCACTGGCGTCGGCATAGACCTCTTTCAGGATCGGCATATTCAACAGAATCAGTCCGTTGGGGTTATTGATTTCATGGGCCACCCCTGAAACCAGAATCCCTAGTGCCGCCATCTTGTCGGCCTGGACCAGCTGCTGCTGGTTGAGGCGCAGTTCTTCCAGGGCAGAGCTGAGCGAGGCGGTACGCTGGGTCACCTTTCGACGCAGCGAATAGCTCCAGAGCACCGTCCCACCCAGTACCACAATTAGCGGCGTTGCCAGAATCGCTGCGGCTTTGAGCGCCTCTTGCCAGGTCGGCTTGGCCGGCTCCAGCACCCCCAACCACTTGGCATGAATGGTATCGTACTGGCCGGTCTTTTTGAGAATCGCCAGACCCTCGGTAAAACGGGCCAGCAGTTCGGCATTGCCCTTGCGCACTCCGTACCCGTACCTCTGGGAGGCGATGCTGCGAGCCACCGGCACCAGGTTAGTCAATTTGTACTCACGGATGATGTACATACCCGGCACCATCGCCACCACCGCGTAGTCACACTCCCCTGCAGCCAACAGGCGCAGGGCGTCGGCCGGGGTGGGGGTCGGCACCAGATTTTTGCCATAGCCCATGGCGGTGAGCTGTTCATGCATGATGCCGTCGCGGTGCAAGGTCACCCGTTTACCCTGCAGATCGGTCAGGGTGCTGACGGCCGGAGTCTCCTTGCGGGCAAAGATGGCGTGATTGACAATGGTATGGGGCGGGGTGAAATCGATGCTGGCGGCCCGCGGCTCGGACCAGGAAATACCCTGCAGCAGATCGATCCGACCGGCCTTCAGGTCGCTTAGCTGTTCCGACCAGCCACCCAGCCGGAACTCAACCTGCAAGCCCATTACCTCGCCGATGGCCCGGGTCAGCTCAACATTGTAGCCGGCCGGCTTGCCCTGTTTGTCGATGAATTCGTAGGGCGGGTAGTCGCGGTCCCCACCCACAACCAGCGGCTTGGCAAGCGCCTGGTCTGCGAGGCAGCACTGTATCGCCACGACGACGATGATCCGCATCAAAATTCCCACAACACCCTCCTGGCAACTCAAGTCTACCGGATTTCCTTAGAAACACAAACCAGCCAGCAGCCGCCTCAATCGCATGATTAAAAAATGCGCAACCCCTAAGCTAGTTCTAGTACCTGACCGGGAAATGCGCTATAAAAGAATCATTTTCACCTGAAAGGCCCTCTATGAACCGCTTTTTGCTGCAACTGCTCTGTGCTACGCTGCTTTTGGTCGCCTCTGCCGTCCCTCTGCTGGCTGCCGATGAGGCAACGTCGGCCCCTATCACCGCCACCCCCCCCTTAAGTCTGTTGCCGACGTTGCCGGTTACCACGCCAGCTCCTGCTTCAGTCACTCCCACAGCGCCCAGCGCCAGACTGGGCCTGGTGGATATCAACCGTATCTCGGCCGAATCAGCCCTGGGCAAAGCAGCCCAGGCCCAGGTCAAGGCGCAGCAGGCCAAACTTCAGAAGCAGGTCGACGCTAAAAAACGCCAGCTGGAAAAGGCCAAGGCCGACATAGAGCGCCAGCTGCCGACCTTGGCGCCAGCCCAGCGGGAGGCCAAGGCTAAACAGTTTCAGAAAAAGGTTGAAGAATTCCAGAAGTTCGGCATGAACGCTGAAAAAGGGTTACTGGAGACCCAGGAGAAGCTGACCAGGGAATTGTTGGCCGCCATCGAGCAGGCAGCCACCAGGGTAGGGGCCACCAAAGGCCTGGCAGCAGTGGTGGTCAAACGTGAACTGCTCTATCTGGCCAGCGGTACAGAACCTGTCGATATCTCTGAAGACATCACCAAGCTGGTCGACGAGACCATGCCGAAAAACTAGCAGGAGCCGCAACCATGAACGCCATTCTCAACCTCTACCTGCACCTCACCATCAGGACCCGCATCTATCTGCTCTGTTTCTGCTACAGCCTGTGCATCATCTTCGGTGTCGGCGCTGGACGCGAATTGTCCCTGGGACTGGCCATCGCCGCAACGGCGGCCTTTGTGCTCATCGGCGCCTTTTTCGGCGGCCTGCTGTTCTGGTCGGTCAATGATGCCCTGCAACGGATCATCGGCTACCTGACCAACATGACCCAGGGCAACCTGGCCCAGAAGATATCGGCCAAACGCAATAACGAGATCAGCGCCATCATCCGCGCCATCGACACCCTGCAGACCGCCATGCGCGGCATGATCTCCGGCATTCAGACCACCTCAAGCCAGGTCACCAGCGCCTCGGGTCATCTGTTGACAACCGCCGGCAGCATCGCCCAGGGCACCGAACTGGCAGCCAGCCAATCCCGTTCGGCCAGCGACTCGGTGGAACAGATGGCTGCGGCCAGCGCCGACATCTCCCGCAGTTGCTCCGAAATGGCCAGCATGGCCTCCGACGCCGAGCAGGTCTCCAGCAACGGTGAGCAGGTAATCGCCACCATGGCCAGCACCATGGAGAGCATCGAATCCCAGATGGGTCAAACCACCCAGGCGGTCAAATCCCTGGGGGACACCTCCAACAAGATTGGCGATATCATTGAAACCATTGGCGATATTGCCGACCAGACCAACCTGCTGGCCCTAAACGCCGCCATCGAGGCGGCCCGGGCCGGTGAGCAGGGGCGCGGCTTTGCCGTGGTGGCCGACGAGGTCCGCAACCTGGCCGAGCGGACCACCACCGCCACCCGCGAGATTCAGGCTATCATCACCGCCCTGCAAAATGACGTGAAAACCGTGGTTTCGGCCATGGAGCAAAGCTCAACCCAGGTCCATGAAGGGGGGGAGGGGGCGCGGCTCTCCTGCGAAGCGATCATCTCCATCCGCCAGAAGATCGGAGCACTGCAGCAGCATGTGGCCCAGGTGGCCCAGGCCGCTGATCTGCAATCCGCCAGCACCTCCGGCATTTCAGAAAACATGCACCATATCACCAGCGTGATCAGCGAGGCCGCCAGCGGCGCCGAAGAGACCCGCAGTTCCGCCAATCAACTGGCCGGCTCGGCCACCGAACTGCAGCAGATGGTGGCCCGCTTTACCCTGTAGTTTTCAAGTTGCCAAACGAAATAAAAGCCGGTCATGGGGCGTTACCCTCATGGCCGGCTTTATTTTGTCTTTTTCATTGACCCGGATTTTAACACGCATCATAATACGCATAAACAAAAACAGGAGGACGTGCGATGCAGCTGGCCTATGATCATAATGCACCAAGAAAAACCGTGAATCTGACGGTTAACAGTGAACTGCTTCGCATGATGCGACAAGAAAAATGCAATCTTTCTGCCTTTGTGGACAATGCAATAGAGGAACATCTGAAACAAAAGGAACTACAGTGCTGGAAAGAGGAAAATCGTGCGGCTTTTGATTCGTACAACCGGATGATTGCCGAGCACGGACCTATCTCAGAAGAACTTGGGCTGCTCTAGTGGCCCAGTTCGATATCTACCGCAATCCAATGCCGAAAAGCAGCAGACGTGCTCCATACCTGCTGGAAGTACAGAGCAATTTGGTTGATTCGGTCACAACCTGCGTCATCATTCCACTGGTGCTAGCCGACAGCTTTCTACCGGTTAAGGTACTTAACCCCACCATCACGGTGCTTGACGAGCCATACCTGCTCAGCACCGCAGAGATCACCTCCACACTACGCTCCAACCTGGGACGCCCGGTTGCCTCGGCGGCACCCTTTCGCAATGATGTCATTGCCGCCATTGACCGATTACTTGTTTAGCGCAGCCCCTCCAACTCCTCCCAGCGGCCATAGGCCGCCAACAGTTCCGCATCCAACGCTTCCAGCCGGGCATTGAGGGTCGACACCTCAGGCCCGGCTGTTTTGTAGAACTCAGGATCGGCCAGGGTGGCATGAATCGACTCCTGTTCAGCCTCCAAACCGGCGATCCGGTCCGGCAGCGCCTCCAGTTCCCGCTCTTCCTTGAAGGACAGCTTGCGGGCCCGCTCCTTCTGCGGCTTGGCCTTCTCCGCAGCGGGCTTTGCTGCCGCCGCCGAACCGGCGGCGGTCTGCTGTTCCCGCAGCCAGTCGTCATAGCCGCCCACGGTTTCTGTCACCGTACCATCCGGATTGATGGCCAGGGTGGAGCCGACCACGTTGTTGAGGAACTCCCGGTCGTGGCTGACCAGCAGCAGGGTGCCTGAATAGTCCACCAGCAGGTCTTCCAACAGCTCCAGGGTCTCGGCGTCCAAGTCGTTGGTCGGTTCGTCTAACACCAGCAGGTTGGCCGGCCGGGTGAACAGCTTGGCTAAGAGCAGCCGATTGCGCTCACCGCCAGAGAGGATGCTGACCGGCGAACGGGCCCGCTCCGGCGAGAACAGGAAATCCTGCAGATAGCCGATAATATGGCGTGATCTTCCACCAATCACCAGGGTGTCGTTGCCTTCCCCCACGTTCTCGGCCACACTCTTGTTGGGGTCCAACTGCTCCCGCAGCTGATCCATGTAGAGCACCTCCAGCTTGGTCCCCTGGCGGATCGTGCCGCTTTGCGGCTGCAGCTCCCCCAACAGCAACTTAAGCAGGGTGGATTTTCCGGAGCCGTTGGGACCGATGATGCCGATCTTGTCGCCCCGCATGATGCTGGTGCTAAGCTGGCTTATCACCGGCCGGTCGCCATAGCCGAAGCAGACCACTTCCGCCTCCACCACCAGCTTGCCTGAGCGCTCGGCCTCCTGCAGCCGGATGGTGGCCGTGCCCTGCCGGTTGCGGCGTTGGCGGTACTCCTCCCGCAGTGCCTTTAAGGCCCGCACCCGCCCCTCGTTGCGGGTGCGGCGGGCCTTGATCCCCTGCCGGATCCAGGCCTCTTCCTGGGCCAGCTTTTTGTCGAACAACGCCATGCGGGTGACCTCGGCCTCCAACAGCGCCTCGCGACGTTCCACAAACTGATCGTAACTACAGGAAAAGGCGAAGATTCTGCCGCGGTCCAGCTCGGCCACCCTGTTTGCCAGCCGCCGGGCAAAGGCCCGGTCGTGGGTCACGAACAGGCAGGTGGTGATGTTGCGGGCCAGGAATTCCTCCAGCCAGAGGATGGTATCAATATCCAGGTGGTTGGTGGGCTCGTCCAAGAGCAGGATATCGGGATTGCTGACCAGGGCCCGGGCCAGCAGCACCCGCCGCTTGGTACCGCCGGAGAGGGTCGCAAACTGCGCCTCGCCATCCAGATGCAGCCGGTTCAGCACCCGCTCCACCTGCTGCTCATGCTGCCATTGGTCGCTATCCGCCTGGGCGTGGGGGTGCTGGGCCACCACCTCGAAAACCGTGCCGCTGATATCCTGCGGGATATCCTGGGAGACCAGCGCCACCTTCAGCCCCTGCTGACGAATGATCTCACCACCTTCCGGCGGCAGTTCACCGGCCAGCAGCTTGAGTAGGGTCGATTTGCCGGTGCCGTTTCTGCCCAGCAGACAGAGCCGGTCGCCGGGCTCGATCTGCAGGGTAACACCGTCAAACAGGGGGGGGCCGCCAAAGGCCAGGCTGATGTCACGCAGGGTCAAAAGTGCCATAATTTCGTCAAATCCTTGCTTGCATGTGTTGCTAATCGTCGTATGATAGGCAACCATCGTGAGGTTGCCATGAACTACCGTGCCATTGCCAAAGGCTTGCTGCAGGAGCATCCCCAGACCATCGCCGTGGCGTTGGCCCGGCTGGAGCCGGAGCAGGCCGGCGAGATCCTCAAACTGCTGCCGACCTTTATCCAGGCTGATCTGGTGACCCGCATCGTGCAGATCGACCAGCTGCCGGCTGAGGTCGTTGCAGAGATCGACGCCCTGCTTTACCAGCTGCTGCGCCTGCGCTAACTATCCAATTCCTTGAATACAATCGTGAATCGTGCTATCAGCACAGTTCCCAATTTTTGNNGAAAGCAGACCGTCTCCCCATGATCCACCTCTCCAGTATCACGAAGCAACACGGTTCACAACTGCTGTTCCGCGATGCCAGCTTTCAGATCCTGCCCGGTTCCCGTTCCGGCCTGGTGGGTCCCAACGGGGCCGGCAAGACCACCATCTTCCGGATCATCACCGGTGAGGAGGAGCCGGACAGCGGCGAGATGACCTGCGCCAAGCGAACCACCATCGGCTATTTTTCCCAGGATGTGGGAGAGATGGCCGGCCGCAGCGCCCTGGAAGAAGTAATGGCCGGCTCAAGCGCCACCATGCAGCTGGCAGAAGAACTGCAGCGAATGGAAGCGGCCATGTGCGACCCGCTGGACGATGACGCCATGGCGGCCCTGCTGGAGCGCTATGGCGCAGCCCAGGAGGAGTTCGAGCATCGCGGCGGCTACGACCTGGAGACCCGCGCCCAGACGGTACTGACCGGTCTCGGCATCGGGCCGGACCGCTTCAACCACCCGGTGGAATCCTTCTCCGGCGGCTGGAAGATGCGGATCGCCCTGGCCAAGATCCTGACCTTGAAACCGGACGTGCTGCTGTTGGACGAGCCCACCAACCACCTGGATGTAGAGTCGATCGTCTGGCTGGAGGAGTGGCTGGCCGACAGCTTTGACGGCGCCCTGCTGATGACCAGCCACGACCGCGATTTCATGAACCGAATCGTAACCCGCATCATCGAGGTGGCCAACAAGACCGTGACCACCTACAACGGCAACTACGATTTTTACGAGCGGGAACGGGACATCCGCCGCGAGCAACTGCTGGCCAGCCACAAGCGTCAGCAGGATATGCTGGCCAAGGAGGAGGAGTTCATCGCCCGCTTTGCGGCCCGGGCCTCCCATGCCGCCCAGGTCCAGTCACGGGTCAAGAAGATCGACAAGATCGAGCGGATCGAGATCCCACCCGAGGAACGACTGGTCAAATTCGAGTTCAGTGAGCCGCCCCGCAGCGGCGACGATGTGGTGGTGATGGACGGGCTGGCAAAGGAATGGCCACTGCCGGAGGGCGGGGTCACGCCGGTCTTTTCAGGCGTCTCCGGCATCATCCGCCGTGGGTCCAAGATCGCCGTGGTGGGGGTCAACGGCGCCGGCAAGTCCACCTTCCTCAAGGTGCTGGCCGGACAGACCGAGCCGACCGCCGGCCGGGTCACCCTGGGGGCCAACGTGGAACTGGGCTATTTCAGCCAGCACGCCATGGAGGTATTGGAGCCGAAGAAGACCATCTTCGAGACGGTGCAGGAGGTGCTGCCGCTGGCCAACCGCGGGGTGATCATGAACCTGCTGGGGGCCTTCCTGTTCTCCGGCGACGCGGTGGACAAACGGATCGAGAACCTGTCCGGCGGAGAAAAGAGCCGGGTAGTGCTGGCCACCCTGTTTGCCCGCCCGGTCAACTTTCTGGTGCTGGACGAGCCCACCAACCACCTGGACATCCGCTCCCGCGAGATCCTGCTGGACACCCTGCAGCGCTTCAGCGGCACGGTGGTGCTGGTCAGCCACGACCGCCACTTCCTGCGCTCACTGGTGGACCGGGTGATCGAGGTGGACCACGGCGAGATGCGGACCTATGAAGGCAACTATCAGTATTACCAGCAGAAAGTGCACGGGGAGGCGTGATGTTCGATACACTGGGAGCAGATATCTACCAAAGCTGGAACGATGAGCAGCGCAAGGACGAGATCGCCAAGCTGGTGACCGGCTACCGCTCCGGCCTGCCATTGACGATCATCTTCCAGATGGCCTCGGCCATTGCCGGCAGCCCGGAAGCCGCCCGTGAAATGCTGGCTGCTGTGATCCCGGCTGAGGAGCGTCACCGCATGGTGACGAAAGAAAAGGGCGAGGCGCAGACGCTGGCCGCCTCGTTCCTGATGTAACCATGCAGAAAACCAACCTGATAACCGCAGCCGGCATGAAACGGCTGGAGCAGGAGTTTGACCAGCTCTGGCGGGTGGAACGGCCCAAGGTGGTGCGGGGTGTTGCCGATGCCGCTGCCGAAGGGGACCGCTCCGAGAACGCCGAGTATATCTACGGCAAGAAGCGGCTGCGGGAGATCGACCGCCAGCTCAAGCACCTGGGCACCCGTCTCAAGCTGGTCAAGGTGGCTAATCTGCCGGCCAATCCCAGGCAGGTCAGTTTTGGTTGTTGGGTTTCCTATGAGGACGAAGAGGGCAACGAGCGCTGCTACCAGCTGGTGGGACCGGACGAGTTTGATGTGGCAGCCGGCAAGATCAGCATTGATTCGCCGGTGGGGCAGGCGCTGCTGCACAAAAAGGTGGACGACGAGGTGCTGATCCGCAAGCCGTCTGGCAACACGCTGGTTACCATCACCGCCATCGGCAACAGCAAGCCAGACTAAGTCCTGATTATTCTTCCGGCCTACGCAGCTTCTTGCGCAGCGCCACCATCTTTTTCTCGCTTAACCGTTTTTCCTTCTGCCCCTTGGATACCTTGGTGGCGATCCGCTTTTTCACCGTGCGGTTGCGCCGTTCCAGCGCCTCCCGCAACCGTTGCAAAGCTACCTCGCGGTTGCGCAGCTGGGAGCGATTTTCGCTGGCATGCACCACGATCCCGCTGGGCAGATGCCTGATCCGCACCGCCGAATCGGTGGTGTTACGGTGTTGTCCACCGGGGCCGGAGCCCCGGTAGAACTCCACCTGAATATCCGCCTCGTTGATCTCGATGGTCATTGCTTAAAGATGCTTAAGCCCCAGTTGACCACGGTCAGCACCACACTGAAGCCCAACGCCCACCAGAAGCTCTGCACCTGAAAACCGGACACCAGCTTACTGACCAGCATAATCAGCAGGGCGTTGATGACCAGGGTGAACAGGCCCAGCGTCAGGATGTTGATCGGCAGGGTCAACAGCAACAACACCGGTTTGATGAAGGCGTTCACCAGTCCCAGTACCAGAGCGGTAACCAGGGCCGGCACGAAACCGGACAGGCTGACGCCCGGCAGCAGGTAGGCCGTCGCCATGATCGCCAGGGCGGCCAGCAGCCAATTGATCAGAATTGCCATGTACTCTCCTCCTGTTTGAATAATTACCCGATCCGCACCACCCGCTGAGCCAGGGCCAGCACTGTCGGACGATGGGTCACCACCAGCACGCTTCTGCCTGCCAGCCGTTTGTGCAGCCGTTGTACCACCAACTGTTCCGTCGCGCCATCCAGACCTTCGGTCGGTTCGTCCAGCAGCACAACCGGCGCGTCTGTCACCAGGGTGCGGGCCAGGGCGATCCGCCGCGCCTCGCCGCCGGAGACGGAGCTGCCGGTCTCGCCCACCGGGGTATCCAGACCGAGCGGCAATGTGGCAATCCAGGCATCCAGACCACAATCTTCCACAAGTTCGGACAGTTGCTGATCACTGAGCGTCCGGCCCAGCAGGATGTTGTCGCGGATGGTGGCGTTGAACAGGTGCGGCGCTTGGGGCAGGGCCACCAGCAGGCGGTTCAGCTCGTCGGTTGCGCAGTCCCTCAGTTCGACACCACCGATGGTGATGCTGCCCTGATAGTTACGGAAGCGCAACAACAGTTCCACCAGGGTGGACTTGCCGCTACCGCTGACCCCCACCACCGCCACCCGCTCACCCTCGGCCAGGGTCAAGCAGAACTGCTCCAGCACCGCCGGACCACCGCCATAGCTGCAGCTCACCCCTTGCAGTTCAATCCGATACCCTTCCGGTTGTATGAATATTTCAGACTCAGGCAGGGCAGGGGGGGCATCGGCCAGCTCCCGGATCCGCTCAACCGACTGAATGGTGGCCGGCAGCAGCTGCAGGGCGTGGGACAGGGGCCCGACCCCCTCGAAGACCGCCGCCGTGAACAGGAGCAGCATCACCAACTGGGGACCGCTGACCTGCTGCTGGCTGACCTCCGGAATCAGCACCAGCGCCACCAGCACCAAGGCCAGCCCGGCCAGGCTGACCAGACCGGCCCCGCTCAGACCGGCCAGGCGTCCCAGGCTGACCTGCCGCTTTATCAACTCAGCGGACAGCCGCTCCACCTCCGCTGCCTGGTGCTCGCTCGCCCCCAGTAGCAGCAGTTCTTCGGCCCCCTGCAGCCCCTGGCTGACCTGGTTGCGTAAGGCAGCGGCCAGTTCCACCGACTGCTGCCCCGGTTGCTTTGCCAGCCGCAACATCCAGAGCGGCAGCACCAAACCTGCCACCAGCAGCAGCGCCAGCAGTACCAGGGCAGCCGTAGCGCTGAACCAGCTTATAAACAGCCCGGCCAGCAGAATGCTGGCCAAGCCGCTGCAGATCGGTGCGATGATCCGCAGATACAGGCTCTCCAGGCTGTCGATATCGGCCCGCAGCCGTCCGCTCAGATCGCCGCTGGCATAGCGCTCCAGCCCGGCCGGAGCCAACGGGATCAGCCGTCTGAACAACCAACTGCGAAGATCGGCCAGTATCCGGAAGGCCGCCTCATGGGTCACCAGCCGTTCAACATAGCGACCAACGGTACGCAGGATCGCCAGCAAGCGGATGGCGGCTGAGGGGAAAAAGAAGTTAAAGGAGACCTTGGCCACGCCGGCCACGGCCATTGAGGCGATGAACCAGCCGGAGACCGCCATCAGCGCGGTATTGGCGGCGATCACCGCCACGCCCAGACCGATGCCGGCCAGCATCCAACGCCACTGGTGACGGGACGGCTGCAGGATTCGCAACAGCTCCCTCATGGCGTCACCCCCAGATACTGCTGCGGAGTGACCATCCGCTGCAAGCGCCCGTCGGCCAGCTCCACCACGCGGCAACTGCGAGCGATGGCCGCTTCGCGGTGGGAGATCATCAGTACCGTCCGGCCCTTTGCCAGCCGCTCCACCGTATCCAGCACCAATCGTTCGTTCTCGGCATCCAGGCCGGCGGTGGGTTCGTCCAGCACCACCAGCCGCGCATCCCGCAACAGCACCCGTGCCAGGGCTAGCCGCCGCAGCTCGCCGCCGGACAGTCCGGCACCGCGATCGCCCAGCACGGTCTCCAGACCAGCGGGCATATGGGCGATCACCGGCCAGAGCGCCGCCTGTTCCAGCGCGTTGCGGAGGGCTGCTTGATCGGCGTCATCGACACCCAGCAGCAGATTTTCGCGGATGCTAGCGGCGATGAAGAACGGCTGTTGGGCCACCCAGGCCAGCTGCTTGCGCCAGGCCGCCTGATCCAGCGCTGACATATCAACGCCGTCCACACTGATGGTCCCGGATTCGGGCTGGGCCAACCCCAGCAGCAGCCGGGCCAGGGTTGTCTTGCCGCTACCGCTGGCCCCCACCAGGGCGGTCAGGCCGCCGGCCGGGATGGTCAGCGAGATATCCTGCACCCCGCCTCGCTGGCCACCGTAGCGGAAGGTGACTGATTCGCAGCGAATTTCAGGTGTTTGGTTAGATGGCTGCTCGCTACCAGCCTGCTCCAACTCCGTCAGCGGCTGCTCCACGAGCGGTATGATCCGCTCGGCAGCGGCCAGCCCGTTCATCCGGCTGTGGTAGGCCAGGCCCAGGTTACGCAATGGCAGGTAAAACTCCGGGGCCAGCAGCAGCACAAACAGACCGTCCAGCAGGGTCAGGCTGCCGTCCAGCAGCCGAAAGCCGATCAGCACCGCCACCACCGCCGTGCCGACCGTGGCGAAAAACTCCAGGGTAAAGGCCGACAGGAAGGCCACTCGCAGCACCGCCATGGTGCCTCTGCGGTACTGGTCCGAAACTAAAGCCACCAGCTCGGCCTCACGCTTGGCCCGACCAAAGATCTTCAGGTCCGGCAACCCCTGCACCAGATCCAGCAGGTGACCGGCCATGCGGGACAGGCGTTCCCACTGGCGACGGTTTAGGGTCTCGCTGCCCTTGCCGATCAGGATCATCAAGAGCGGGATGAAGGGGGCCGAAAATAACAGCACCAGGCTTGAACGCCACTCGCTGGGCAGCACCACCAGCAGCATGGCCAGCGGCAGCAGACCGGCCAGCGCCATCTGGGGCAGAAAACGGGCCAGATAGGCCTCCAACCCTTCCACCCCGGCGGTGACCACCTCGGTTAACGGGCCCACTTCGCCGGCCTGACCGGTCGGCTTCAATTGCAGCATTCTCAGGTACAACCGGCTACGCACCTGCTGGCGCACCTCGGCTGCGGCCCGCACTGCGGCATGTTCACCAAGATAACTGGCCAGTCCCCGCAGCAGCACCAGCAGCGCCACCCAGGCCAAGAGTGACTGTACCGCTGCCAA
Source organism: Geobacter sp. UBA4074 (assembly GCA_002383415.1). GTDB lineage: Bacteria > Desulfobacterota > Desulfuromonadia > Geobacterales > Pseudopelobacteraceae > Trichlorobacter. The sequence continues at coordinate 38,967 of DFYU01000159.1, forward strand.
ACCCTGCCCGTCAATCACCACCCGCTGGCAGACCGTAGCCAGCAAGCGGGCCTGCAGGATGATCAACAGCCCACCCGCCAGTCCCCACAGCACGGCTGTCAGCAGCCGGCTCTGCACGCTGCGGGCCTGCTGCCGCAACCAGGGTTCGGCTGACGTCTGTCTATCGATGTTGAAAGTCACGTTTTGGGGTGAGAGTTACGCAGCTTGACTCAACTTGGCGCTGGCCAGCCGGTTCAGGCTGACACCCGCTTCGGCCGCTTGCATCGCCAAGTGACGATGCACCTCAGGAGGTATCCGCACCATAAACTTACCGCTAAACTGACGAATGGCGATCGGCTCTGGCACTGCTTCGTGGTTGGCAACCATATCGGCAACAACCTCGGCAACCACACCACGAATTCCCTTCAGCGCCGCTTCCTGGCTATCTGCCAGCCAGCTTAAGCTTGGAAACTCAGAGCATAACCCGATATATTCGCCGTCCTCTTCTGACCAGGTTACCCGGTAGGTATATTTGTCATCATGCTTGTGTGCCATGTTCAACCTCCATCCGTTCAATCGCCCGCAACACCTGCTTTACTTGATACGTCTTTGCCCGTCCCTTGTCGTTTTGAATATTCACCCGCGGGTCACCGCTCCAGGGCGTCTTGTAGACCCGATGACTACCGCTGGTCTGCCGTGACTGACCAAAATAATGGTCGCACACCTTGCACAGGTCGTTGAAACGAACCCCGCCAGGATTATTCCGCATAGCCGTGATAATATCGCTGACGGTTGACATGATCTTACAGTATCAATAGTGATATCACTGGTCAAGCCCTTGTTTCATGTTTCAATTTCAGATCGCGGATGCTAGCAAGGCGGCAAGGAGGAAGCAACGCAGGCGTACTCAGTAGTACGTCGAGGAGCTGACGACGCGGCCAACGAAGCTAGGGCCGCGATATGGAATTGGAATTAGCCTTTTACACAGACCACGTATTTCAGATAGCGCCCCTCTGGGAAGCTGACCGGGTAGGGAAAGTCGGCGGGCTGGCCCTGCTGCTCGATCACCCGCAGCTCGCACCCGGCCTGTAGAGCGCCACGACGCAACTCTTTCAGGTAGTCGGCCAGGTCGGTCTTCTGGTGGTTTGACGAGCAGATCAACAGTCCGCCATCGACCAGTAGCGCCAAGCAGGCCGCCACCAGATCACTGGTGCCGCCCCGGGTGGTGAAACGACCCTTAGCGGTGGTGGAGAAGGAGGGCGGGTCCATCAGGATGACCTCGAACTGCTCCTTGGCCACGGCCAGTTCAGCCAGCTTTGCCAGACAATCTCCCACCAGGAAGCGATGCTGCTTGGGATTGAGCCGGTTGGCCTCGAAGTTGGCCCGGTTCCAGTCGGTGTAGCTGGCTGAGACATCCACTGAGGTGACTTGGGCTGCACCGGCCGCTGCGCCGGCCACCGAAAAGGCGCCGGTGTAGGCGAACAGATTCAGGAACCGCTTGCCGCTTAGGTGGGGTATCAGGTCGCGGCGGTTCTGGCGCTGGTCTAAAAAGAGTCCGGTGTTGAGCCCGTGTTCCAGCGAGACCAGAAAGGTCAGCCCGTTTTCCTGTACCTTCAGCCGTTGTGGGGCAGGGGTGCCGGCCAGCAAGCGCCCATAGGCCTTCGAATCGCTGACCGCCTCCAGCTCGCGAGTGTTCTGGGGACGGGCCTTTTCATAGATGCCGGTGGGCTGCAGCAATTCCTGCAGGACAGCAGTGATCAGCTTCAGATGGGGCCGCCAGCCTTCGCAGTAGAGTTGCACCATCAGGTAGTCGGCGTAGCGATCCACGGTCAGGCCGGGCAGGCCGTCCCCCTCAGCGTTCACCAGCCGATAGGCGTTGGTATCGCTCAGGTCCAGGTAGCCTTCACGCAGACTGAGGGAGGCCTGCAGCCGCTGTTTCAGCCAGGCCCGGTCAAGTTGCATCGGTTTTGCGGACAGCACCCGCGCCACCACCCGGTCGGCCGGGTCCAGTAGCGCCGTGGCCAAGCGCTTGCCCCGTTCGTCGGTCAGTTGTACCAGTTCACCGACCTGTCCCTTGGGCCAGCGTTTGGTGAAGCTGTCGCTAATCACCCAGGGATGCCCCAACTCCAGCATCCTGACCGTCTCCGGCCCTACAATCCGTTGTTGCATACACACTCCAAACAGGAAAGGGACCACCTCGGCAGTCCCTTTCGTTCAGTCTATCAGCTTACTGGTATCATGCAATCACGATCCGGGCAAAGCGGCGCTTGCCGATCTGGACGATGTACTCGCCTGCAGTGGTCAGCTCCAGATTGGCGTTGCCGACCTTCTCGTTGTTCAGCTTGACCCCGCCCTGGTCGATGGCACGACGGGCCTCGCCGTTGGACTTGGTCAGGCCGGCCTCGGTCAAGGCCTTGGCCAGCGATAGGGGGCAATCCCCAACAGCGTAGCTGACCTGGGGCATCTCATCCGGAATCTCGTTCTCTTTGAAGCGTTTGACGAAGTTCTCTTCAGCCTGCTGTCCCTGGCCGGCGCCGTGGAAACGGTCCACCAATTCCCGGCCCAGGGCCTTCTTGGCCGCCATCGGATGCAGCGAGCCGTCGGCCAGTCCGGTCTTGAGCTTTTCGATCGCCGCCAGGCTCTGGTCGGAGAGCAGTTCGTAGTAACGCAGCATCAG
>DFYU01000009.1 GCA_002383415.1 Geobacter sp. UBA4074
CCATCGGCGGCAGCTACCAGTTCCGCATGGACAGTCTGCATGGCAAGACTAAGGCGTATGTTAGCGCTCCTGACACCTTTGCTTATGCTCAGGACACCATGCAGTCAAATTTTTTTAATGCAGTAGATCCAGGTACTGGTCTTTCCTTGTTTGTACCTGCAAACAATCCAGGCTCTACTGTGCCTGCAGCACTAGTACCTTTCTTCGGTGCGAACTGGACAGCGGCATCAGCAACATCATACTGGCAATCGAGTTTGGGAGCAATGATGACCTTTGCTGCCAATATGTCTAATGTACAGAACGTTTCCCAGGCTCAGCAGTTCCTTGCTGATAATGCCGCAATGCTCGGTGCACTCGCTGCTTTTGGTCAGCAGGTTCCAGCCTATAAGCCGAAAAACGAGACCATCTATACCAACAAGTTTAATCTTGATCTGAAGGCCAAGGCTACCCAGGATGTGACCGTTAACGTTAAGCTGGGCATGTACAAGGTGTTTGGTTCCCAAAATGACGATGCAGTGACCGGCGAAGGCTATTTTTCAGACCGGGTTGGCGTGATGGACGGCACCCTGGGCCACATCCCCTCCGACAGCAAGCTGAACGTTGATCGGGCCTATGCCACCTGGAGCAACATCATGGATCAGCCGATCTGGCTGTCCATTGGCCGTCGCCCCTCCACCGATGGCGCCCCCACCAACCTGAAGAGCAACAACGAGCGTCCCGGCAACGGCGGTACTCCGGCCCTGCTGGTTAACTATGCTTTTGACGGCATGACCCTGGGCTATGCCCCGGACATCGAGATGCTGCCCGGTTTCTACGCCAAGGTCTGCTACGGCCGTGGTTTTGACTCCGGCTATCGTGCAACCCCCACCAACAGCCTGAAGGACACCGACATGCTGGGCGTGGCCGTGATCCCGGTCGACACCGACCCGCTGCGGGTCTGGCTGCAGTGGAACCGTGGTTTCAACATCTTTGACTTCCCTTACATGGAGAACAGCGCCTTTGGTAACACCGCTCCTTCCACCAACCTGGGTTCCATCGATTGGTATGGCATCGGCGCCATGTCGACCCTCAAGAAGGTCGGCCCCGGCGACCTGAACTTCTTCGTGGACGGCGGTCTGAGCCGCACCAACCCCAATAACAATGTTTCTGCAAACGCTATGTTCCAGGGCCTGCTGACCGGCGGCGTATTCAACCCCGAGGCCCCTGAGGATAAGACCGGTTATGCCGTCTTCGCCGGTATCCGCTATGACCTGCCCAGCCGCACCAAGCTCGGTTTCGAGTACAACTGGGGTTCCAAGAACTGGATCACCTTCTCCCCTGCTGCTGACGATATGTGGACCAGCAAGGTCGGTACCCGTGGTCATGTGTTCGAGCCGTACGTCATCCAGGAGCTGAACCTGAAGCCGGTCTCCTCCTATTTTGCCAAGGCCTTCTTCAAGCTGGGCTACCAGTACTATGACTTCAAGTACACTGGCAGCAACAATTGGGTCGGCAAGCCTCTGGAGATCTCCAAGCTGAATGGCAACGAAATGCTGCTGCAGGCTCCGGTCGACAAGGCCCATGACATCTATGGTACCTTCGAGGTGCACTTCTAAGACGTAGCAGGCAGTTCATGCTGTGGTGTAGGGCGGGTCTTCGGACCCGCCCTTTTTTGTTGCCTGATTGACGGTCACGTAGGAATAAGCTATGGTAACACCATGCCAACCCTGCTTATTGAAGATGGTTTCAAGTTTTTCTTTTACGCAAACGAACACCTGCCCATGCATATTCATGTTGCTCGTGGTGATGGCTATGCCAAAATAGATTTAGTTGCTTTGGATGTTGTTGAAAGTTGTTTTAAGAAGCCGGAATTGAAGAAAGTGATGAACATTGTGAAACTACACCGGACTGATTTTGTGAGGTGCTGGCATGAATACTTCAATAAGCGCTAAAGCCGTTCATTTTGACGAACAGTATTTGCATGTTGAGCTTGCCGATCGCCGAATTCTTTCCACGCCTATGGAATGGTACCCTGAGTTACAGCAAGCAACACTTGCTCAACTGAAGCATTACACCTTTATCTGCCGGAATACCGGTATCGAATGGCCCGACATTGATTATCACTTAAGTGTTGAAGCCATGTTTGCCGGCAGGGAACAGTTGCAGGCCGCATGAACAACGCCATTGTTAACACCGGTTCTGTTGAAGCGTTCTTCAATCGAGGGCAGGCTCTAGCTCGGCAGGTTGACCAGACTGAACCCCTTACGCCTGAGTTTACCCTCACCTTCGAAGACCCGGCCGATATGATGAAATCTGTTCAACCAGGCACAAGCACTTTGGGAGCTGAGATCACCAATATTTCGGGGAATGGCGTCTGGCTGTTGGTTCATGGACAGGAACATTTTTTGCCATTCAAGCAATTTCCGTGGTTTCAGGATGCTCCGGTGCGCAAAATACTGCACGTAGAAATGCCCTCGCCAGAACATCTCTACTGGCCTGATCTTGATGTTGATCTTGAGTTGGAGTGTATCCTGCATCCAGATAGTTATCCGTTGGTCAGTAGCATCAACGCTGAAAAACAGTAAAAAAGTAAAAGCGTTGTTAGGGCGGGTCGTAATGACCCGCCCTTTTTGTTTTGCGCTTAAAGTTCCAAAAGAAATACCGTGTACAAAAAGCTGCTTGATAAGTGTACGCCAAATGGGTATGGTTAAGCATGGAATTCGTTGAGACTGCGCTTTTTACCAAGAAGTTGCCTGCATACCTAGCAGATGAGGAATATCTGAAGCTTCAGAAGTACCTGCTGGCTCGGCCGACGTGCGGCGATATTATTAAAGGAAGCGGAGGGGTCCGCAAGATACGCTGGAAGGCTGAGGGGCGTGGCAAGAGTGGTGGCGTAAGAATCATTTATTACCTTGAGGTAACGGCTTCTCGTTTTTTGATGCTGACGCTGTATGCCAAGAACGAGCTTGAGGATTTGAGCCCGGCTGAAGTAAAGATGCTGAAGAGGATTGTGGAGGATTGGAATAATGGCTGATACACAGAAAAAACAGCGCCTGTTCGACGAGTTGTCGCAGGCATTTGATGAGCTTAACCAATGGAAACAAGGTAAAATTACCCTGAAGACCTATACGGTTGAAACCAGGGCCGTGCCCGAGGTAACACCGGAGGTCATCAGGGACACCAGGGAGAAGCTGAACCTCTCTCGGCCAGTCTTTGCCAATGAACTGCACGTTTCGCCACGTACGCTTGAAAAGTGGGAGCAGGGCCGTGCCAAACCTAATGATCAGGCAGCTGCCTTGATTCTCCTGGTGCGTAAATTCCCTGATACCTTACAACGCTTGAAACAACTGGCTGTCTGACCAGGTCCCTCTGTCCGGCCATGGCCGGCAAAAACCGGTAGAAATCACCACCTGCAACCGCTGCGAGGTCTGCATGAAAGCCCTGCCTTCGCTGTTCAGCCTGTTCCTGCACCGTTTTATCCCCGCTGCCGTGGTCTATGTGGCCGGCATGCTGTTCCTGTTCCAGATCGATGACCGCGCCCATAAGACCTTTCTGACCCAGATCGGTGTAAGCGCCGACGACCTTCTGCTGAGCCAGCTGCACGAGCACCTGCTGGGATCGCTGCTGCCGGTGGGGCTGTTGCTGTTTGTGCTGATGACGGTGGTCTGCCTGCTGTTTGCGGTGACCCGGCGGCGGCAGCTGCAAAGCGATTACAACCAGCAACAGCAGTTATACAAGATCCAGTTGCTGCTGGATTCGACCCAGGAGGGGATTTACGGTACCGATCAGGATGGCTGCTGTACGCTGGCCAATAAGGCCTGTGCCCTCATGCTGGGTTTTGATACGCCGGATCAGCTGCTGGGGCAGCAGATGCACAACCTGATGCATCATACCCGGCGCGATGGCAGTCACTATCCGGCAGAGGAGTGTTCGGCCCACCGGATGAGCGAGACCGGGGTGGTGGGGGTGGTGGAAAACGAGTTGTTCTGGCGCCGTGATGGCAGCTCGTTTCCGGTTTCTTACAGCGTATTGCCGATGCGCGATGGGGAACGGGCCATCGGTATGGTCTGCAGTTTTGTGGATATCACCGAGAAACTGCAGATTGAGGAGCAGCTGCGTCAGGCCCAGAAGATGGAGGCGGTGGGGCAGCTTTCGGGCGGCATAGCCCACGATTTTAACAACATCCTGCAGATCGTCTCCAACAATACCCGGCTGGTGATGGACCGTTTTGAGAAAAACGATGAGCTGTTCAGCAGCCTGGAAGAGGTGCTGCAGGCGGTGGAGCGGGGCTCGAACCTGACCCGCAGCATGCTGGCCTTCAGTCGCAAGCAGTTTATGCGGATCAAGCCGCTGGAGCTGAATCAGCTTTTAAGCGATGCCCTGCTGCTGGGGCAGAAGCTGTTGCCCAAGACTCACCAGCTGTCGTTTGCACCCTGGCCGCAGCCGTTGCCGGTGGCCGCCGATAGCACGCTGCTACAGCAGGTATTGTTTAACCTACTGACCAATGCCCGGGATGCCATGCCGCAGGGAGGTCTGATCACAATGAGCACCGCGCTTGCTGAGCCTGATGCCGAGCAATTGCTGGCCCACGGTTGCAATGCGACAGGGCGTTTTGCCTGTTTTAGCGTCAGTGACCAGGGCTGCGGTATCCCTGATGAGATTCGCCAGAATATCTTTGACCCGTTTTTCACCACCAAGGAGATCGGCCAGGGCACCGGCCTGGGGCTGTCGATGGTGTTCGGCACCGTGCAGCAGCATGGCGGCTTCATTACGCTTGATTCGACGCTGGAGGTAGGTACCACCATCTCGGTGTACCTGCCGTTGCGCTAACACCGCCTGCATATAACCCCCATACAGCAGTGGCAGCTGTATAAAATAGCAAAACAATCTAATTTCATGCTGTTATGCTTGTTTTGATGCCTGCTGCACCTGGTGACTGCATAGTATTTTCATACAAACCCCGCCTGCTCTTTAGCTCTGTCCTTCCTTGAAACTCTCAAATGAGTTGCAGTAAAAACAGATAGTTATGATTTTATTTGGTCGTGCTGAGCGTTTTGGCACCCTCTATGCTCTATCCTGATCATCCATCTGAAACACAGGATGCAGTCAAGGAGGAAGTCATGAAAACCACGATCGTAAAAACAGCTATTGCATTGTTTGGGGCCGGCGCATCGGCAGCCTTTGCAGCCACCAGTGGACTTGCCAGCGAGGGCAGCGGTCTGCTGACCTGGTCGCTGATCGGTTTCGGGGTGATGATCATCATGCTGCAGGCGGTGCCGGCCATGATCTTGTTTGCCTCGTTGCTCAAAGGTCTGTTCAGCGGTCACCACGAAACCCACCATCTGCCCAAGGTATGAGGGGGGATGCCATGCATGAGATCATGATTGCGGACGAGAATCTGGAAAACCGCGCCATTATGGCTGATCTGTGCACCGAGGCCGGCTATCGGGTAACCGTGGGCACCAGCATCACCTGCCTGCTACAGGGCGCTCTCAAGAAGACTGCACGGGTTATTCTGCTGGGAAGCTGTTTTGATGAACTGCCGGCCTCGGATCTGATACCACTGCTGAAACGCTGCTGCCGGAACCTGGCGATTGTGGTGGTGGCCAGCGATATCTCACCGCCACTTACCCGAAAGCTGCGCAAAGAGGGAATTTTCTATCACTTACTGAAACCGGTGCTGCCCGAAGATCGCGAGGAACTGAAACAGGTGGTTGCCTGCGCCCTGAAACGTCCCAAGCACTGTTATTGCTAACCATGAAAGGAGTACGACCATGAAACGGATCACCGCACTTAACACCCTGTTCGTCCTGTTGGCCAGCTTGAGCACGGCCTTCGCCTCTGCCGCCGCCAGTGAGGTGGATACCAGCCTGACCTATAACAGCGGCATCCTGGTGCTGGCCTTTGCCGGCTTCCTGGCCCTGGTGGTGGTGGTGCAGACGGTGCCTGCCATTATCAGCCTGTACGGCATGATCAAGGGGGCAGCCGAGGCAGCTAAAGAGAAAACGGCACGCGCAACCGTGCAGGGCAAGTAGGCATAGAAAGGAGAGATGGTCATGACAGAACTGTTTGCATCCATTGGACAGATCAAGTCGGTGTACACGATGGTGGATTTTTACCAGTACATCAAAACGGTTGAGTACCTGATCTGTGTTGCCTTCTTTGTCGGTTTTCCGATGTTTTACCGCTACCTGATGAAGAAAGACACGCTGCAGGACGCGTCGCACTAAGGTTTTTCGGTTGCATTGCGCTCAGGGAGTCTGCATGATTGGCAGGCTCCCTGTTTGCACGAGGGACACTTTAGAGATGGTCAGGCGGTGGTTGATGTCGGCTCGCGCACTACTTTGTCCCAAATGCAGGCGGTTGATCGGCAGTGAAGAAGCGGTATGCTCATGGTGCGGCACCGCCCGTTCGTCGGCCTGGTGGCGGCTGGTGGGGGCGATGGGCGGTTCCTCCGCCGCAAGCTGGACCCTGGCGGCGCTGTTGACGCTTAACCTGCTTTTTTACGCCCTGTCGCTTATGCTCAGCCGCAAGCTTGATCCGGGCGGCAGCCTGCTGTCGCCGGGCAACAACAGCCTGCTGATGCTGGGCGCCTCCGGTGTGATCCCCATCGATTATTATGGCCGTTTCTGGACGCTGCTCAGCGCCAATTACCTGCATGGCGGCATCCTGCACCTGTTGTTCAACATGATGGCCCTGCGTCAGGTGGGGCCGTGGGTGGTTACGGAGTACGGCGCCAGCCGGATGTTCAGTATCTATACCCTGGGCGGCGTTTGCGGCTACGGGGTTTCGTACTGGGCCGGAGTGCCGTTTACGGTGGGCGCCTCGGCTGCCCTGTGCAGTCTGATCGGTGCGCTGCTCTATTTTGGTAAAAGTCGGGGCGGCAGCTACGGCTCGGCGGTCTACCGTGAGGTGTCTGGTTGGGTGGTGGGCCTGTTTCTGTTTGGCCTGCTGTTCCCCGGTATCAACAACTGGGCCCATGGCGGTGGCCTGGTGGCCGGCATCGGCTTGGGGATGCTGCTGGGTTACCAGGAGCGACGCCGTGAAACCAGCCTGCACCATCTGCTGGCGTTGACCTGTGCAGGGGCGACCATTGCTGCGCTGGGGTGGTCATTGTTTGTGGCCCGTATCTAGACTATGCGTCAAACAGCCCTGTAGCAGGGCAGGGGGAGTGTCACCATGCAGATTTCGATTCCGGGATGCGGCCAGCTTGACCTTGCCTATCTCGTACTGGATTTTAACGGCACTATCGCCCGCGATGGCAAGCTGTTGTCCAACCTTGACCGTACCTTTGAGGAGTTGGCCGCGCAGTATGCCATACACGTGCTGACTGCCGATACCTGCGGCAGTGTTGCCGCTGAGCTTGCCGGACTGCCCTGTGTGGTGCAGGTGATTGAGGCCGGCAACGAGGCCGAGCAGAAACAACAGTACGTCAGGTCACTGGGGGCGGATCGGGTGGTTGCCGTGGGCAACGGCGCTAATGATCGCCTGATGCTGCAGACGGCTCGCCTGGGGATTGCAGTGCTGGAAGGAGAGGGCAGTGCGGTCAGCGCCATCCAGCATGCCGACGTGGTCGCCCGCAGTATTTATGATGCCATGGGGATGCTGCTGATTCCCCAACGGCTGGTTGCGACACTGCGGAGCTGACCGAACAACCTGCGTAAGGAGGAGAGTGCGATGCGAAGCTTGCTGAAACCGTTGGTGTTGGGCTGCCTTTTGCTCATGGTCGTTGCGGTCGCTGGTGCCACCGCGTCGGGTGGTTCGTCGGTCTTTCATGTGGATCGGGATTTTTTCAAGTTGTACCCCTCGCTGATGGTCTATGAAAAAAATTCGGCCAGTTTTACCGAGCCGGAAACCTGCGCCGGTTGCCATCCGCAGCAGTACGAGGAGTGGCACGGCTCACTGCACAGCCTGGCCTTTATCGATCCGGTTTACCAGGGTGAGTACAACAAGGCGGTTAAGGCGGTGGGCAGCGGCATTGCCCGTCATTGTGCCAGCTGCCACACCCCGGCGGCTACGGTGACCGGTGAGGTGAAAAGTCCCGGTGTGAGCGGGCTTTCTGCAGTGGCCAAGGCAGGTGTCTCCTGCGATATCTGCCATTCGGTCAGCAGCCTGCACCATTGCAAGACCCCCAGCAAGGAGCCACAAAACGGTTCCTTGGCTCTGCGTCCCGGTGAGGACGGCAAGGATGGGCCGGTGCTGGTCAAGCGTGGCCCCCATGCCCCGGCTGAGGGCTGCGGCGGCGGTTTCCACGACTGCAAGCAGACCGATTTTCATCCCAAGGCCGACCTGTGCGCTTCCTGTCACCAGGTGTATCACTACGACAAACATTACCCGCTGGAGGCCACCTATCTGGAGTGGAAGCACAGCCCCTACGCCCAGAAGGATATCCATTGCCAGGATTGCCACATGGTGGGGCATGACACCTTTGTAAAGAGTGCGGACAGCATGACCAAGCCGCAGCGCAGCGAGTATCGCCACTATTTCAACGGCGCCAACTATCTGCTCTATTTCCTGGCCTCGGAGGCGGCCAAGAAGGCCGGCGACAAGGAACAGGCCGCCCGGCTGATGAAGCAGTACGATATGGCGGTCAAGCGGCTGCAGAAGGCGGCAGAGATTGAGATATCGCCGCAGTATCGTGAGGGACGGCTGGCTGAGGTGAAGGTGCGGGTCAAGAATATCCGGGCCGGCCACAACCTGCCCACCTCGCTGACCAATGTGCGGCAGATGTGGCTTGAGCTCAGGGTTAAGGATGAAAAGGGCAGGCTGGTGATGACCAGCGGTGCCATCGGTAAGGACGGCAGGCTGCCGGCAGATGTACGCAAGTTCAGTTCCGACGGCATGGGTAGCGATATGCACTTTGCCATTGACCCCTGGGTGGTGACCGCATTCTCAAGCCATGAAACTATTCCGCCCAAGGGGTACAAAGATGCCTGGTTTGGTGTACAGGTACCCAAGACAAGCCGCAAGGTGACGGTGGAGGCGGTGCTACGCTACCGTCAGGCTGACCAGAAGGTGGCTGAGGCGCTTTTGGGGGCCGTGCCGAAAGATATTGACCTGGCTCGTGATTACGGCATCAGCAAGGTACCCACCCTGCCGGTGGTGGATATGGCCCGCAAACAGGTAGTGCTGCCGAGTACAGCCAACTAGCTTTTCCCTTTTACGCAGCAGCAGATTGATCCCTCCCCGATGTTTCGGGGAGGGATTTTTTTTACTGTTTTGGTTCAGCATACGTCTGTGAGGCACGTATATATTTTGTATACGGCATAAACAAGTGAAGCAATTCAAGCTGGTTACATCTTTGTTGCCGGCTTTGAGCGCGATGCCGGCTGGTGGTGGTGTATGGCTGCTGTATACAGTCTGCGGTCCGCTACTGCGAGTATGGAATGATGCAGATATCCGAATAAAACGCATGATAACAGCCGGTTGTAAACTGATTGGACAGCCGCGTCCGTGCTGGCACGATGCATGCTCTATGAGCGTGAGACCCGTGCAAACACCAGTCGGGACGAGAAGGTGGTCAGGTTATGCAAGGTGTTCTGATAGCAGACGAGAATGTTGAATCCCGCAAGGTGCTGGCCGATCTCTGCATCGAGGCCGGCTACAATGTGATGGTGACCACCTCGGCTGCCAATGTGCTGCATGGCATCCTGAAAAAATCGGCGCAAGTTGTGCTCTTAAGCAGCGAGTTCGATGAACTGGCCGCCGCAGAGCTGATTCCGCTGCTTAAGAAGTGTAGTCGCGATCTGACCATCATCCTGGTTTCTGATGAGACCTCGTTGCCGGTGATCCGTAAGATGCGCAAAGAGGGGATTTTCTATCATTCGCTCAAGCCGATCGATCCGGCAGACAGGGAAGAACTGCGCCAGGCCGTGGCCTGCGCCTTCGATACGATGCGGCATTCCTAAAAAAACGAGGAGGATACAGAGATGTCAGAGTTATTCGGTGCAATCGGGCAGGTGAAGTCGGTCTACACGCTGGTGGATTTTTACCAGTACATCAAGACGGTTGAGTATCTGATCTGCGTTGCGTTCTTCGTGGGTTTTCCGCTCTTTTTCAGGTACCTGCACCGCTCAGGCGATGCCGCACGTCAGTCGAACCACTAGATCCGCCGTCACGGGTCTGCACACTAACCACGGCATCGGCAGTATGGTGCCGGACATTTCTTAAGGAGAGGGATTATGCATGCAGCACAGCGACTGATGATTATGGCACTTGCCGGGGTACTTAGCCTGCTGGCGGCCAGCGTCTGTTTCGGCGTCGGGATTCCTGACCAGATCACCATCAATTCGATCCAGAAGTATTATGGTCCGGTCAGTTTCAATCACGCCGCCCATATCAACACGCTGAAGGACTGCGGCCTCTGCCACCACCACACTACCGGCGCCCAGGTTGCCGACCCCAACTGCGCCCGCTGTCATAAAAACAGCGGTGCCCAGGCGGTGGTGAGCTGCAAGGGATGCCATCTGGCCGAACCATTTACCCCGGAGGCGCTCAAGCAGCAGCGTGACCAGCAACCGCCGATCTATCACCGTGACAAGCCCGGCCTGAAGGCGGCCTATCATATTGGTTGCATGGGCTGTCACCAGAAGATGTCGGTCCCCACCGGCTGTCAGGATTGTCACTTGCGTAACGATAGCGGCGATTCGCTCTTCAAGGCAGGTAAATACGCACCCAAGACGCCTGCCAAGCCTAAGCCGGCGCACCACTGATCCGATATCCACGGGAAGGAGAACGTGTACCATGATTGAACGTCGAGATTTTCTGAAAGGGTGTCTGGCCTGCGGTGT